>JAYTUA010000230.1:0-15733 GCA_043745015.1 Opitutaceae bacterium | reverse complement strand
GCCATGCTTCTTTCCCCTCACCCCATCATCCGTACGGCGCAAAAAAATCCTCGTAGGCTCACCCGCCGGGTTGATCGGTGAGTTTTTCAGAGGCTCCTGAAGAGGGGTGGCGCGCAGCGCCGGGGTGTGTTGGATTGTTCTGATATCCCGCCTACAAATCAGCCCGAAGCCAGCAGCGCCCGCACGATCGCCTCCCACTCCGCGCCCGGCTCCCCGGTCGCCGCCGGACGCCCCGCCCGGGCATAACAGTAGCCCGCGTTCATCTGGTCGCCCTCCTTGCGGTGCAGGAAGGCGTGAACCCAGTCGCCTTCGCGTCCGCCCGCCGCCTGGGCCAGTTCGTGCGCCTGGTCCCACTCGCCGTGCGCGTCATGCCACAGCGCCAGCAACGCCCGGCTCACCCCCGCCGGCGGCGTTCCCGCCGCGACCGAATCCACGAATCCTTCAAATGACATTTGCGCACCCATCGTTCTCTGTTTTCGTAGGGGCTCCCTTGCCCCGCCGCGACGCTATTTTCCATGCCGGACACTGAAGTCATCATCCTCCGCGAACTGCTCTCCGCCGACGCCGGCCACGTGTCCGGCAACCGCCTCGCCAAGCTGCTCGGCCTGTCCCGCGTGGCGGTCTGGATGCAATTGCAGAAGCTCACGCGCCAGGGCTTCGTGTTCGAGGCCGCCCGCAGCCGCGGTTACCGGCTGGTGCAGACCCCGCCGCAGCTCCACCACAGCCTGATCCTGGCCCACCTGGCCGGTCGCATCCGGCAGCCCAATCTCATCACGCTCGACAAGGTCGACAGCACCAACAGCGAAGCCGAGCGCCATCTCGCCGCCGGCACCCGCACCCCGCTGGTGATCCTGGCCCGGGAGCAAACCCAGGGCCGGGGCCGCCGGGGCCGCAGCTGGCACAGCCCGCTCGCCGGCAATCTCTACGGCACCTTTGTTTTCCGCCCCACGCTCGAGCCCGCCCGGCTGCAGGACTTCACCCTCTGGATGGGCCTCAACATCTGCGAGCTCGCCGCCAATTTCTGCAAGATCGAGCCGGGGCTCAAGTGGCCCAACGACCTTCTCGTCCACGGCCGCAAGGCCGGCGGCATGCTCACCGAGGCGCGCATCGACTCCGACCAGGTCCGCGACCTCGTCTTCGGCCTCGGCCTCAACCTCAACGCCCGCACGGCCGACCTGCCCCGCGAGCTCCACCGCAGCGCCACCTCGCTCGCCGAGGCCGCCGGTGCCCCGGTTGAGGTCAACCGCTTCGCCGCCGCCCTGATCTCCCGCGTACTCACCGCCTACGGCCAGTTCATCGAGAACGATTACCGCGACCGGTTTGCCGCCCTGTGGCAGCGCTTCGACGTGCTGCGCGGCCACCCGGTCACCGTCACCCAGGGCGACCGCACCATCACCGGCACCGCCACCGGCATCGACGACGAGGGCTCGCTCATCGTGCGGACCCGGCCGGGCCGCATGGAGCGTTTTCGCGCCGGCGAGGTCACACTTAGCCGGGAGACCATTCCCGCCGGCTGATACGCAGGCTTGCCCGCCGGACTTAATCATCGTCTAACTCCCCTACGCACCCGCGGCATGGCCGAAATTCCCGACATCACCATTGAGGTCACCAATCTGGTCAAATCCTACGGTTCACTCACCGCGGTCAATAACCTGAGTTTCACCGTGAAGCGCGGCGAGATCGTCGGCCTGCTCGGTCCCAACGGCGCGGGCAAGAGCACCACGATGCGCATCCTCACCGGCTACCTGCCGGCCAACTCGGGCTCCGTCCTCATCTGCGGCCACCCCGTCGCCAGCCACCCCGAGGCCACCAAGCGCCACGTCGGGTACATGCCCGAGAACAACCCGCTGCCCGAGGACATGCGCGTCTCCGAGTATCTCTGGTTCCGCGGCCGGCTCAAGGAGATGCCCCGGGCGAAACTCCGCGCGCGCATCGACGAGGTCCTCGAACTCTGCGACCTCAAGCGCAACCGCCACCGCATCCTCGGCCGCCTCTCCAAGGGCAACAAGCAGCGTGTCGGCATCGCCGAGGCCATCCTCGCCGAGCCCGCCGTCATCATCATGGACGAGCCCACCATCGGCCTCGATCCGCACCAGATCATCATCGTCCGCAACCTCATCGCCAGCCTCCGCGGCCGCATGAGCGTCATCATCTCCAGCCACATCCTCCCTGAGATCGAGGAGACCTGCGACCGCGTGCTTATCATCAACGGCGGGCGCATTGTCGCCTCGGGCTCGCCGGCCGACCTCCGCCACGAGATGTTCGGCCACACCACCTACCGCCTGGAACTCTCCGGCGACGCCACCGGCCTCGCCGCCCAGCTCCCCGGCATCGAGCCCACCCTCCGTATCGTTTCGCAGGACCCGGTCACACCCGACGGCTTCCAGGTTGTTCTGCTCATGACCGACGCCCAGGCCGACCTCGGCGAGAAAATCCTGGCGGCCCTCCCCGCGGCCGGCTACCGCCTGCGCTCCCTCGGCCGCACCCAGCCCTCGCTGGAGGACGTCTTCCTCGCTGCCACCCGCCGTAGTTGGGACGCGCGCCTGCCGGACAAGAAGGAACTGCACGGCGACAGCCGCGCCCCGCTGCCCAAGGTCTGATCGAATGCATCCCAACCAACACACCCCGCCCTTCGGGCACCCCTCTCCAGAGGGGAATCAAGCCCCTTTAATCCCCTCTATCAAGAGGGGTGGCGAGCAGCGCCGGGGTGTGTTTCTGAATAAGGCCGGCCTCACAAGCCTGGCGCTTCGCCTCCTGCCTCCCGCCTCCTGCCTTCCCTAGATGCGCCACTACTTCACCATCCTCTCGCACGAGATCCGCGCCCTGCTCTACAACCCGAGCACCTACATCGCCGCGGTGCTTTTCCTGCTGGTGATGGGCTTCATCTTCACCGGCATCCTCGATGTTTACAGCAAGACGCCGCAGGAGACCCCGCCCGCCGTCGTCTTTTTCCAGCTCTTCTGGATTCCCGTCTTCTTCATGGTGCCGCTGCTCACGATGAAGTGCTTCGCCGAGGAACGCCGCCTCGGCACGCTCGAGACCCTGCTCACCGCCCCGGTCAGCACCACCGAGGTCGTGCTCGGCAAGTTCTCCGCCGCCTACCTGTTCTATATGCTGCTGTGGGCCTCGACCTTCGGTTTCCACTACATCCTGCAGCTCTACGCCCGCGACACGCGTTACCTCGACGCGGGCCCGCTCCTCGGCGGCTACCTCTTCATCGCCGTCAGCGGCCTGCTCTTCATCGCGGTCGGCGTCCTGGCCAGCGCCGTCACCCGCAACCAGGCCGTCGCCGGCATCCTCAGCTTCACCGTGCTGCTCGGTCTCATCGGCGGGCTCAGCTACGTGAGCGAACTCTCCGCCCTGAACAACGACCTGCTCTCGCCCGTGAAGTCCGCCGTCGAGTCGCTCCGCATCCCCGGCCACGTGGACGACTTCACCCATGGCATCGTGGATACCCGGCAGGTCTTCTTCTACCTCACCGGCTGCATCCTCTCCCTCATCTTCAGCATCCTCGGCGTCGAGGCCAAGATTCTGAGCAGCTGAGCCATGCAAACGAACCAATGTCAGGCTGAGCGAAGCGAAGCATCCAGCGTTGGATGCACGCCTGGATGCTTCGCTTCGCTCAGCCTGACAAACAGACGGAAATGGCGCGTAATTCAAAACCACTCGCGGCATCAGACCTACTAACCTGCGCCATGGTCAACTACGACAGCTTCCGCGCCGCCCGCTGGATCAGGTTCATCAACCTGGTGCTGCAGGCCCTGCTGTTCCTCGCGCTGTTCGCCGGGCTCAATTACCTCGCCCTCAACCACGCCTGGCGCTTCGACCTCACCCAGCACCGCCGCCATTCCCTCTCCCCCGAGACCCGCTCCTACCTGGAGCAGCTCGACCGCGATGTCCGGATCATGGTCACGATTGCCAACGACGGCACCGACGAGGAACTCACGCAGGCCTACCGCGATATCAGCGGCCTGCTCCGTGAGTACACCTACCAGTCCCGGAACAACCCCAAGGGCAAGATCGAGGTCCGCTACGTGGACGTCTATCAGAACCGCCGCGACGCCGAGGCGCTCGGCCTTGACACGCCCAACCAGGTCGTGCTCCTCAGTGAGAACCACCGGCGCATCCTCACCCTCGGCGATTTCTACCACACCAAGGACCGCCGCCGCGAAAGCTTCCGCGGCGAATCCACCCTCACCGCCGCCCTGCTCGACGTCTCCAGTCCGGTGAAGAAAAAAATCTACTTCCTCGCCGGCCACGCCGAGATGCGCCCCGAGGAGGTGGACCGCCGCCGCGGCCTCTCCGGCATCCGGGACGAGCTCCGGGCCCGCAATTACGAGGTCGCCAGCCTCGACCTGAACCTTAACCGGAAAATCCCCGACGACGCCGCACTCATCATCGTCGCCTCGCCGCAAGGGCGCCTCCAGCCCTTCGAGGAGGAATTGTTCCGGAATTATCTCACCACCCGCGCCGGCCGGCTTTTCCTCCTCCTCGACTACGGCATCCCCCATGGGCTGGAGAACCTGCTCTTCGACTGGGGCATCATCGTTTACGACAACGTCATTTTCGACCCCGATCCGAACAGCAGCACCGAGACCGGTGACATGCGGCTGTGGCGCTTCAGTCGCGACACCAGCAAGATCACCGACAATCTCATCAACAACGAGATGTCGCTCATCGTCGGCCCGGCCCGCGTCGTGAGCGACGACCGCGGCCGCTCCCTCGACGACGGCCTGCGGGTCAAGAAGCTCATCGCCACCAGCCCGGCCGCCTGGGGGGAGAGCAGCTACCGCATCCGCAGCGTCACCCCCAAATACGACGCGGGCCAGGATCTGAAAGGCGAACTTGGCGTCATGGTCATCTCCGAGCGCCTCAAGCCCGCCGCCCTCGATCTCAGCGTGCCGGGCGGCCGCCTCGCGGTCATCGGCACCGCCGATCTCGTCACCAACGACCGCATCATCACCATCGGCAACCTCAACCTCTTCCTCGCCACCGTCAACTGGGCCGTCGACCGCGACACCCTGCTCAACATCCCCGTCCGCCCCATCGAGCGTTTCCAGCTCGCCCTCAGCGCCGAGGAACTTGTCCGCCTCCGCCTCGGTCTCCTCCTCGGGGTGCCCGGCATCGTCGCCTTGCTCGGCCTCGGGGTCTACTGGACCCGCCGCAACTGACCGCGCTTAGAACTTAATCCTATTCTGCCATGCGCTCCAAAGTCACCGTCGTCCTCCTCTTCCTGAACGTCGTCCTGTTCTGCTACATTTATTATTACGACCGGCCGCTGGTCGACGCGCGCATGCTGCTCGAGGCGAGCCACCGCGTGCTCCCGACCGAGATCGCCAGCATGGATTCCCTCACCCGCACCAGCCGCCTGGGCGAGTCCGTGAAAATTGAAAAGCGCGGCGAAGCGTGGTGGCTCACCGCGCCCTACGAGTGGCCCGCCAACCCCAATGCCGTCTCCCTCATCCACAACGAGCTCCAGTTTCTCAAGAACATCACCAGCTTCGCCGTCGCCGACCTCGCCAAGAGCGGCCAGACCCTCGCCGACTACGGCCTCGCCGAGCCCGCTTACACCGTCGAGTTCACCGCCGCGAAAAAATCCTACAAGCTCCTGATCGGTGACGACACCAAGAGCGGCAACCGCCTCTACGTCCTTTCGCCCGACGGCGCCCGCATCCACGTCGTCGGCCGCAGCCTCGCCGACAGCATCGGCCTGGCCCTCGGCGATCTCCGGGCGGATACGATCTTCACCATCCCGGTCTTCGAGGTCCGCTCCCTCAACATCCAGGCGGCCGCCCCCTCCAATCTCAAGGTCCGCCTCCGCCGCGATGCCGCCGCCCGCTGGAGCTTCGAGAGCCCCATTTTGGCCCGCGCCACGAAGATTTCCGTCGAGGTCGCCATCAACGCCCTCAACGCCCTCAACGCCAAAAAATTCCTTGAGCCCCGCGACACCGACCTCGACCGCACCGGCCTCACCACCCCCGCCCTCCGCGTCACCCTCGAGGGCAACGCCCGCCGCGAAACCCTGCTCCTCGGCAATGCCACCGCCACCGCCGGCGAATACTACGCCAAGATTGAGGACAAGGCCGTCGTCTTCACCACCGCCGTGCCCGCCCCGCTGCTCGCAGTGCTCCGCTCCTCGCAGGAAACCCTGCGCGACCCGCACGTCACCGATTTCGATCCTGCCACCGTCACCTCCCTCACGATTTCCGCCCCCGGCCAGCCCGAACTCTCGCTCCAGAAACTGGAACCGACCGCCCCCGCCACCGGCCCGGCTCAGCCGGCCGACCCTGCCGCCAAAGTTGCGGCGAAGGATCAGTGGCAGGCCGTCGTCCGCACCACCGGCCAGGCCCCGGTCACCGCCGCCGCCGACCCCGAACTGCTGGCCGAGCTGCTCAAGAAAATCCGCCTGCTCTCCGCCCGGAAATTCCTGAGCGACGCCCCCTCCGCCGCCGACACGGAGAACTACGGCTTCAACCGGCCCGAACGCGAGATCACCCTCGGCCTCAACACCGGCGGCGGCCCCGGCGGCAAGGATCCCTCCACCCTCGTGCTCCAAGTCGGCGTCTCCCCCGATCAACCCGGCAAGGCCTTCGCCCGGCTGACCAATCCCCCCTTTGTTTACGAGATCCTGCCCGACCTCCTCGATGAGACCCCGGCCCTCGCCCTGCGCTACCGCCAGCGCCAGCTGCGCGAGCTGCCCGAGGGCGCCCTGCTGACGAGCCTCGCCGTCATCGACCTCTCCACGGGCAAACCCATCTATACGCAAAAGCTCCGGGAGGATGACAAAAATTGGGAGGCCGCCCTGGCCCTGGTGCAGCCGGAAGCGGCCCGCAAATTCATCGCCAGCCTGATCGAGGAGTTGAGCAAGCTTCGCGCCCAGCGTTTCACCGCCGACATCTTTTCCCCCGACCACGCCGACACCCCGCAGGGCCCCCGGCCGTGGCGCTACCGGATTGATTACACCATCTCCTTCAATGGCAGTGGCACCGCCTCAGGCACCCCCGCCAGCCTGCTCCTCACCGAGCGCCTGGGCGGCACGACCCAGTTTGCCGGCACGGCCGATTTCGGCGGCGTGGTCTTCCTCGTGACCCAGCAGCTGCTCGATGCCCTTTTCCCCATGACGTACAGCGGACCAAATGATCCCGGCCCGGTGGCCCCGGCGCCGGCCCCCGCTACACCCGTCACCACTGGTCCCACAATCCCCGCCCCGGTCGCCACCCCCGTCGAACCGAATCCAGTTGCCCCGAAGCCTTGAACTGTAGCGTGACAACTTGGGTTTATTGTGGGCGGGGTGCCCTCACCCCGCTCTAAGCGCCCGACTCGCGGGGTGAGGGCACCCCGCCTACAATTTTCCGGAGCAAAAATCGCCAATGTAACCCGTAGTGCCAGCCGCCGCTACAGTAGGCATGCCCTCATCCCCCCATAGCTTAACCGTCGCTTTGCGCTTCTGCGCCTCCTGCTGCCTCACGGTCACGTGCTGGGCCCTGTGGATTATTTTGGGCACGCTGTTCGTCACCCTGGCCTATATCGCCCTCGCCCGGGAGTTGCCGGTGCCCGACTTTGTCCTGCGGCGGGCCGAGGTCGAGCTGGCCCGGTCCGGCCTCGCCCTCCAGTTCGGCCGCGCCCGCTTCGACCCGACGGGCAAGATCCTGCTGGAGGACGTGCAACTGCGCTCCCGGCCGTTTGACGACCCGCTGCTCACCTGCCGCCTGCTTTATGTGCACCACAACCTCTGGTCCCTGCTCTCCGGTTGGACCCTGCCGGAGGAGATCCGCGTCGAGGGTGGTGCGTTGCTGCTGCCCGCCATGCTCTCGCCCACGGGTGCGACCGAGCCCGTCGTCCGCGAGCTCACCGCCGTGCTCAGCCACGACGGCAAGCTCTGGCGCGTGGAGCAGTTCGCCGGCCGCCTGGGCTCACTGGCACTCACGGTGCAAGGCGAGATCGCCAGCCCGGCCCCGGCGGCGGGAGCCGTGCCGCTGACGCTGGAAGCACTCACGGCCCGCTTTCTCCAGACGGCCCGGCAAATCGCGCCGCTCCTGCCCCGGCTCGAAGCCTTCGACGAGCCGACCCTGGCCGTGCGGCTGGCGGTCAACCCGGTGCTGGGCAACACCGCGGATCTGCTCTTCACCGCCGGCGCGGCGCGACAGCCGTGGGATCAGCCGGTGGTGCTCGGTGCCTTCGCCGCCGGCACCCAGTTGCGGCTCGACCGCCGGACCGCCCAGCCGCTGCGCGTGCATCTCGCCGCCCGGCGGGTCAACCTCCGGGGGAAAATCACGGCGGTAAACCTCCGCGCCATTTTCCAAGCCGAAGTGGACCCCGCCCATTTCACGGGTCGCGTACTCGAAATCCAGGCCGCCGCCGGCACCGTGGATTACTTGGGCGAGCAGGCCGTCGGCCCGATGGTGCGCGCCGACCTGTCGGCTTGGCCCGCCCTCCGCAGCACCCTGGCCACCCAGATTGAGGGCGAATTCCTGGCCGCCGAGGTCGAGGCCCGTCTCACCGAGCAAAGCGCGCGCATTCACGCCGAGGGGCGCGTCGCTCCCGACTTCCTCAACCGCGTGCTCCTCGCTCACACGCCCCGGGCGGCGCCCTATTTCGTCATGGGCGACACCCTGGCGTTCGAGGCTGACGCCGTGCTCGCGCCCGGCTGGCGTTTCGACCGCGTCGCCGGTCGGGTGGATGCGGGCCGGCTCGATTCCCACGGCGTCAAGATCACCGCCGCGCGCGGTCGCATCGACCTGGTCGGCCCCAGCTTCCTCGCCCACGACGTCCGGGTCATCATGGGCGAGAACGAGGCCCGCGGCTCGTACTGGATGGATTTTGCCACCACCGACTACCGCATGCTGCTCGACGGCCGGCTGCGGCCGGCCGACATCAACGGCTGGTTCCGCGGCGACTGGTGGCTGGCTTTTTGGAATCGATATTTCGCCTTCCCGGTCGCACCGCCCGCCGCAGAGGTGGACCTGCAGGGCCGCTGGAAGGATCCGTCCCGCAGCACCAGCTTCGTGCGGGCCTTCGCGCGCTCGGCCACCGTGTGGGGCGGCGACTTCGAGCACGTGGATGCCACGGTATTCGTGCGGCCCAGCTTCACGCACGGTCTGACGCTCCACGCCACGCGCGCCGGCGGCACCCAGGGTCTGACCGGCACCTTCAAGCGTTTCGGCGTGCCCAACGGCCGCGACGCCGCCCGTTTCGAATTTGATTTCACCACCAACGCCGACCCCGCCGTGCTCGGCCGCATGCTCGAGGGCCGGGCCAACGAGGTGCTCGCCTCGCTGCGCTTCACGTCACCGCCGCAAGTGCATGCCTGGGGTGCCGTCGACGGCAGCGCCCCCGCCTACCGCTTCACCGGCGAAGCCCGGGGCGGACTGCACTATTTTGGCTTCCCGCTGGACACCATGCGCGTGGCCGGCGGGATCAGCGGCTCCGAGGTGCATCTCGGCGAGATCGAGTTCACCACCGCCGGCGGAAAGGGGGCGGGGCGCGCCACCCTCGTCGGCCCGCCCGCCGCCCGCCGGCTGGGCTTTGATGCCTACCTCAACAAGGCCAGCCTCGGCCGCGTCATCCGCGCGGTGCAGGAATACAACGCCCATCGTCTCGGCCAGCCCTACGTCGTCCCGGCCGAGAGCAAATTTTTCCAGCAGACCGCCAACAGCAGCCTGGATGTCGCCCTCTCCGCCCAGGGCGACCCGGCGAGCATCGCCAGCTTCAAGGGCACCGGCAACGCCGCGCTCACCGGCGCCGAACTCGGCGAGATCCACCTCTTCGGCCTGCTCTCCCAGGTGCTCAGCGGCCTTTCGCTCAGCTTCTCCTCCCTGAAACTGGATGCCGCCCGCTCCAGCTTTGAGCTGCAGGATGGCGCCCTCTTTTTCCGCGACCTGAAGGTCACCGGCCCGAGCGCCGTCATCGACGCGCACGGCCACTACACCCTCGCGACCAACGCGCTGGATTTCAGCGCCAAGTTCAAGCCTTACGACCAGCCCGGCAGCTTGCTCGCGGCCGCCGTCAGCCTCGTGCTGAATCCCCTCACCAGCATCCTGGAACTCAAGCTCGGCGGCCGCCTCGACGACCCCAAGTGGTCGGTCAACCTCGGCCAATCCGCCACTCCGAGCGCTCCCGAACCGGCCAAACCGGTGGAGGCAAACCTCCCGGCCACGGTGAAGCCTTAGCCAGGGTTCCTCCAGGGTAATGGGTTTGTTTGCTGTAGGTCGGGCTTTATGCCCGACACCCAAGGACAAACTGTCGGGGATCAGCCGTCGCTCTGCGAGCTATGGCCTGACAAGTAAACCCCGACCTACAAACGAGCGAATTGGTGTGGAAACCAAACTGACCCACTGCCCGCACCGGGTAATACCGTTGCCTTGCGAAAAGTGCTCCCGTAGCACTTGGCCGAGTCCTCCATGCCGCCCATTTCGAGCCGCCACCTGCGACCCCTGCACCGCTTCGGTCACCTCATCCCTTTTGCCGTGCTGGCGCTCTACGGGCTGCTGGTTCTGGCCGGCTGGTGGTCGGGCACCGTCGCTCTGGTCCAGCCGCGCTCCTATGACGTCCCGCTCCCGGCCAACGCCGCCGCCTGCTTCCTCCTGATCGGATTGGCCCCGGTGCTGTTCGCCCTGGGGTGGAAAAGAACCAGCCTGGTCCTCGGCTTCACCGCCGGCCTGATCGGTCTGGCCACCATGCTCCAGGATCCCTTCGGCGTGGATTTCGGGCTCGATCAATTGCTCGTCCGCCACGAAACGCTGGTCGTCGGGGCCCATGTGGCCCGCATGCCCGTCGCGCTGGCCGGCACCTGCGCCTTCGCCGCCCTCCTCATCAGCTGGCTGGCCGTGCGGCCCCGTGATTCCCGGCTGCCGGTCCTGCTCGGCTTCGTCGGCGCCGTGGTGCTGGCTTACGCCCTGACCGGCCTGCTGGCCTACCGCAGCGGGCTCAATGATGTCCCCGCCTGGCAAAACTATGCGCAGGTCGGGCCGCACACCGCCGCCGCCCTGATTCTGCTGGGCTGCGCCCTGATCATCCTCGCCGCCCGCGAGCAACCGGACGGCACCGGCGCCGGTCCGCGCTGGTTGTGGCTGCCCATCACGGTCTGCGGTCTCACCATCACCTTCAGCTTCTGGGTCAGCCTGCGGGAACGCGAACGCACCTACATCAACCAGACCACCCAGCTCACGATGGACTACATCGCGGGCTTGTTCAGCGGTGAGTCCGAGTTTCACCTGAAGAGCCTCGCCCGGCTCGCCGCCCGCTCCGGGACCGCCGACAAGACCCACTGGGAACGGGAGGCATCGGGCTACGTGCAGGACTTCGAGGCCTACCGCTCCATCCAGTTGGTCGACGAGGGTCGGTTTACGAAATTCTACTGGCCGCTCACCGGCAACGAGGATGCCCCCTCCTTCAACCACGGGGCGGTACCGCTGCGCCGCGCCGCGATGGAGGCCGCCGGCCAGCCCCGCGGCTTCGGCGTCGCGGCTCCGCTCGAAATCTCCGGCCAGGCACCCACTTTTGCTATCTATGTGCCGGTCGCCAGCGCGGTCGGATTCGTCGTCGGTGAGTTCTACTATGACCAGTTCTTCGCGGCGATCGACCGGCGGCTCAGCCTGACCCGCCGCTACCAGACCCAGGTCCTGGTCGACAGCCCCGCCGCCCGCCCCGGCACCGGAGCCTCCCTCAAGGTTTACGATACGCCCGCCGGCGATGACCAGCTTGATCCCCGGCTCACGCGCACCGCGCACTACAACCTCCTCGATCAGCACCTCACCATCACGCTCTCGCCCCGGCCCGCTTTCATCGGGGCGAGCCGGCAATTCCTGCCCGAGCTCACCCTCTTGTCGGGGCTCGGCGTCAGCCTGCTGCTCGGCCTCGTCGCCAATCTCGCCCAAACCGCCGTGCGCCGCCAGCGGGCCGCCGAGTCCACCAGCCGCCAGCTGCGGACCGAGAACGAGGAACGCCGGCGCGTCGAGGGTCGGCTCAAGACAGCCGACGAGCGCCTCAACCTCGCCTTCGAGTCCACCCAGGCCGGCGTCTACGAATGGGATGTCGAGACCGACCAGGTCTATTGCACCGCGAGCATCTGGAAAATGATCAGCGCCGACCCCGCCGAAATGCCGACCACCGGCACCGGCTGGCTCGAGCTGCTCCACGCCGATGACCGTCCCGCGGTCCGCGCCGTCATCGACGCCCATTTCCGCGGCGAGACCCCCCTCATCGAGATCGAGCACTGCGTGCATCTCAAATCCGGCGAGTGGCTCTGGCTTTCGCTGCGGGCCAAGTGCACCTCTTTCTCCGCCGCCCGCCACCCCCGCCGGCTCCTCGGCACCGTGCAGAACATCAACGCCCGCAAGCGGGCCGACGAGGCGCTCCGCGTCAGCCAGGCCGAGACCCGCAAGCTCTCCCTCGTCGCCAGCAAGACCGACAACGCCGTCATCATCACCGATCCCCTCGGGCTCATTGAGTGGTCCAACCAGAGCTACGCCCGCCTCACCGGCCGCCGCCTGGCCGAGGTCGCCCGCCGGCCCCTGCTCGAGTTCCTCGCCAGCCCCGACGCCGATCCCACCGCGGTCGATCGCATCCAGTCCGCCCTGACCGCCGGCCTGCCCATTTCCACCGAGGCGATCCAGCTCGCCACCGAGGAGCGCCGCTTCCACGTCCACCTCGACGTCCAGCCGGTCGTCGGTGACGAAGGCCAGGTCGAGAATTTCATCGCCATCGCCACCGACATCACCGCCCGGGTCGAGACCGAGGTGCAGCTCCGCCGCGCCAAGGAGGAGGCCGACGCCGCCTCGCGCTCCAAGTCCGAGTTCCTCGCCTCCATGTCGCACGAGATCCGCACGCCCATGAACGGCGTCATCGGCATGACCAGCCTCCTCCTCGACACCGACCTCAACCCCGAGCAGCGCGACTACGTCAGCACCATCCGGACCAGTGGCGACGCCCTGCTGTCGATCATCAACGAAATCCTCGACTTCTCCAAGATCGAGTCGGGCAAGATGGAATTGGAGCACCAGCCCTTCGAGCTCGCCCAGTGCATTGAGGAGGTCGTGGATATCTTCGCCACGCAGGCGGCGGCCAAGGACATCGAGCTGGCCTACTTCATCGATCCCGCCATCCCCCCGTGCATCCTCGGCGACATCACCCGGGTCCGCCAGGTGCTCGTCAACCTCACCAACAACGCGGTCAAGTTCACCCCGCGCGGTTTCATCACCGTGGAGGTCAGGCTCGCCCCCGATGCCCGCCCCGCCTCCGGCCAGTTCCTGCTCGATTTCTTCGTGTCCGACACCGGCATCGGCATCCCGCCCGACCGGTATAATCTGCTCTTCAAGCCCTTCAGCCAGGTCGATTCCTCCACCACGCGAAAATACGGCGGCACCGGGCTGGGCCTCGCCATCTGCCGCCGGCTCTGCGAGATGATGGGCGGCAGCATCGAGGTGCAGAGCACCGCCGGCTCGGGCTCGCGTTTCCACTTCACCATCACGACCTCCGCCGTCCACCTCGCCGATTATCACACGCCGCTCTTCCCGCCCCTGCCCGGCAACGGCGTGGTGCTGGCCGTCGATGACCACCCGGTCAACCGGTCCATGCTGGAGCAATGCCTGCGCAGCTGGACGCTGCAACCCCGGCTCGCCGGCTCGCCGGAGGAAGCCCTGGCCCTCGCCAAGAACACCCGGCTCACCGCCGCCATCATTGACCAGGACCTGGCCGGCGCCTCCGGGGTTGAGCTCATCGCCAAGCTCCGCGCCGCCCAGCCCGGCCTGCCCATCGTCCTGCTCGCCCCCGCCCACGGCAGCCAGAAACGCGACGAGAGTTTCGACGCCCTGGTGTTCCGCCTGCCCAAACCGATCAAGCCCTATCCGCTCCACGACGCGCTCCGCCGGGTCATCGCCGGGGCGTCGGCTCACGTGGGAACCTCCGATCTGGCGGGCACCGCCATCCGGCTCGCGGAGTCGATCCCCCTCGACATTCTGCTCGTCGAGGACAACCCCGTGAACCAGAAGGTCGCCATCGGCTACCTCGGCCGGATGGGTTACAAGGTTGATGCCGTGGCCAACGGGCTCGAGGCCGTCACGGCCGTGCAGAAGCGCAAGTTCGACCTCATTTTCATGGACCTGCAGATGCCCGTGATGGATGGCTTCACCGCCACCCGCGAGATCCGCCGCCTCCTGCCCAAGGAAAAGCAGCCCGTCATCCTGGCCCTGACCGCCAATACCATGCACGGCGACCGCGAAGCCTGCATCGCGGCCGGCATGAACGAGCATCTCGCCAAGCCCGTGAAGCTCGAGGATATGCAGAACGCCATCCAGCGGTTCTTCGGCGCGAAGTCGGCCTGAGGCGGAAGTCCACAGCAGAGTTCACCACGAAATACACCAAACACACGAAAGGCCTAAGGTGACCTTTCGTGACGATTGCCGAGACCCCGGTTGCTGTCCTGTGAATCCAACTCCTGCCTGTCCCTAATGGCATTCCTTTCGTGTGATTCGTGTATTTCGTGGTGACCTTCTTCTCTAAATCAACTGGGTAAGCTCCTCGATCTCCCGCTCATAGGCCGGATCTACGGCGAGGTTTTTCAGCTCCAACGGATCGCGTTCCAAATCGAAATACAACCACGGCGTCCCGTCCGCATTCAGCACCAGCTTGTGCTGCGCCGAGCGAAAGCCGCGCCACGCGACCGGACACTGCAGCGGGATCTCCGTCGCGCTCGGCATCGAGATCAGCGCACTGTCACGCCGGCAATGCCACTCCCGTCCCTCCGCCCACGCCACCGTCATGTGCGGGAGATCGACGAGACTGATCGGTGTCTTATCCTCTCGCCTCTCGCCTTTCGCCTCGGGCCTCCGAATCAGGAGCGGAACGCGCACTGATTCTTCGTAGGGCCATCCCTTCCTGAAAAGACCATGGCTCCCGTGCATGTCGCCATGCACCGAGGTGAACACCACGATGGTGTTCGACAGGTCGATCTCGGCCATCAACCGCCCGATCGCCCGGTCCGTCGCCTCGATGTGGGAATAGTAGCCCGCCAGTTCCTCCCGCGCCTGCCGCTCCACCGGACCACCCGCCGGCACATTGGCGCGGAGCTTGATCTCGGCCGGCTTCATTTCCCGCACATGCGGGGCCTTGGCGTGATAGGGCGGATGCGGCGACTCGAGACTGAGAACACAGAAGTAGGGTTTCTGTAGGTCGGGGTTTATCCCCGACATGTCGGGCGTAAAGCCCGACCTACACCACTCCGCCACCCGCTGCACCAGAATATCGGCTTGGTATCCTTTGAAATGCTTCGGCACCTCCAGCCTCGTCCCGTGCAGCCACGGATCGTTGAGCAGGAACCCGCTCTCGAAGCCCTCCCACAAGTCAAAGCCCCCGCGCCGTTCGGGCGGCACGATCATCTTCGCGTGCGCCTCGCCGACAAACGGCGCCTTCCGGTCGCGCTCGGCCAGGTGCCACTTGCCAAAGAACGCCGTCGCATAACCGCGGTCGTGCAAGGCGTGCGCCACGGTGCGGGCGTCCTTGGGCAACGCATCCCAATATCCGCTCACGCCGTTTTCCGGACACAGCTGGCCGGTCAGCAGGGCGGCCCGCGCCTGCGGCCCGAGCGGATGTGGCGTCACGGCCTGCGTGTAATTGACCGCCTCGCTCGCCAGACCGTCGAGCCACGGCGTCAGCGCATTGGCATCACCCGCATAGCCCGTGGCCTGCGCCCGCCATTGGGTGGTCACGATCCAAAGAATGTTGGGTTGGCTCACGC
>JAYTUA010000229.1:0-3985 GCA_043745015.1 Opitutaceae bacterium | reverse complement strand
CTTGTCGAGGTCCGACGCGAACTGCGCGAACGCCGCCATGGCGCGGTACTGCGCCAGCGCGAGGCGCAGCGTGCCGGCGATCTTCTTCATCGCCTTGGTCTGGGCCGCGCCGCCGACGCGCGACACCGACAGACCGACGTTCACGGCCGGCCGCACGCCGGAGTAGAACAGATCCGTCTCGAGATAGATCTGCCCGTCGGTGATCGAGATGACGTTGGTCGGGATGTACGCCGAGACGTCGCCGGCCTGGGTCTCGATGATCGGCAGCGCGGTGAGCGAGCCGGCGCCGCGATCGTCGGACATCTTGGCGGCGCGCTCGAGGAGGCGCGAGTGGATGTAGAAGACGTCGCCGGGGTACGCCTCGCGGCCGGGCGGGCGGCGCAGGAGCAGCGACAGCTGGCGGTAGGCGACGGCCTGCTTGGAGAGGTCGTCGTAGACGATGAGCGCGTGCTGGCCGTTGTCGCGCCAGTACTCGCCGATGGTGACGCCGGTGTAGGGCGCGAGGAAGAGCAGCGGCGCCGACTCGGAGGCGGTCGCGGCGACGACGACGGTGTACTCGAGCGCGCCCGACTGGCGCAGCTTCTCGACGACAGCGGCGACGGTGGACTGCTTCTGGCCGATGGCGACGTAGATGCACTTCACGCCGAGGCCCTTCTGGTTGATGATCGTGTCGAGCGCGACGGCCGTCTTGCCGGTGCCGCGGTCGCCGATGATGAGCTCGCGCTGGCCGCGGCCGATCGGGATCATGGAGTCGATCGCCATGATGCCGGTGAAGAGCGGCTGGGAAACGGATTTGCGGACGATGATGCCCGGGGCGATTTTCTCGACCGGGTAGGTTTCCTTGGCGTCGATCGGGCCCTTGCCGTCCACGGGGCGGCCGAGGGCGTCCACCACGCGGCCAAGGAGGGCGCGCCCGACGGGGATGGAAAGGAGCTTGCCGGTGGTGGCGACCTCGTCGCCCTGCTTGAGCGCGGAAACGTCGCCGAGGATGACGCAGCCGACCTCGTCCTCCTCCAGGTTGAGCGCGATGCCGATGACGCCGCCGGGGAACGAGACCATCTCGTTATACATGACGTCGGAGAGGCCCTCGATCTTGGCCACGCCGTCGGCGATGGTGCGGATGATGCCGGTGTTCTTGCGGACCGCCTTGGTGGAAAGCTTGGCGATCTGTTGTTCGATTTGTTCGATGACGTTACTCATGGCGTGGGGGAAAATTTAAGCGGAGGGGCGGGGTTAGACGGAAAGGGTGGCGAGCTGGCCGGCGACGGAGGACTCGTAGAGGTCGGAGCCGACGCGGACGCGCAGGCCGGCGAGCAGCCGAGCGTTGGGCTTGGCCGAGGCGGTGATGATGCGCTTGTAGCGCTGATTCATGGCCCCCTCGATCATTTTCAAAGTGGCTTCAGAGACGGGACCGGCGTGCTCAACCTCGGCGCGGGACTTGGCGAGTTCGATCGCAATGCGGTGATGATAGGCCTTGAGGAGGGCGACGGGCCGGCGGGTCGCATACTTCTCCACCCAGCCGAGGACGCCCGTGACCTGCTCGGGCGACACGGCGCCGTTGACGAGGCTCAGCTTGAACAGCTGTTTCGCGAGAAGCTTGGTTTGTTTATCGGCGGCCATTGTCAGGGGGGCGGTCAGAGGACCGTCAGTTCCTTGGTGGCGGCCTCGTTGTAGGCGGCGCGGTCGGCGTCGGTGAGTTTCTTGGCGAGCACCTGCTCGGTGGTCTTGACGACGAGGCGGGCGATTTCGCTCCGGGCCTCGTTGAGCATTTTCCGGTGCTCGAGTTCGATGGATTGCTGGGCCTTGACGAGCAGATCGGCGGCGCGGGTGATGGCCTCGGCCTGCTGCTTATCGCCGAATTCCTTGGCGGCCTTGCGGGCCTCGTCGATGGCCTTCTGGGCGTCGAGCTGGGCGGCCTTGATGATGGCGGCGCTCTCCTGCTGGGCGGCGGCGAGCCGGGCCTGGGTCTCCTCGGCATGCTTGAGGCCGGCGGCAATCTTCTGGTTGCGCTCCTCCATCGTGGCGATGGTGGGCTTGATGCCGAACTTGTAGAGGACACCAAAGAGGATGAGGAAGCTGATCAGCTGGAAAAGAATCAGCTTCGGCTCCACGCCGAAGTGCTCAAAGGTCTGCTGGAGTCCCTCGAGGGGACCACCGGAGGCAGCCGCAGGGCTGGGTTCAACAGTAGCGAGCAGGAGTGAGAGCATGGCGGAAAAGGGAAGGGCGGCGCGAGGCAGGGGGCTTCGCGCCGCCGGTGAAGGGAATTTTACTTGGCCGCCATCTGGTTGGCAGCGAGGAACAGCGCGAGAATGCCGAGGCCTTCGGCGAGCGCCATACCGATGATGGCTTGGACGAGGATCTTGCCGGAAGCGCCGGGATTGCGACCGACGGCTTCAGCGGCCTTCTGACCGATAAGGCCGACGCCGAGACCGGCGCCGAGCAGACCGAGACCGCTGGCGATGTTGCCAGTGAGTTCAGCGAGGAGGGGATGCATGTTTAGTGGATGGGTTGGTGGTTGTAGTTACCGCCGTGCGCACGCGAGGCACGCTCCCGGCGGGAAAGTCTCAGTGGGGCGCCTCGGCGGCGTGGCCCTCCGCATGGGCGTGATCGTGATCATCGCCGTGGTTGCAGAGAAGGCCGATGTAAACCGAGGTCAGGAGCGTGAAGACCAGCGCCTGGATCAGGCCGACGAGCAGCTCCATAAAATAGAAGATAAAAAAGAAGCCGGTGCCGTGCAGGAGGTTTTCGCCGCCGAACACATTGCCGAAAAGCCGGACCGAGAGGGTGAACGGGCGGATCGCGATCGAGAAAACCTCGATGAGGCCGACGAAAAGGAAAACCAGGGAGAGGATGGGATAAAGCCAGCCGGGCGTCTCGGCCTTGTCGGCCTTGTTGCCGAACAGGTCCTTGATGATGAGGGCGGGGCCGGCGTACTTGAAAACGATGATGGCCCAGCCGCCGAAGGAAATGAGCGCGAGGGCGATGGTGCCGTTGAAGTCGGAGTTGAACGGACGGATGAGCGGCTTGGTCAGGTGGAAATGTCCCTCCACATCGTGACCCCAGCCCATCGTGCCGACGCCGGGCAGGAGGCCCATCCAGTTATGCACGAGGATGAAGATGAAAAAGGTGACGAGCAGCGGAAACGCCGCCGGAAAGGCCTTTTTGCCCACGATGGGCTCGAACAGGTCGCGCAGGCCTTCCAGTACGGATTCAAAGACCGCCTGGCCCTTGCCCGGTAGCACGGTCGGTTTGCCGACCAACAGGAAAATCAGAGCGATGATCAAGGCCGAGATGGCCCAACCCGTGACCATGCTGCTGGTGATGAGCCAGCCATGGCCCAGATCCACCAGTCGAGCCGCCGCGGGTGCCACACCCTCGCCCTCATTAGCCTGAGCTACAGTCGCGAAGCATAGCGCAGAAACGAGGCCGAGAAATTTGTTGATGGACAGCATGATTGCGACTGGAGGCCGGTCAGGAAAGGGACAACTAGGAAGGTTTTCGCCCGGCAATGCGTCAACCCCGGAAATTAGAAATTACCGGGCAGACCGGATAGTGCGCAGTGCGGAGATTATGCCGCGATCAGCTTTTCCTGACGCGAGGCCGCGCTTGCCAGCTCCCGAGGATTCGGACAGTTGTAAAACATGGAGCAGGCACCCCCTTCCCTTTTGGAGAGCACCAGTCAGCCCCGTTATCCCAACGGTGAGCGGAAACTGGCCCGCAATCTATTCATGCAGGTGACATGGGGACTTCTGGCCGCAACGGCGCTGGGCCAGTTGTTCCTGCTGGTCTGGCTGGATGTGATGTCCTGACGGCCACGAGGGATTGATAGCTGGGAGCACGGGCCTGAAAGACCGTTTCGTGCTCCAGCGGCCATTGCGCCGCGGGATCTATCCGCCAAGTTTGCAGATTGGGAATCAGGGTGGCGACCGCGCCGAAATATTCAGCGTGATCCGTCCGAAAATAAAGGCGGGCACCCTCCCTCATC
>JAYTUA010000228.1:0-47422 GCA_043745015.1 Opitutaceae bacterium | reverse complement strand
GCCATGCTTCTTTCCCCTCACCCCATCATCCGTACGGCGCAAAAAAATCCTCGTAGGCTCACCCGCCGGGTTGATCGGTGAGTTTTTCAGAGGCTCCTCAATACGAAATGAGCCGAATGGCTGACTGCTTTCAGCGTTGGCAAGCATTGCGCCCAGGGAAGAGCACACAGACCGAAGTGAATGACTTGATTGAGCTGACGTTGCTCCATGCGCGAGCAGTGCTGGACTTCTTCGAGTACAGCCGTGTTCACACGAAGATTCGCAGCAAGAAGGCATTCGAAGATGATATTGTGTCCGAGGACTATGATTGGCCTGCGGCAGAGATGCCCTTCGACCGGAAGATCAAGACACGCATCGATAAAGAAGTAGCACACTTGAGCTACTTTCGTTGCGGTCTTACTCGCGAGCAGAAGAAGTGGAAGCCGGAGATATTCGTTCCAGCCTTGCTCAAACAGTCCGCTGTGTTTTTGAAACACGTTCAGGAAAAACACGCCTAGCCAAGTGCCAGTGCCGATGCCGGGTCTGCGCCCCGACATGGCACCTCGTTAACGTTCGACTAAGAGAAGAGCCCCGCTGAAGGCCAAAGAGCCCGGCCAATCCATCTAACGATATAACGCTGTGACGGGCGTCGCGGTGAGCACGTTGTATTGGCGCATGGCCAGCCGCCACCACGGCGAGAGCTTGGCCGGGGGTTGTTTCCATAATTGCTCGTGCAGCCAGTTCATCGACTCGGGATCGAGCAGCAGCGCCAGCTTCTCGCGGGTGGTGAGCTGGTCCGGACCGTCGGCGAGCAGGCGCCGCCTCAGCTCCACGAAATACCGCCGCACCGAGTAGCTGCCCGGCCGGCGCTGCCGCAGGAGCGAGACGTGCACGGCGTTCACGTAGGGATCGAGGATCGCCTGCATCAGCCCGTAGTCCTTGCGCAGTTCCGGGATGGGCTGCATGTGCTGGTAGCACTCTTCGAGGTTGCGCCCGAGCAGCGCCAGTTCCAGCGCGGGCTGGGTCTCGTCGGGCGTGAGGAACAGCCCGAGTTCGCGCGCGCGGCGGCCGAAGCCGGCCCGGCTCAGGAAAATTGACAGCGGCGCGGACAACACCAGCCCCAGCAGCACGGGCAGCAGCCACCAGAAGAACGACGGGGCGATCACATAGGCCGACGCACCCCACACGAGGCCGAAGAACGTCTGGCCGGAATGCGTGATGATGGCCTCGCGCCAGTCGGGATCGTCGCTGGCGGCGCGCTGCTGCGTGACCCACCCCACGCCCTGACCAAGCAGAATATAGGTCACGAACTTGGCATGGAACATCATGTTGATCGGCGCGAGCAGGGCCGAGGTGATGACTTCCAGCACGGCACTGATGATCAGCCGGACCGGGCCGCCGTAGGCCGCACTGCGCCGGTGTTTTATGACGAGCCCCACGCTCAGGAACTTGGGCAGGAAGATCAGCGCCATGGTAAGGATGAACAGCGCGAGCGCCTGGGACACCGGCACGACATAGCCAAAGATCAGGATGTGGTTCCGCGCCGCGTCGTCCTGCAGCACCGAGTTGAACCGATGCAGGCTGCTGAGCAGCATGAAGAGAAGCCAGATCGGCGAGCTCAGGTAGCCCATGATACCTTGGAACAGGTGAAAGCGGTTGACCGGGTGCAGCGCGCGCGCCGACAGCAGCCAGCTGTGCTGGAGGTTGCCCTGGCACCAGCGGCGGTCGCGCTTGGCCGCGTCGATCAGCGTGGGTGGTCCCTCCTCGAAGCTGCCCTCGAGGTCGTAGGCCAGCCACACCTTCCAGCCGGCCTTGCGCATGAGCGCGGCCTCGACGAAGTCATGGCTGAGGATGCGGCCGCCGAACGGCTCGCGGCCGGGCAGCTCGGGCAGCGCGGCGTGCTGCATGAACGGCGCGACGCGGATCACGGCGTTGTGGCCCCAAAAATTGCTCTCGCCCTGGTGCCAGTAGTTGAGCCCGGCGAGGAACAGCGGGCCGTAGAGCCGGCTGGCGAACTGCTGGATGCGCGCGTAGAGCGTCACGCCGTTGATGATGCGCGGGGCGGTCTGCAGGATGCCGACCGTGGGGTTGCGCTCCATCATGGCCACGAGCTGCACGATGGACTCGCCGGTCATGATGCTGTCGGCGTCGAGCACGACCATGTAGCGGTAACTCTGGCCCCAGCGGCGGAGGAAGTCGGCGACATTGCCGCTCTTCTTGTTGATCGTGATGCGGCGCTTGCGGTAGAAAATGCGGCCGAAGCCGTTCAACTGCTTGCAGAGCTCGGCCCACGCCACCTCCTCCTGGATCCAGCGGTTGGGGTCGTTGGAGTCGCTCAGGATGAAGAAGTCAAAGTCAGCCAGCCGCCCCGTCTGCTCCAGCGAGCGGTAGATGACGCGCAGCCCCTCGAAGATGCGGCTGGGGTCCTCGTTGAACACCGGCATCACGATGGCGGTGCTGCCCAGCGGCAGGCCGGCCAGGGGCTCGTCCTCGATCGTGCGGGTGATGCGGGCCGAGTCGCCGCGGTTGAGGACGTAGAGGCCGAGCAGCGCGGTGCAGAACCCGGTGGCGATGTTGGCAAACAGGATCGCGAACAGTGTCAGCAACGGCAGATCGATGAGGTTGACCGGACCCTGCCAGAGCAGGTCGGCCATGAACCACGTCGCGAGGCTCGTGAGCAGAAAGATGAGGCTGAAGAACGTCGCCCGCCGCCGGCTCACGCGCGATTTGTCCACCTGCTCGACTGTGAAGGGGGCAGTCATGCTCTAGCCGGAAACTGCACCCCATGACGAACACTGATCACACACCCCGCCCTGACGGGCACCCCTCTCCAGTGGGGATTCAAGGCAGCCGGAGTCCTGGTCCCCTCTATCAAGAGGGGTGGCGCGCAGCGTCGGGGTGTGTTGGATCGACATGCTCGGGAATATTTCTGCAATCAGCGGGTGGCGTAGAAGACCAGCGCCAGTACGGAAAGGAACACGGCCCAGAGAAGCGTGACGCGGAGGATGGGCCATTTCTCAATCTGCTCGAAGGTCTGGCCCGCCACCTCGGTGAGCGTGCCCAGCTCGATCTCGCGCGGCACCATGCTGGTGACGGTCATGTCCGGCCCGGCCTGGATGGAGCGGCGCTGCATCTCCTCGGCGAATTCCGGCGGCACCTGCCGGTCGTCGAGAAAGGCGTAGGGCCAGCGCTCGACCCCGCCCGAGAGAAGCAGCGCCACGCGGCCCTCCACGGCGATCCGCTCGTGCGGCAGGGCCTTGTCGCCCAGCAGTTCGCCAAACCACTCGTCCATCATGCGGTCGATCTCCTCGGCCGCGAGCGTGGTCGGGTCCAGCGAAGGATCCTGCTCGTGCCGCCGGGCGGCCCGCTCAATTACTTTTTCCAGAATGGTGATTTGCTGCAGCCGGTTGTGCACCCGGTGCGCGCGCAGGTAATCCTCGACGCGAATGAAGGCGGCGTTCCATTGGTCCGGCGTGCCGGTGCGCGGGCGGAAGGCGTTCAGGGGCTCCACAGGTTGCTCCAGGTTTCGGTGAGAACGTTTTGGTCCTTGCGCAGGAAGCACCTCAGCTCGACGGGGCGACCCGAGCCATCAGGCAGCAGCTCGAAGGTCGCGCGCCACACCGCACTGGGAGCGATCCGCTGGACGGAAACCCCGCCTTCCAGCCGCGCCCCCGGGCTGATGGTCACGACGGCTTCGAGGTTGGCGCCAAATTGATCGAGATTGGCCCCGGCAAAATCCACCACGAACCGCCGGCGCTCCGGATGATGCAGCACCGCCCCCTCGCGGGTGGATGACACGAGTCCTGCCGGCGGCCGGCTCGCGGAATCGGTGAACCAGTGCAGCCGGTAGGCGAACACCAGCGGCTCGCCCGCCGCCGGCAGGTTGGCCGGCACCCAGCATGCCACGATATTATCGTTGGTCTCGTCGGGCGTCGGGATCTCCAGCAACCGGACGGTGCCCGGCCCCCAGTCGCCCACCGGCTCCACCCACGCACTGGGCCGCTGGTGGTAATGACCGACAACATCATCGTAGTGCGCGAATTCGCGGTCGCGCTGGAGCAGGCCGAAGCCCCGCGGGGACTGGTCCGTGAATGTCGAGGTGCGTGTGCGGGCGGGATTGGTCAGCGAACGCCAGATCCACTCACCCGTCCCGGTTTCCATGAGCAAGCCGTCGGAATCGTGCACCTCGGGGCGGAAATCGTTACGCGACCAGCCGGTGTTCTCCCCGTGCTGGAACATGCTGGTGAGCGGCGCGAGGCCCACGACCGCGGGTTTGTGGCGGAAATACAGGGCCGCCTTCACCGCCATGACCGTCTCGGCGCCGGGGGTGATGACAAACTGATAGGCCCCGGCCACGCTCGGGCTGTTGAGCAGGGCGAACACCGTGATGGCCTTGGCGTCAGCTGCCGGGCGCTCCACCCAGAATTCCTCGAAGCGCGGGAATTCCTCCTCCCCCGGTTCGCCGGTGTTGATGGCCAGGCCGCGGGCGGAAAGCCCATAGTGCATGCCCCGGCCCAGCGCGCGGAAGTAACTCGCGCCCAGAAATGACACCAGCTCGTCGAGATAGCCCGGCTGATTAAGCGCATAGTGAATGCGGAATCCGGCAAAGCCCAGGTCCGGCGGGACCTGGCCGGCGGGCTGGTTGCGACCGTAATCAAACAACGCCGCCGAAAACTCGATGGCGCGCTGCTGCCGGCCGGTCACTTCGTGCATTTGCACCGGCTGTTTGAACAACCAGCCCGGATGATAGAATTGCAGCTGAAAGGGCAGTTGCTCCGCCTTCCACCAGGCGTGGCCGGCCTCGAAGTGGATATCGCTGTACTGGCTGTAATTGTAGGCCTGCAACCAGCCGGGGGCCCGGGTCGGTGTCACGGCATAGGGCCGGGCCGCGAGCGCCTGCGCGCGCGCCTGCAGCAGGTCGAAATCGAATGCCGCCCGCTCCGCCTGCACCGTGAGGAGAAAGCCCAGCCCGAAGAGCCCGCCCAGAAAAACCTTCTGCATCAGAGGAAATACTTGCGCTGCTTTTCCGAGATGGGAAGTCCGCCCCGCTCCATGACGCAGAGAATGTCCTCCCAGGCATCGCGCTTGATCTTGCGCGCGCTCGCGCTGGTGAGGCCTTCCTGGCGCAACAGGTAGGAGGGATGATAGGTCGCCCGCAGCGGGGTGTCGGCGTAGGTGTGCCAGGTGCCGCGCGCCGCACCCATGGACTTGAAGCGATCGGCGCCGAGCAGGCCGTCCACCGCGGTCTTGCCGAGTGCGACCAGCACTTTCGGCTGGATGACGGCGATCTGCGCCCGGATGAACGGCAGGCAATACGCCATCTCCCCGGCCGTCGGCGGCCGGTTGCCGGTCTGCGAGCCATCGGGGTTGCGCGGCATGTCGGGCCGCCAGTTGAGGATGTTGCCGATGTAGACCTGGCTGCGCTCGAGGCCCATGGCCTTGATCATGCGGTTGAGCAGCTGCCCGGCGCGGCCGACGAACGGCTCGCCCTGGTCCTCCTCGTCGCCGCCGGGCGCTTCGCCGACAAACATGATCGACGCATCGATGCTGCCCACGCCGAACACCACCTTCTTGCCGGGGAAAACGCGCGCGGTGCATACAGGGTCGTTGAGCACCAGCTCACGCAGGGCGTTCCAGCGGGTCTGCTTGTCGCCGTCGGGCAGAGTGATCACAGGCGTCGGCAAGGGTGCCGCCACGGCGGCGGCGGGCGCGGGGGGACGAACGGGCGGGCGGGCGACGAAAGCTGGTTCGGGCGCGGAAACCTCGCGGGGTGAGGGCACCTCGCCTACAGGAACTTCCTCCGGTTCATCCGCCAGCGCGGCGCGCAGCATGGCCACGCTTTCATCGGAAACCGACACGCTGCGCCGGCCCTCCGACTTGAGGCGGCGGAGCTCTTCATTGAGGGCAAGGAGTTGTTCGCGAACGTTCACAGGGTTCAGGCCGGCCGGTTGGCGGTGAGTTTTTCCACATACTTGGCGAGGAGATCGAACTCCAGGTTGACGCCGCTGCCGGCTTTCTTCTCGCACAGGTTGGTGGCCGCCAGCGTGTGGGGAATCAGCCAGACGGCGAACGAGTCGCCGGTCACTTCCGCCACCGTGAGGGAAATGCCGTCGATGGCGATGGAGCCCTTGGACACGAGGTAGCGGCCCGAACCAGCGGGAGCCGCCACGCGCAGATAGTGGTCCTTGCCGCGCGCCTCGAAGACCTCGACCCGGCCGAGCGCATCGATGTGGCCCGACACAAAATGTCCGCCCAGCCGGCTCTCGGGCTTGAGGCTGCGTTCCAAGTTGACAGCCGAACCGGGCTTGAGCTCCGAGAAATTGGTGAGCCGGCGGGTCTCTTCCAGCAGGTCGAAGCCCACGAGCCCGGCTTCAAATCGCGTGACGGTGAGGCAGCAGCCGTTGACGGCGACGCTGTCGCCCAGCGCCACGTCCGACGGAACGAGTCGCGCCGCGACTTGCAACGACCAGGCGTCCTTCGCGGGGGCGAAAGCGACGACCTGACCGACTTCCTCGATGATACCGGTAAACATACGCCGAGTGGTTAGGCTACTCGCCGGCAAATATCCACTCCAGAGACAAAATCAGGGCAGCGGCGGAGAGTTGACGGTGTAGGTGAATATCTCACAGTGACGGGTTAAACATAATGGCTGCTACCACTTGCAAAGACTACGAGTTTCTCAAAATCGAGCCACATTGGCAGGCAATCTGGGAGAAAACCAAGGCGTTTCGCGCCGAAAATGGCTCGGCCAAACCGAAATACTACGTGCTGGACATGTTCCCCTACCCGTCCGGCTCGGGCCTGCACATCGGCCATCCGGAGGGTTACACCGCCACCGACATCCTGGCCCGCTACAAGCGCGCCCGGGGCTTCAACGTGCTCCACCCGATCGGCTGGGACGCGTTCGGCCTGCCCGCCGAGCAACATGCGGTGAAGACCGGCACGCACCCCGCCGCCAACACGCAGAACAACATCACGAATTTCCGCCGGCAGATCAAGGCGCTGGGCTTCTCCTATGACTGGGACCGCGAGGTCGACACGACCGACCCGAAGTATTTCCGGTGGACGCAGTGGATTTTCCTCCAGCTTTTCAAGAAGGGCCTCGCGTACGTGGATGAGCGCCCGGTGTGGTGGTGCCCGGAACTGCGCACCGTGCTCGCCAACGAGGAAATCGTGGACGGCAAGTCCGAGGTCGGCGGTTATCCCGTCGAGCGCCGCAACCTCCGCCAGTGGGTGCTGCGGATCACGGCCTACGCCGAGAAATTACTCGACGGACTGAAGGAGGTCGACTGGCCCGACTCGACCAAGCGCATGCAGGAGGCTTGGATCGGTCGCAGCGAGGGTGCCGAGGTGTTGTTCAAGCTGGAGAACGCCCAGCTCGGCGAGATGAAGGTATTCACCACGCGGCCCGACACTCTTTTCGGTTGTACTTACATGGTCGTCGCGCCCGAGCATCCCATTGTCGACTCTCTCACGGTGCCCGCGCAGCGCGACGCCGTGAAGGCCTATCGCTTCAAGGCGGCCAGCAAGAGTGATCTTGAACGCACCGACCTCGCCAAGGACAAGAGCGGCGTCTTCTCCGGCAGCTACGCGATCAACCCCGTCAACAACCAGCGCGTGCCCGTCTGGATCGCCGACTACGTGCTTATGGGCTACGGCACCGGCGCCATCATGGCCGTGCCCGCGCACGACGAGCGGGACCACGAATTTGCGGTGCAGTATCAGCTCCCGATCATTCGCGTCGTCGAGGCGGCTGACGGCTCGGATAAATTGCCCTACGTCGGCGACGGGAAAGTCGTCAACTCGCCCGGCTACGACGGCCTCTCCTGGCCAGAGGCCAAGAAGAAGATCACCGCCGCGCTCGCGGCCAAAGGCATCGGCAAGGGCACGATCAACTACAAGCTCCGCGACTGGCTGTTCTCGCGCCAGCGTTACTGGGGCGAGCCCTTCCCCATCGTCTGGGTGAGCGAAGCCGATTATCAGCGCGCCGCCGCGGTGCGCCAAGACCTGCCGGCCCAACCCATCACCTTCACCGAGAAGGGCGTCACGCATTACGCCCTGCCCCTGCCCGACGCGGCCCTGCCGCTCGTGCTGCCCGAGGTGCAATCCTATCTGCCCAGTGGCAACGGTGAGAGTCCGCTGGCGAATGTCACCCCGTGGCTGGAAATCTGGTTCGAGGTCCAGACTGGCGCTTCGGTTCCTGCTTCACAGGCAAAACCCGCCGGCGAGGCTTGGGTGCGCGCGCGCCGTGAAACCAACACGATGCCGCAATGGGCCGGGTCGTGCTGGTATTACCTGCGTTATCTCGATCCGCGGAACCCCGGCGCGCTCGCCAGTCCCGAGGCGCTGAAGTATTGGGACGTGCCCGATCTCTACGTCGGCGGCGCCGAGCACGCCGTGCTCCACCTGCTCTACGCGCGCTTCTGGCACAAGGTGCTGTTCGACCTCGGCATCGTGCCGCAGGCCGAGCCCTTCAAGAAACTTTTCCACCAGGGCATCATCCTCGGCGAGGACGGCGTGAAGATGTCCAAGAGCCGCGGCAATATCGTCAATCCCGACGATATCATCAGCGCCTACGGCACGGACTCGCTGCGCCTTTACCTCATGTTCCTCGGGCCGCTGGAGGCCATGAAACCCTGGAATACGAATGGCATCGAGGGGGTGCACCGTTTTCTGAAAAAAATCTGGCGCGAGTGTCTCGACGCCGAGGGCGTGGTCGGTCCGCGCATCGCTGACGCCGGATCCCTTTCGCCCGAGGCGGATAAAATCCTGCACGAAACCATCAAGAAGGTCGGTGAGGACACCGAGGCGCTGAAGTTCAACACGGCGATCTCGCAAATGATGATCCTCGGCAATGCACTCCAAAAAGAGCCAGCCCTGCCGCGTAGTGTCATGCTCGATTTTCTCCGGCTGCTGGCTCCCTATGCTCCGCACATCACGGAGGAACTCTGGACCCGGCTGGGGGCGAGTGGGTCGGTCGCCTCAGCCGGCTGGCCCGGCTTCGATCCCGCCAAGCTCATCAGCAGCACAATCACCATTGTGATGCAGGTGAACGGCAAACATCGCGGCGACGTGACGGTTGATCCAGCTGCGACCGAAGCCCAATTGCAGGCTTTGGCTTTGGCGCATTCGAAAGTCGGGCCCTACTTGGTAGGCAAAGTCATCAAGCGAATTGTTTACGTCAGAGGCAGGTTGATAAACTTTCTGGTATAACAGCTTACGCAATAATGCGTAAAACTGATGCTTTTCATCTTGTGATAGGTGGAATACCCTATTTATCTCTGGGTAATAACCGATACCTTAATTGCCACGATCAATTAACAACTGAATTTTAACCGGCATGAAAACATACCCCATCAGAATACTGATGGTCGCCTCACTGGCGTTCGCGGTGGGTGTTCCGAATTCATTTGCGCAACGGCAATTGGGGAAGAAGAAAGGGCCGACCAGCAAAATTTACATGGCCGAGGCAAAGGGTGATACGCAAATTCAGAACGGGGACAAAATTTATACCGCGCGACAGGCCACCGCCTTTGATGCTCCCGGCACGGTGATCGAAACCAAGGCCAACTCCCACAACTCGCTGGTTTTCTCCAACGGCACGGGGTTGTTCGTGGATGAAAGCACCCGCGTGGAGATCAACCGTTTTGTCCAGGAGCCATTTCGTCCGGAGCGTAACACCCAGCTCGACCAACCCTACGAGCCTTCCGTCTCCCAGAGCGACGTCTATGTCTCCCATGGCGTCGTGGGCATCTGCACGAGTCAGCTGATCTCCGGCAGTTCCATGCTCTACTCCACACCCCACGCGGAAATGAATATCCGGGGCGGCCGGGTTGCCATCGAATCCAATCCCACCGAGACGATCATTGATCTGCTGGAAGGTGACGTCACCGTGCGGCACAATGACCGGGATATTGGCGGGCAGATACTTCGTCCGGGTGAACGCGCCACCATTCGCCCAGCTGCGGCGGCTGGCCTGAAGCCGGTCATAACCATTGGTCCGATTCCACGCGAAGCTGTGCAGGCGGCGGAGAAGCGCACCGCGACCGCCTGCAATGCCAAGAAATCCGTCACTTTCGAGATTATCGAAAAGAAGGCTGAACTGGGCCTCGATCAACCCCCGGGTGCCGCGGTCGCCGGGGGAGATGCTGCGGCACCTGCCCCGACCGAAGGCGCGGGTGCTGAGGTCGCCGGGGCCGGCGCGGATGAAGCCGCGCAGGAAATTGTCGCCAAGCCCACCGTACCGAAAACCCCGCCAACCAATATTGTCATCAGCCCTGACCGGTTGCCCGGCACCTAGTCCCCACGAACAAGATGTCGCCCTTTCGCCACCGAGCCTTCGCGCGAATCCTAATTTTAGCCGCCCTGCTGGCTGGAGTACCGTCCAGCTGGGCCCTGCTGAACATCGACGGCTCACGCAACCAGGTGTTTGTCTTCGGCGGCGTGACCTTCAACTATAGCAACAATATGTTTGCCGAGCCGGTGGGTCGCGGCGACTACACGATCAGCGCTCAGGCGGGCATCGAGTTGAAGCGCCGGGCCGGCATCATCGCAGTCAATGCCGTCGCGAAACTGGATTTCGTCCGCTACGGAAAATACAACCAGGAAAACGCGATCAATCCCAATTTTTCCCTGGAACTGAACAAGACGACCGGGCGCACGACGGGCTCCATTACCATCAGCGCCTACCGGGAGACCCGCTCGGACAGCGCCGTCAACCTGCGCACCAGCTCGTGGAATTTCCCGATCGGGCTGAACATCAAATACCCCGTCAACGACAAGTTTTACGCCACCCTGGCCAGCGGTTACCTGCACCGCTCCTACAGCAACAGCCAGACTTTGGTGGATTACTCCGATTTCAGCGAGGGCGTTGACTTGTACTATGTCTATACCTCGAAGCTTGACCTGATTGGCGGCTACCGGCTCAGGGTGGCGACAACCTCAACGGAAGGCCGGACGGTGGACCATTGGTTCAATCTAGGCGCCACGGGCGGATTGTTCGCCAAACTGTCCGGCACCATCCGCATCGGCTACCAATTCCGCAACGTTACCGGTAACGGCGGCGAAAGATTCGACCACCTTAACGCCCAGGGCTCGCTCGGCTGGCCGATCACCCGCAAGCTCACCCTCAATCTTCAGCTCAACCGCGATTTCAACACCATCGCCACCGGTTTCTCGGTTGATTCCAGCAGTCTGGCGCTCAACAGCACCTACATCTTTTCCCGCAAGATCGACTTCAACTTGGCCACGGCCGTTGGACTAAATGAGTTCCTCGGCCTGAATCAGGCCGGCCGCCGGGACACGTTCTTCAGCTGGGATGCCGGGGTCCGCTACAAGATGAACGAACACTGGCAGCTCGGTGCCGGCTACACCTATTTCCGCAACTGGTCCTCCTTGAGTTATTCTGCCTTCTCCAGCCATGGTTTCTCCCTGGATGTCACCAGCCGTTACTAATTCATCCCCATGAAGCCCCCCCGCCTCGACTTGCGTTACCTTCTGCCGCTTTTCCTCAGCGGCAGCCTCTTCGTGTTTGGCCAGGGGGGCCAAGGCATCACTAACAAAAAGAATTATATCCATGCGCTCGCCCTGGCCGACCGGGTCCGCATCGCCGTTTATCAGGAAGAGGACCTCACCAGTCTCACCCGCATTGATGCCCGGGACCGGGTCAACCTGCCCCTCATTGGCGAAATCCTGATCGGTGGCCTGAATGTCATCGAAGCGCAGGCCGCCATCGAAAACGCCTACAAGGACGGCCGGTTCCTGCGCAACCCCCAGGTGACGGTCAGTGTGGAGGAATATGCCCCGCGCGAGGTCTCCATTCAGGGCCGCATCCGCAATGCCGGGCGCTACACTCTTCCCATCGAGTCCACCTTCACGGTGGTCGAGCTGGTCACCAAAGCAGGCGGCATCGATGACATCGGCAAGGGTTCGGCCGTGACCGTCACCCGCATTCTGCCGGATGGCACCAAGAAAGTCTTCACAGTGGACGTTGATAGTGTAATCAAAGGCAAGAAAGACACCAAATCCGATGATTCCACGCTCTTACTCCAACCGGGTGACATTGTGTACGTACCGGAGCGCCTGATCTGAGGTAACCAACCGATGTCTGCCCAGGATTTCCTGCCCACGACCGCCTCGGAAAAATCCGGCGGCCCCTCGCTGCACGGCAACGACAATCAGGTGGTGGAACGTCGCTCCCTGCGGGACTACTATGTGATTCTGCGCGAGCGGCTCTGGATTGCCCTCCCCGTGGCCCTGCTCGTGGCCCTCTCCGTGGGTTACTACAAGGCGCAGGAGACCGAGATGTTTGCCAGTGTCGCGACCATGCAGTTCGAGCGCCCGGAGCGCGTGGTGCTGAACGAGCAGGTGGTCGACACCGCCGTCCGCTCCGACATCGATCTCAACACCTATATCCAGATCCTGACCAGCGGCCGCCTGCGCAAGATGGTCGCGCAATCCCTCACCCCCGAGGAAATCAAGCTTCTGCAGCGCCCGTATCTCAAGGACCTCGCCCCCGGGGCCAACCCCCCGCCGGTCGGCCAGTTGCTCGGCACCATGACGCCGCAATCCATCCGCAATAGTTTCCTGATCAATATCTCGGTGATCAACCGCGACGCCGAGGGCGCCGCCCTGATTGCCAACCGCTATGTCGCGCAGTTCATGAAGTACCTGTTTGAAAACGTTGGCGGGAAGAACGAGACCGCCGTGGAATACCTCCGCAACCGCGCCGAGGAACTGCGTCACGAGTCCGAGGCCGCCGAGGGCAAGCTGCAGGACTACCGCCGCAAGCACAACCTCGTCTCTCTCGACAACAGCATCAATATCATCAGCGAGCGGCTCCGGGCCATCAATTCCACCCTGACGAGTGCCCGGCTGAGCCGGATTGAGACCGAAAACCTCCTGGGGCAGATCGAACGGATGCAGCAGCAGAACGGCAACCTCCTTGAGATCGGGTACATTTCCGCCTATGGCAATATCGCGGCCCACAAGACCCAACTGGCCCAGTTGAACAACCAGCAATCGATCCTCAGCGAGCGCTACCTTGAGCGTCATCCGAAGATGCTTAATATCGCCAATACGATTGATGTCGTCACCGACCAGATCAGGCAGGATGTGGCTCAATCCATCTCGGACCTCCGCACCCAATACGAAAAACTCAAGGAAACCGAGGCCTCCTACACCAAGGAATACAAGGACGCGGAGCAGGGCCAGCTGCGCTTGGGCGAACTCTCGGTCGATTTCAAGAGTCTGGAGAATCAGGCCTCGGTCGCCAAGACCAACTACATCCAGATCCTGGACCGGCTCAATCAGACCACGACCTCGAAGAATCTGGACAGCATCCCCGTCAAACCGCTGGACGCCGCGCAGGCCCCCCTCGCCCCCTACACGCCCAACATCCGGAACATTATCAAGACGAGCATCGGGCTCGGTCTGCTCGTGTTTGCCGCGGTCGCCATCGGCCTGAGCTTCATCGATGACCGGGTGAAAAGTGCCTGGGACATCGAGGGCTTCATCGGCACCACCCTCCTGGGTATCATCCCCGATCTGGGCGATGTGCCCGCCACGGAGAAACATTCCCTCGTCAACAGCAACAAGAGCTCACCGGGCTCCGAGGCCTTCCTCAGCATTTACAGCGCCGTCAAGATCCAGTCGAAACTCGACTTCCCCAAGGCCGTGCTGATCACCAGCACCATCCCCGGCGAAGGCAAGACGATGATCAGCTGCAACCTCGCGGCTTCCTTTGCGCGTCATGGCAAACGGGTCCTGATCATGGATTGCGACATGCGGCGCCCGATGCTCCACCGTCATTTCAAGCTCACCAACGAGGCTGGCCTCATCGCCTGGTTTGAGGGCGGCGCCAAGATTCCCGCCGATCCGTTCACCGACCCCTTGCTCGGACTGGTCAAGGCGGATGAGAATCTCTACCTCCTCCGTTCCGGCGGCCGCTCGAAGAGCCCGACCGAAATCCTGGAAACGCCCATCTTCGGCCAATTCATCGAGGCCATGAAGCAGCATTTCGACCTCATCCTCGTCGACTCGCCCCCCATGGGCGCCGTCACCGACTCCCTCTTGATCTCCGAGCGCACCGATGAAGTCATCTACGTGTGCCGGTTCAATAGCGCCTACCGGAAACACATCCGCCTTTACATCAAGCAACTCCGGGAAGGCAAAAACGAGCTGCTCGGCATCGTGCTTAACGGCCTCTCGCCGCGCCGCATCGAGTATTACAGCAATTACCGCTACTACCGCAGCTACAAGAAATACTACGGCTCGCAGTCGTAAGCCCCGGTTTTGACGGCGGGTGCCCCCACTCCGCGTTGCTAGATTTGTCGGAGCCGGCTTGCAGGCGATGGGCTGGCCTGCACACTCCCTTGCCCATGCCCTCCGCCTTCCTGCCCAAGGATTTTGACCCCGCTCGTCCCGTCGCCGTGATCGCCGGCCGCGGCAGCTATCCGGGCATTACGGTCGCCGCCATCCGCGCCGCCGGGGTGCCCGTCCGTCTCATCGCCATGGACGACGAGACCAGCCCGGAACTCATCGCCAGCTTCCCCGCCGGGGAAAGGATTTCCCTGAACGTCGGCCAGATCGGCAAAATGCTTGATGCCCTCAAGGATTTTGGCGCCGGCTACGCCCTCATGGCCGGACAGGTGAAGCCCAAGAAACTTTTCCACGGCCTCACCCCGGACCTCAAGGCCGCCGCGATCCTTTTCTCCCTGAAACGCCGCAATGCCGAGTCCATCTTCGGCGCCATCGCCACCGAGATCGGGAAACTCGGCGTGCTGCTCCTCGACGCCCGCGTCTTCCTCGATGACCAGCTCGCCACCCCCGGCGCCATGGCCGGCCGGCTCGCCCTTGACGACGAATACCTGCAGCATGGCATCCACATCGCCCGCGAAATCGCCCGGCTCGACATCGGCCAGGGCTGCGTCGTGCGCAAGGGCACGGTGCTCGCCGTCGAGGCCTTCGAGGGCACCGACGACATGCTCCGCCGCGCCGGCACCTTCAAAACCGACGAGACCCTTTTCGTGAAGACTGTGAAGGCGATGCAGGACTTCCGCTTCGACGTGCCGGTCTTCGGCCTGCGCACGCTACAGACCATGCACGAGGCCGGCCTCGCCGCCGCCGCTCTCGAGTCCGGCAAGGTCATTATGTTGGGAAAGCCCGCCGTGCTCCAGCAGGCCAGGTCCCTCGGTATCGCCCTGCACGGCTTCTGAGCCGTGCTTGAACTTCCGGCTCTTCCACGCACCTTTGCCTCATGTCCGCTGATATTGTCGAAGTCTCCATCAAAGGCCTGATGCCCACGGCCAACGGCTGCGCCGTGTTCCTCGGCAACGACGACAAGACCTTCGTCATCTACGTGGACCCCAGCGTCGGCAGCGCGATCTCGATGACGATCAACGGCGTCAAGAAGGAGCGCCCGCTCACCCATGACCTCATCGGCCACCTGCTCCTGGGTTTGGAAATCAGCCTCGAGCGCATCATCATCAACGACGTCAACGACGGCACCTACTTCGCCCGTATCATTCTCCACATGCAAAACGAGCTCGGCCGCAAGTTCCTCGAGCTCGACGCCCGCCCGAGTGACTCGATCGTGCTCGCCCTCCAGCAAAAGCGCCCGATCTTCGTCGCCCGCAAGGTATTTGATGTCGTGGAGGACATGACGGAGATTCTGGAGCGCGTCCTGAAACAGCAGAAGGATGAGCCCAAGGACGAGGGGGACACGTGAGGTTCCATCTTGTGGGCGGGGTGCCCTCACCCCGCGGGTTATGACTACCGCCGCCTCCCGCACTCTTCCGTCCGGCCACCTCCCCGGCCAGCCGCTCACCGCGCTGGCCCCGATGCAGGACGTCACCGACCTGCCTTTCATGCGCGTGATGGCGCACTACGGCGCGCCCGATTATTTCTTCACCGAATTCTTCCGCGTGCACGCCCAGTCCCGGCCCGAGAAGCATATCCTGCGCTCCATTGTGGAGAACCAGACCGGCCGGCCCGTCTTCGCCCAGCTCATCGGCGAGCACATCCCCGACATGGTCCGCACGGTGAAGGAACTGCTGAAATATCCCATCGCCGGCATCGACCTCAACATGGGCTGCCCCGCCCCCAAGATCTACAAGAAGAACGTCGGCGGTGGCCTCCTGCGCGACCCGGCCAAGATCGACGAACTGATCGGCTCCCTCCGCGACGCCGTGCCCGGCCTCTTCACCGTCAAGATGCGCATCGGCTTCGACTCGACGGAAAATTACGCACGCGTCCTCGACCTCATCAACAAGCACGGCGTGGATCTGCTCACCGTCCACGGCCGCACCGTCAAGGAAGGCTACCGCAGCGACGTGCACTACGACTTTATCGGCCACGCCGTGCGCACGGTCCGCTGCCCGGTGCTCGCCAACGGCAACATCACCTCCGCCGCCAGGGCCGCCGAAGTGCTGGCCGGGACCGGCGCCGCCGGCGTCATGCTGGGTCGCCACGCCATCCGCACTCCGTGGATTTTCCGCCAGACCCGCGAGCGGCTTGGAGAACCCGCGTCCCTGCGGGCCGCCTTCCAGCCCACCCTCGCCGACGTCCGCGAATACATCGGCCGGCTCTACGCGGAGACCAACGCGCCCGGCATTCCCGAAAGCGCCCACGTCGCCAAGATGAAGAAATACCTGAACTTCGTCGGCCAGAGCGTGGATGCCGGGGGCCGCTTTCTGCACGACATGCGCCGGGCTCTGACCGAGGCCGAACTCTTCGCCGTGTGCGACAAGCACCTGCTCAGCGAGCCGGCCAGGCTTTTCTCGCCCGAGCCCTACCCCGGCATCATCGCCCGCCCGAACTGCGAGACCCCGGTGGAAAGCTGCTCGCTCGATACGGTGACGGCGTGAGCACGTCTTCAAATACGGTCCCGCACATGCTTCGGCCTGAATGTAGGAGGGGCTTTACGCCCCGACAGCCCGAAGTCGGCGCGAATTTTTGTCGGGGCATAAAGCCCCTCCCACATTCGGACTAGGCGGTATGCCTCTGTATTATTATGGAATCGGCCCTCCATCACTCCAGCCCCAGCACCTTCCGTCCGTGATCGGAGATCATCTGCGGGGTCCACTGCGGATCCCACACGATATGCACCTTGGCTGACTCGACCGTGGGCAGGGCGGCGATCTTTTGCCGCGCGTCCTCGGCGATGACCGGGCCCATGCCGCAACCCGGCGCAGTGAGTGTCATCTTCACCTCAACCGTGTGGCCGCCCGCCGGGGTTTTCTCCAGCGCGAGATCATAGACGAGCCCGAGGTCCACGATGTTGACCGGAATCTCCGGATCAAAACAGGTCTTGAGCGCATCCCACACCACCTGCTCGCTGAATTCACCTCCGACCGGCCCGGCCACTTCTGCTTTCGCCGTGTAGCCGGCGATGAGCCCCGTGTTCTCCTTGGCGATGCGGAATAAACCATGGTCGGTTCGCACGGTCACATTTCCGCCCAGCGTCTGGGTGATGAATACCTTGGCTCCGCCCGGCAGCAGCACCTTGTCACCCGCCGGGATGGCGGTGGCCGGGCAATCCTGGGCGAGCGCGAAATCCTGATTCATTCCTGCCAGCCTACCGCAGGCTCAGGTCAAAAGGCAACCGGGCATACAGGCCGCGGGGATCATTGAATTTGCCCAGCAGCTTCAGCTCATCCGTCGCCTCGCGCAGGAGCAGGCCGACCGGCCCGCCAAACGACTGCTCCCGGCGCCGGCCTTCCAAGGCCTCGGTGAACTGCTCGGCAAACTGCTTGGGGTGCGGATATTCGCTCACCTTGAAATTTTCGCCGAGCTTGGCCTTCGCCGCGGTGTACTTGATCGCCGCCGACAGCCCGCCCAGTTCGTCGACCAGTCCCAGCTTGAGCGCCTCGCTGCCGGACCAGACCCGGCCCTGCGCGATTTTCTCGACCACCTTGCGGTCCAGTTTCCGACCAACCACCACCTTGGTCAGAAACTGATCGTAGACCCAGTCGACCGACTCCTGGAAGATGGCCAGTTCCTCGGGTGTCTTCGGCCGGGTCGGGGTGACGGCATCGGCGAATTTGCCGGTTTTGACCGTGTCAAAGGTCAGGCCCAGTTTGTCGTTCAGCAGGCCTTGGAAATTCAGGAACATCCCGTAGACGCCAATGGAACCGGTGATGGTGGTCGGCTCGGCGAAGATGCGGTCGCTGTGCATTGAGATCCAGTAACCGCCCGAGGCGGCCAGCGTGCCCATCGAGACCACCACGGTCTTCTGCTTGTGCAGGAGCGACAGCTCCCGCGCAATCATCTCGGAGGCCGAGACACTGCCGCCGGGACTGTTCACCCGCAGGACCACCGCCTTGATGTCATCGTCCTGCCGGATCTCGCGGAGCAGGCGCGCGGTCTTGGCCCCGAAGACATAGCCGTCCTCCTGGCCATTGCCGTCCACAATCTCCCCCTCGGCATAAACAATCGCCATCTTGCCCTTGCCCGTGGCGCTGACCTCGATCTTGTCGGACGCGGATTTCTTGGCCGCCAGCCCGTTGCTGCTGACCAGCCGGGCGTATTCCCTCAGGTTGATCTGCTTGAAAGCCTTGTCGCTGTTCTTGCGGTCCGTCGCCGCCTTCAACTCCGCCAGCACCTCGTCCAGGTAGGCCGTGCGGTCCACCAGTTTGAATTGGAGCGCCGCGTCGGCGCGGATGAATCCCTTGGCGTCCACAATCTTTTGCAGGGCGCCGGCCCCGAGCTTGCGCGAGCCTTCAATCGTGACGGTGAGATCCTGCCACACGTCGTCGATCAGTTTCTGGATCTGCTCCCGGTTCTCCGGACTCATGTCCTTGCGCGTGTAGGGCTCGACCGCGCTCTTGTATTTGCCGACGCGCGTCACCTGCACCCCGATGCCAAATTTCTCAAAGGCCCCGGAGAAGAACATCGGCTGCGACGCCAGCCCGGGCATCAGGATCGCCCCATAGGGATCCAGCACCAGTTCGTTGGCCACCGACGCGAGGTAGAAATCGCGGGTGCTGGCATAGTGCAGGTAGGCCTTGATCGGCTTGCCGGATGCCCGGAAGGCCTCGAGCGCCTGCCGGACCTCCTTCAACGCGCCATAACCCGAGCCATACGCCATGGGCTGCACGGAGCCGGTCAGGTAGAGGCCCTTGATGGATTTGTCGCCGGCCGCCGCCTCAAGCGCGCGCGTGACCTGGCGCAATTGCATGGTCTTGCGCGCGTCCCCGCCGAACGCTTCCAGGAATTCCGCCATTCCGTCGTTTTGCGATGGAGTATCGAGGATGCTGCCCGACAGGTCAAAGACCAGGTAGGCTCCCTCCTGGACCGTGACTGGCTGCTTCTTGCCCATGGCGGCGATCGCCCCGATGAACAGCAGGCTCAGGATAAACCCGCCCACCAGGAAAACAATGAGGGCGGTGAGGGAGGCAAAAAACGAGGTGAAGAAGTTCTTCATGCCCCGAGGGTAGGCCGCCCCGTGCGCCCGGCCAGCGAAAAAAGACCCACGGCCCCGCAAAGGGACGGGCGGGGCTCTGCCGCGATAAGCGGCTCAGTCCCCAGGACCCTATTTTCGGCAGATTTAGGTAGTGGGTCAGTTTGGTTTCCGACCGACACCCCGAGAGCTTGTAGGTCGGGGTTTATCCCCGACAGATGGAGTGTCGGGCATAAAGCCCGACCTACCTGAATTTGACCCGCTTCCGGCAGATTTAACGCGACTAGACATTTAAATGTGCCGATATAGTCTTTCCTCTCAACCGCCTTACTTATGAGTGAGAAACAAGAATTGCTGACCACGAACCGCAAGGCCCTCACGATCAACCTTGATGGCACGAAGTACGGCACCATCGCCGAGATCGGCGCCGGCCAGGAGGTGGCCCGCGTGTTCTTCCAGGCCGGCAGTGCCTCCGGCTCCATCGCCAAGACCATGTCGGCCTACGACATGACCTTCAGCGACGCCATCTACGGCAAGGCCCCGCGCTATGTGTCCCGCGAGCGCCTCGTCACCATGCTCGGGCACGAATACAACCTGCTCAAGGAACGCCTCCAGGAAAAACGCGGCGAGCGCACCTGCTTCTTCGTCTATGCCGACACCGTGGCGACCGCCAACCCCAAGAGCGGCGCCAGCGGCCACGGCTGGCTCGGCATCCGTTTCCAGACCAAGCCCCTCGAGGAGCCCAGCGACATCCTCATCCACGTCCGCACCCTCGACAAGAAGAACGTCCTCCAGCAGGAGGCCCTCGGCATCGTGGGCACCAACCTCATCTACGGCGCCTTCTACTACCGCGAGACCCCGGAGAAATTCATCCAGTCCCTCGCCGACAACCTCGGCACCGACCGCGTCGAGGTCGACATGCTCAGGTTCAGCGGCCCCGCCTTCCCGCACGTCGACAACCGCATCCTCTCCCTCCACCTCGTCAAATACGGCCTGACCAACGCCGTCATGTTCGCCCCCACCGGCGACGTCCTCCAGCCCTCCGAGGTCCTCTACAACCGCCCCGTCCTCGTCGAGCGCGGCAGCTTCCGGCCCATCACCCACGTCAACGTCGACATGCTCAACTGCGCCACCGCCCAGTTCCTCCAGGAACCGATGGTCAAGGGCAAGGACGTGGTCGTGCTCCTCGAGATCACGATGAACAACCTCCTCGCCGAGGGCGCGCTCGACGAGCAGGACTTCCTCTCCCGCGTGGACATGCTCGGGCACATCGGCTTCACCGTCCTCATCTCCAACTACTCCGAGTTCTACCGGCTGGTCTCCTACTTCCGCCGCTACACCAAGGAGATGATCGGCGTCGCCATGGGCATCAACAACCTCCTCGAGATCTTCAATGAGAAGTATTACGAGAACCTCGAGGGCGGCATCCTGGAATCGATGGGCCGCATGTTCCGCCACGCAGTGAAGCTCTACGTCTATCCGATGCAGCAGGTGGCCTACGACAACTACCAGAAAGGCGGCCGGCCGGCCGAGACCGGCAAGACCCAAACCGCCCACGCCTTCGCCGCCAAGGTGCTCATCACCGCGCGCAACGTCAACGTCACCGACCACCTGCGCAACCTCTACGCCCACCTGCTCGAGAACCACTACATCGACTGCATCCAGGGCTTCAACGAGGACTACCTGGCCATCTTCTCCCGCGACGTGCTCCAGCGCATCAAGAACAACGACCCCACCTGGGAGAGTCTCGTGCCCGTCAAGGTCGCCGAGGTCATCAAGTCACGCGGCCTCCTCGGCTACGGCAAGCCCGCAAAACCCGCGACGGCCCCGGCCGTCCCCCTCGCCGCAAAGTAGGCCTATGGCGAAACTCTCACAACGCAGCGTACTCACGTATCGCAAGGGACGCCGTTCACAATCCACTGCGCGTCGCCATTTCCTCGAATGGCGGGCTCAACAGTCTCCGCCCATTCCGTTCCGCTGTGACGTCCCAAACTGCGAGTTCCATTCTGGTGAGCTGGAATGGAATGGTGCACAGCTTCACCTGGTTCTCGATCATGCGAACGGAGTGAGCGGAGACAACAGCCCAGCGAACCTTCGCTTTCTGTGCCCGAACTGCAATTCACAGCAGGCAACCCACGGTGGTTCCAACAAAGGGCGCGTGATTCAGGATACCGGCGGCTATGCCAAGGTTGCGAGTGATGGAAAGCGTCACTACGTGTTGCCGATCGATTCGGGGGAATACAAAATCTCCGCGGGTACCGCAGCGTTTGAAATCAAACGAAAGGCCTGACCAGCCGCTCGAGCCCGACGCTTCACCGTGGCTCAGCGCCAGCGCTAGCCTGAAGAAGAATTCTGGGGATCGAAAGCGCGGCGTCTCTTCCGTGACCCATCTATGCCTTGCTCCGCAGCGCACCCTCCTCAATCGGCCCGCGACCCCGATCCAGTCTGGCCCCTATGACGCCGGCACAGGGATTTTATTCGTGTCATTCGCGGCATTCGCGGGCAATCCTGCTTCCTGCCCATGCGCTTTCACAAATACCACGCCCTCGGCAATGACTACATCGTCATGGATCCGGCGGACTTCCCCGGCTGGTCCGCCCCGACCACCGAGCAGACCCGCGTCATCTGCCACCGCAATTTCGGCGTTGGCTCCGACGGCATTCTCTGGGGCCCGCTCCCGACACAGCGCGCCCAGTTCGGCCTGCGCATCTTCAACCCCGACGGCTCCGAGGCCGAGAAGTCGGGCAACGGCCTGCGCATTTTCTCCCGCTACCTCTACGACCAGCAGAAGGTCGGCACCGCCCCCTTCACTGTCGATACCCCCGGCGGCGTGGTTCAGGTCACCATCCAACCCGGCGGGCAGTCCATCACCGTCGAGATGGGCCACGTCAGCTTCACCAGCGACAGGATCCCCGTCGCCGGTCCGTCGCGCGAGGTCATCAACGAGAAGATCACAATCCTCGACCGGGAGTTCACCTACTGTGCCGCCACCATCGGCAATCCCCATTGCGTGATCCCGCTCCCCGCCATCACGCCGGAGCTCGCCCACAAGTATGGCCCGCACCTCGAAACCCATGCTAATTTCCCCAAGCGCACCAACGTCCAGTTCCTCCAGGTGCTCGACCGGGCCAATATCCAGATCGAGATCTGGGAGCGCGGCGCCGGTTACACCCTCGCCTCCGGCAGCAGCTCCAGTGCGTCCGCCGCGGTCGCGCACAAGCTCGGCCTGGTGGACCGCTCCGTCACCGTGCACATGCCGGGCGGCCGGATCGGCATCGAGATCGGCGACAACTTCTCGATCAAGATGACCGGCCCCGTCACCCGCGTCGCCGAGGGTACGCTCCATCCCGAGCTGTTCACGACGAAGGTGTGAACAGAGCGGTGGTAGGCCAGTTTGGTGTAGGTCGGGCTTTATGCCCGACACACAAGCACAATCTGTCGGGGATCAGCCGTCGCTCCAGGGCTATGGCCTGACACGTAAAGCCCGACCTACAAACGAGCGGAACGAAGGCGGATCAGTATTTCACGCTGCAGCCGTAGGCCCGGGAGGTGGCTTTGGCCACCGGCTTGCCGGCCTTGAGATCTGCGAGCGCGGCCTTCACGTAGTTGGTCGCCTTGGCGATGTCGGCGGGATTGCTCGAATTGATATCATCGATGCCGCCGGCATAGACGAGGGTGCCTGAAGCGTTAACCACGTAGAGCGTGGGCGTGTGCCGGGCATCATAGAGTTTGCCGACTTTCCCAGTGTGATCACGGAGATAGGCCGTGGGCGCAGACCCGGTTTTTTGGTGCCACGTGGCGACCTGCGCCGGATCGAAATCGCCCTGCGCACCCGCATGGCCGGAATTGATGGAGAGCCACACGGCCCCCTTGGCGAGCACCGCCTTCTGCGTGGCCGGCATGTTGCCGCTGCCTTGGTAATGTTTCTGGACGAACGGACACTCGGGATTTACCCATTCGAGGACGACGGTCTTGCCTTTGAAGCTGGCGAGGGAGTGCTGCTGGCCATTGATGTCAGTCAGCGAGAAATCGGGCGCGGCCTGGCCGACGACAGGGGCGGCTTGCGTCGAGATAAAGAGGGCCAGCGAGGCGGCCCCGGCGTGGATGAATTTGAGGAGTGATTTCATAGCGTGGGAATGCGGCACATTAGTCAAAAATCCGCCTCCGTCAAAACCGGAAGGTGAATTGCACGTTGCGGCGCGGGTCCGGAACCCTAACCTGCCAGCGTGACTGGATGGATCGCCGACTTCTGCCGTTTCTGGTGGGCCTTGTTCTACTGGAACACCCGCAAAACCTGGTTCCGCCTGCATGGCGCGCACCGCGATTCCTGCCCCTGCCAGGTCTTCAGTGATTCGGGGCATGCCCTCGACTCCCGGTGCCAGGCCGTGGAGTCGTGGTACCAGCCGAGGCGGTTCCGGAAAGTCTGTCCCCTGCTCACCGAGACCAAGGATGGCTGGCGCTGCGGCGTGGACGCCGAACGGGTCCGGCCGTTCTGGGGCCGCGCCGCGCTGTTTTCCAGCACCGCCCTGCTCGCGCTTTATCTGGTGGGGACCCTTACCGTCTATGCCGTGCTGCATGCCGCCAGTTACGAGGTCAGCTACCGGTCGGTCGTGTGGCCCCCGCATTGGCCTGAACTGCGCGGTTCGCAGGAAAGGCTCCACGCCACCCGGGCCCAGCAGGCGCTCGCGGCCGGTGACTACCAGGCCGCCATCCTTTCCCTCCAGACCATCTGCCAGCTGAATCCCCGCAATCACAGCGCCGGCCTCGCCCTCGCCAATCTGATCCAGATCACCGGCCAGCCCTCGGTGGCCGATCATATTTACGCCCGCCTGCTGCACGATGTCCCGGAGCAGCGGACCACCACGGCCCGGCTCTGGGGCCGGGCCTTGCTGGCCGGCGGCAACTATGCCCAGCTGAAGCACCTGGCCGTCACCATGCTCAGTGAGGATTCCGGCCGGCGGGAAGCCTGGCTCCACGCCCTGCTCTTCGCGGCCCGGCAGACACATGACCAGGCGTTGCTCCGCGATCTCCTGAAAGACGATCATGGCCTGCCGAATTGGTGCCTTGAACTCATCGACCTCGAGCAACTCGTGCTGGACAACCGGCTCGACCAGGCCATCCCGCGGCTCAGCCAGCAACTGCGCCCGACGGTATCCTACTTTGACACCTACCAGATTGATCGATTGCTGCGCCTCGGCCACCCGGAGCTGGCCGGCAAACTGATCGATGCCTACGGCGACCGCCTCCCGGCCGACGAGGCCGCCTTTCTCCGGCTCCGGGCCGGGCGCGCGCAGAACCGGACTTCCCGGCTGGATTCCGAATACGACGCGCTGCTCAGTTATCCCCTGACCCCGCGGCTGGGCGTCATGTTCTGCGTCTCCCTGCTGGAGCAGCCCGCCCCGGGGTTGCTCAACCGCTTTCTCGATCGCTTCGCCGAGCGCGGACCCGCCCTCACCGCCGAGACCCTGCCCCTGTATCATGCCGTGTACCTGGTTGCGGTTAACGGGCAGGCCACCGGGCGCGCGGCCAAACTCAATGAAAGCATCCGACGCTTTACTTCCGCCGAAGCCAAGGCGCTGCGTGGCCTGGGTGAGCTTCTGGTGAAAGGACCAGCCTCGCAGAATTTATCTCCTGTCCTGCCCCTGGTGCCACTCCCCCTCGAAGTCGTCTATGCGATCGTCGAGCGGAGTCCCCCGCAGGCGGCCCCATGACGCTTTTCAGCCAAGGCCTGCCCCTGCCATCAGGCCGGCCACCGGCTGGCGCGGGCGCCCTCATGATTGGCCTGATCGGTCTCAGCGCGATTTGCTGCGGATTTTTGTGGCCGGAATGGCGGGGCAATCCCGACCTGTCCCACGGGTTTTTCGCGCCGCTCATCTTTGGCTTGCTGGTCTGGGAGAGCCGCCGCCTCGGACCGTTGCGCTGGATCAAGCCCGGCGGGCCGTCCGCCGCCCTGCTTGGGCTCATGCTGGCGGGGGGCTTGGTGCTGTTTGCCCTCGCCGGACTTTTTGCGGCTTCCCTGGCGTGGTCCCACTCGCTCGTGCTCTGCCTGCTCGCCGGCACCCTCGCGGCATTCCTGTGCGCCGGGTTGGTCATTTTGGCCGATGAGCGGGTGCGTATTATTCCATTTAACTGGATTAGCCTGACCGCGATTTTTCTGTGGATCCTCGTGGCGCCCATACCCGAGGGCACCTACTTCCGCCTCACCCTGACGCTGCAAACCTGGGTCACCGACGGAGTCATGACTGTTCTCCAGATTCTGGGGGTGCCGGCCCGCCAGCACGGCAACGTCATCGAGTTGGCGCGCACCTCCGTCGGCGTCGAGGAGGCCTGCAGCGGGGTGCGGAGTCTTATCTCCTGCGTCTATGCCGGATTTTTCTTTGCCGGCTGGCAGGTGCGCCGGCCCTGGCGCCGGCTGGCGCTGATCCTAGCCGCCCCCGCGCTGGCCCTGGTCATGAATTTCCTGCGCTCGCTCACCCTCACCCTGTTGACCAACTCCGGGGTCAACATCACGGGCACCTGGCATGATGCCACGGGCTTTGCCATCCTCGGCGCCACGGCGGCCATTCTCGCGGGCCTGGCGATCCTCCTCGAATCCAAGGAGACGACCCGGCCAGATTCCACCGCCGCGCCCCCGGTGACCATGCCCCCGGTCTGGCCGTACCGGTGCTTCTGGCTTGGCACCGGTCTGACGCTGGCCCTGGGCGGTTTCTTTTTCCTGAACTCCCGCCCGGCCGGGCGACCTGCGGGCAATGCGCCTCAACTTGCCAGTCTTCTGCCGGAGGAGGCGCCGGGCTGGCAGGTGAGGACCCCGACGGATCTCAGTCAATTCTCCACGGTGTTGCAGACCACCCACCTGCTGGAGCGGACCTACCTGCGTCCGGCGGGCAATGGCGACTTCGTCAACCTGTCGGTGTATATCGCCTACTGGGAACCGGGCCAGACCTCGGTCAGCCGGGTTGCGTCCCACACGCCCGATGCGTGCTGGCCCGGCTCGGGCTGGATGGCGCAGCCGACCGGGACGTCGCACACCCAGGCCATCGGTTCGGATTACTCACCGGGTGAATACCGCGTCTTTCGCAATGCCGGCAGTTTCAGCCAGCACGTCTGGTTCTGGCACATTTTTGATGGCCGCGTCATCGACTTCCGCGATCCCTATTCCCTGCCCGCCCTCCTGCACATTGCCCTGCAATACGGCTTCCGCCGCCAGGGCAGCCAGTATTTCATCCGCATCGCCAGCAACCGGCCGTGGGCCGAGCTGGCCGACGAACCCCTGCTGCGCGAAATCCTCACCAACCTCGACCGCGTCGGTCTCTAAAAACCATGCCCCTCGCCGTCACCAAGCACGAACGCTTCATCCTCGGAATCCTCGCCCTCCTCGTCGTGCTCGGGCTCATCGGCCTGATGGTTCTTTAGCGCACTTCGCCCGGCGGGCAACCGCGCCACGTCCGAAGCAAGCAAGATTTTCCCGAAGCAACTTGGGCCTTGTCAGCCGGAGCGGCGGCGTAAGAATTTCCCGGAATGATAATCAAACCGAAGGTCCGCGGCTTTGTCTGCGTGACCGCCCATCCCACCGGTTGTGCTGCGCACATCCAGCAGCAGATTGACTACGTGAAAGCCAAGGGCGCGATCACGCCGGGACCGAAGAAGGTCCTGGTGATCGGCGCTTCCACGGGCTTCGGCCTGTCCTCGCGCATCACCGCCGCTTTCGGCTCGGGCGCGGCCACGCTGGGTATTTTCTACGAGCGTCCCTCCGAGGAAGGCCGCTCCGCCACCCCGGGCTGGTATAACACCATCGCCTTCACCAAGGCCGCGCGCGCCGCCGGCCTCTTCGCCGCCAACCTCAACGGCGACGCCTTCTCTGACGACATCAAGAAACAGGCCCTGGAGATCATCGCCCGCGACCTGGGGCAGATCGACCTCGTCATCTATTCTCTCGCCTCGCCCCGCCGCGTCCATCCCAGGACCGGCGCGGTTCACAAGTCCACGCTCCAGCCCATCGGCGCCCCCTACATCAACAAGACCGTCGACACCGACAAGGGCCTCGTCACCGAGGTCACCATCCAACCCGCCGACGAGGCCGGCATCGCCGATACGGAGGCCGTCATGGGCGGCGAGGACTGGGAGATGTGGATCCAAGCCCTGCTCGACGCCAAGCTGCTCGCGCCCGGTGCCACGGCCATTTCCTACACCTACATCGGGCCGGTGCATACGTGGCCCATCTACCGGGACGGCACCATCGGCCGCGCCAAGCTTGATCTCGAGCGCGCGGGCAAGGCGATCGACGCCAAGCTCAAGGCCCACGGCCACGGCCGCGCCCTCATCTCGGTCAACAAGGCGCTCGTCACGCAGGCCAGCTCGGCCATCCCGGTGGTGCCGCTCTACATTTCCATTCTCTACAAGGTCATGAAGGCCGCCGGCACGCACGAGGGCTGCATCGAGCAGATCCAGCGCCTGTTCGCCACGCAGCTCTACAATGGGAAGCAACCCAAGCTCGACGCCAACGGCCGCGTGCGGATCGACGACCTGGAGATGCGCCCGGAAATCCAGGACGCCATCTCCGCCCTCTGGCCCAAGGCCACGACCGAAAACCTCGAGCAGCTCACCGACATCAAGGGCTACCGCACGGAATTCCTGAAGATGTTCGGTTTCGGCCTGCCCGGCGTGGATTATGAAGCCGAGGTCGAGCCGCATCAGCCGATGCTGTGACCATCTACCGGAAATTTTCCGGAAAAGCGGTGGAATTACGGCACAATCCGGCTAAACTATGGTCAGATTCCCCACTATGAAGTCCTCCTCCCTTCTCTTCATCGCGGCTTTCGCCGCTGGTTCAGTGCCGGCCGCTGATAAAGCCGGCAAGCCTTCCAAGGTCACCGTGACCTTTCACGAATCCGACAAGTTCACCGACGCGCGCTCAACCATGGGCGGCAGCACGGACCAGTATTATCTCGATGAGCTGGGTTCCCACCTCCAGAAGATCGCGGCCAAATACGTGGCTCCGGGCGAAAAACTGGAAGTGACCTTCACCGACGTCGATCTGGCCGGCGACTTTGAGCCGGGCCGGGCGGATATGCAGAGTGTCCGGATCGTGAAGGATATTTATCTTCCCCGGCTGACCCTCAACTTCCGGCTCATCGATGCGGACGGCAAGGTCCTCAAGGAAGGCGAGCGCAAGCTGACCGATATGAATTTCCTGAGCAACATCAGCATCATCGACCGGAACCAGCCCCTGTTTTACGACAAGCCCCTGCTCAAGAATTGGGTCGAGAAGGAATTCAAAAAGTAAAGCTCTCCCCGTCCTTGCCCTCGGCCCGGCTCAATCAGCCGGGCTTTTTATTGAGCGGACCGGACCGCTCTTCCTGCTACGATAGATGGTTGTAGGTCGGGGTTTATCGGCCCGACCTACAGTAAACCCGCCTGCATGAGGCCGGCTCAGGCTTCGAACGCGGCCACGCTGAGCGATTTGCCGTTATCCTTCGGGCCCAGCTGCAAGATGAACGGTGCCGCGACTTTCGCCCACGCCTCGGCCTTGGGGTAACTGGCCGCGCCGTCACTCCACGCCTGGCGGAGCATATCCGTGTCAATCACCCCGGGATTCAACGGCACCGCCGCCATGCCGGCGGGGAGTTCCTGCGCCAGGGCCTGGGTCAATCCCTCCATGGCGAACTTCGTAGCGCAGTAAGGCGCCACCTCGGGCGAGGTGCCCCGTCCCCAGCCTGAGCTCAGGTTGACGATGACGCCCGTCTTTCTCGCCACCATCGCCGGGACGAAGTACCGGATGACATTCGCAACGCCCTTGATGTTCACATCGATGAGGCGGTTGAACTCGCCTGCCGGCACTTTCCACAGCGGCGCAGGCGTATTCATCAAAGCGGCGTTGTTGATCAGCAGATCGGGCGCGCCGTGGCGGGCCAGGACATGCTCCGACCACAACGCGACTTTGCTTTCCTCGGCGACATCGAGCGCCGTGAAATCATGCGGGGCGGGATGCGCGAACCGCAGGTTCAGGATTTCAGCGCTGCGTCCGCAGCCAATGACCGTATGCCCGTTGGCGATATACCATTCGGCGAGGGCGCGTCCGAGCCCGCGGGTCACACCGGTGATGAGGATGATCATGAGCGAAAGTAGTGAGTCGCGAGTAGTGGGTAGCGAGTAGAAAAACCCAAAGCCAGTTTGCTGTAGGTCGGGCTTTACGCCCGACAGCCATCCGCGACATGTCGGGGATAAACCCCGACCTACAATAGTATTGTTCTCGCTACCCGCTACTCACTACTCGCTACTGCAAAAATCACCGCGACTGCAGCCGGATCTTGTTCAGGCCCTGCTTGCGGCAGGTGTCCATTGCCTGGGTGACGAAACGCAGCGGCGTGTTCTCGTCGGAGCGGATGACGACGGTGATGTCTTTGCTCACGCGGCCCACCTCCCGGACAATCTCATCCAGCGTCTCCATGCTGGCCGGGTGGCCGTTGACATCGATCGTGCCCACCTTGGCGATGCTGATCGTCAGAGATTCCTTCAATTCGCTCTTACCCGCGGTCTCCACCTTGGGCAGGGTGAGATTCATGGTCGTGATCGACCGGAACTGCATCGTGACGAACGCGAAGAAGATCAGCATCACCAGCACATCGATCAACGGCACCAGGTTCAGCTCGGGCCGGCGCCTTTTTCTACGCTGGAGACCGCTCATGATTTGGAATTGTGCGACAGCACCCGCTCCAGCAGCAGGTCGATCCGGGCGGCGTAGTTATCGACCTTGCGCTGCAGGAAACCGGCGCCCACGAGCGAGGGAATCGCGATGGCGAGGCCGATGACCGTGGCCGACAGGGCCAGGGCCACGCCCTTCGTGAAAGCCGCGGGATCGGGCAGACCGGTCTCGGGCGAAATCTGCGAGAAGACCTGCAACAGGCCGGTGACCGTTCCCGTCAGGCCAATGAGCGGCGCGGCGGCATAAATAACCTCCAGGTAGGGAATGCCCCGCTCCATGCGGTTGAGCTCGAGCCGGGCGAAGGCCTTGACGGCCTCCGGGTCGGTCTTGTTGGAGTTGGCGAACTCCAGGACGCGGGCCAGCACCGAATGGCGCCCGCCCGGATGGGGTTTCCCCGCCATGATCGGGTCAACCAGATCATTCGGCAGCACCGCATCGTTCCGGAGAGCGTAGAGCCGCTCACAGAGGATGAAGATGGCGATCAGGGAGCAGAGACCGAGCGGGTAGATGAGCAGGCCGGCGCCTTTGAAGATTTCGAGCATGGATGGAAGTGAGGGAGTTGAAGCGGCCTAATAGACGCCGACAAGGCTGAAAGGTTCAAAGGCCGGGCGCTTTTTGGGGAATATTTCCGCTCTTCACCCGGGCCGTGAGCGCGGTCAGCTCGCTCTCGAGCTGGGAGCCGGGTTCAATCCGCAGGGTGCGGCGGGCGCGCACTACGGCCTGCAGGGCGGCCGGCACCTGGTTGTGGGAGGCCAGATGCAGCACGAAGGGCGCGACCACCTTGTCGTAAAAATCTGTCGCCGCACCCCGGCCGGAGGTGTCGAGCACCCGGTTGAAAACCCGGATCTGGGTCGCCATGTCATCCTCCTGCATGCTCCGGGCGATGGTCGTGGCCGCCTGCTCGATGCCCAGGTCGGCGCGGTTCGCTTGGTATTTGGTCCCCAACCGCTGTTCCTCAAACGCCGCCAGACTCTTCTCCCCCCGCCCCCGGAGCACCTCGATCAGTTGCCGGGAAAACGAAATCTCCAGGTCGGGATACTTCTGAAAAGCCAGCACCGCGTCGCGCAGGATGGCCTCGCGGGCCCGGGCATCCGGACTCTTCGCCGCCTGCGCCTGCAGCAGAATGTTCCAGGCAGCCAGATTGCGCCGGTCGCGGTTCACCGCCTCGCGGGCCGCCTTCATGGCCTGGTCGACCTTTCCTTCGCGCAGGTAATCCGCCGCAAACTCGGTGTGCATGACCGACAGCTTGTAGGTTGGCAGGGCGCGAAACCGCTCGGTGATGAAGAGCAGTTCATGATCGTTGATGTCTCCCCAAGTTTGCGGGTCGAAGGCCAGGCCGACGACAAACTTCTGCTCGGCAAACCGGCCGCAATCGAGCTGCCATTTTTGCGCGGCGTCGAGGTAGCCGAACCACGCATGGCGTCCGTCGAGCCCCGCGCCGCGAAACATGATGGTCGGGATGCCCTTCGCCTTGCCGGCCGTGCTGGCGAAGTAGGCCTGGTCCAAGCAGATGCCGCCCTGCTGCAAAATGCCGGGCAGCGTATAGCCGGCCCCGGGCCACATGTACTGGTTTGTGGTGATCCGGTCCTTCCGGTATTTGATCATCTCATAGGCCTTGCCGAGATCAGCGAGACCCGGCGGCACATTCTTGCGCGCCCAATCGAGCTCGGTGAACGGAACGACGATATCCACGAGGAACTTCAACTCATCGGCGGGCAGCCGGCCCAGGTGTTGCAACGTGCCATTGGTCCGGTCCAACCGGGCGAAATAACCAAAGACCTGTTCTGGGGCCGGCAATTTTCGCGGCAGGGCCGCCGCGGTCACCTGCCCATGCGGCCAGTTGGGCGTCGGCGGCACATCGTAAACCACGGCGATGGCGAGGGCCAGGCTCGGAAAGTTGCCGAACAACGCCGCATCCTGCCGGTGGATTTTCTGCAGGATCGCGAGCACCTCCGCAGGATTGTCCACCGGCGACAGCAGTTGGAAAAACTCCTCCGAGAGTGCCGGACTCCCGAGCAGGGCGAGTTGCAGCTCGCGGGTCAGGCCCGCCGACAGCGACCCTGGACGGAAATCATAAGTCGACGCCATGTTGGAGTGCGCGACCTTGGCCTCCTCGACCGCCTTGATCCAATCCTGGATCGCCGTGGCGTAGGGTGTGCCCAGCAGGCGCGACCAGCGATAGAGGTAATACCACGCGGGCGCATAGCCCGAGCTGGTCTCGTAGGCCTGCTGCGCCGCCGTGTGTAGCACCGGTGTCACACTCCCCCAGCCCTGCGCCGCAGCGTGGTCCACGAGGGCGGCAACGCGCGTAGGCGTCGGCGCGCGCGCCACCTCATCCGCCGGAATGGCCCCGCCTTCCTGCGCCACCGCCGGCACGAGGAGTAACAAGGCGGTCAGGATTAATCGCTTCAGCACGTGCCCAGCAAAGCCTTTGCCCTGACACCACGCAATCACGGAGGCTCCGCGCATTGTCCGTCAAATCGGATGAACCCTAGCCTGACCATCCTGCTTGGCCCGAGGAACTCCGCGTCATCAACTTTTCTTCAACCAGCACCTCAAGGGCCCGGAATGAACGGCTCCTCGGATTGCCACCTCAGTCCTCGTAAATCGCCGAACGGTGGCCCACCTCGATGACCATGACGATACAGCGATGATCCTCCAAACGGCAGATGATGCGGAGGTCTTCCACGCGGTAACGCCACAGCCCTTTCAGATTTCGCACCAGTGGCTTCCCAAATTGCCGGGGATTGATCGTGCCCTTGATCCGCTTGTCCAGATAGGCGCGAACCTTCGCCTGGTTTGACGGCCCAATCCGCCTCAGGCTGGGCAGCGCATCCTCGTGAAACTCATAGTCCCAGGGCACGCCAGACCTCCTCGCGGCTTAACGCCTTGGCGCGGCCCGAGTCAAGGTCGGCACACCGTTTGACCGCGATGGCATAGTCAGCCCGATCCTCGGCGCGACGTCGGCGCGCCTGGGCGGCGCGGCGGACGCGGGAGGAACGTGACTTGATCGCGGTTGAGGTGGCCATGCCCCGAAAATGAGGCCGTATTCCGACCAAAGACAAGCCCGCAAGCCACAGGCCGGCGCTGGCGTCGTCGGACCAGATTACTTTTCGAGCCATTGGGGCAGCAGCTTCTCCACGTCAGCCTGCGGTTTCCAATGGCCCGTTTTGACGCTTTCCCGGCTTTTCTCGAGTGCGGCAAGCAGCGCCAGCTTGTCGGCGGCGGCCTGCAAGGTAGCATCATCCGGCAGCGTCTCGATCGCCGCAGGCGCCTGTTCCTTCGTGCTACTCATGCGGACAGGTAATTCCGAGATAGCACCTTCGTCAAGACGTCCGCCAACCCACTACAAAACCCGACCCAATCTTCGAGCCTCGGCCCTTACTGAGAGGCATGGAGAAACCTGACCCTCTCAGATTGCCTCGGCAACCACCCGACGCCCAGGCTTGGTTTCGCCTCGTTGCCGGTCAGGGGAATCGCTTCACCAACTCCGGGTAAAGCTTCGGAAGATCTTGTTCGTCCCAGCGTTGACCCGCCGGCTGGGCAGCACTTGGAAACGGCAGTGCGGGCAGTGACTGGTTCGTTTTGGCCTGATAGGCGTCCATTGCCGCATAGAGTATCTGCTCGCTCTCGTTCTGCTGATCCTGACCAGCCCGGTCCGCCGCATGGACGGGGTCCTTGAGTGCCGCTTGGTAATACTCCCTGCCCTGCGCGATCAGCCACGCACGGAAATATACAAAGCCATCGTCGGAAGCACCGCCATTCACGATGTAGGCGACCGCCCAGAGATCCCAGCGATAGCTCTCGGCCAAGCACTCATTCAATCGAAGCTGAAATCCGAGAATCTCCTCCGCCCGCAATTTGCCGAGCGCAGCCTGAAGGACCGCTGCCGTCCGAAAACTGTCATTCCGCTCACCACGGCTTGCCGCTTCCATGAGTTGCCAGAATCGCTCCCGACTCATTGCGGCATTCGCCGCGGAAATTTGCCCGGGGGTGGCGTCTGGCGGGCGTTTGGCCTGCATCCGTTCCTGAAGGCTCCTGCCGGCACGAAATGCCACCACGTCGCGGCCGAGCGGAACGATGTCGACCCCGATGTTCGGAAGCTCCGAGTCGTAATTTGCGATCAAATACCTGGCTTGGACGGCGCCTGTGCCCGCAATTCCCTTCGAACGGTCGAGCAGATTGCGGGGCACGCGCACCTCTTTCCTGGAAAAGTCAGCATAGATTTGCGCCACATCGGCAAACCTCTCCACCTTCAGGGGCACAACATCGAATTCTGGAGCCTCGCGCCTCCCCAGCACAATTTGCGGCTCGCGCGGATATTCCTTGTTCGTGGGCCGGAAGACGACCTCGTCCGCATCAGGTGGAGAAATGGCATTTTCTTTCATATATCCAAGGTACGGAGCGAGGCCGAGTATCAGCACGAAATAGGCGGAACGCGACAACTGCATGGGAAAGCAAAAGCCTAGCCAAAATGGATCGGCACCTGGCTGGCAAAGCAAAACGCCGCCGGCACGCGAGGGTGCCGGCGGCGTGAAAGGCAGGCCAAACGTCAGGACGTGACGCCGCTTTCGGCCGTGGGGGACTTGATCTTGAACTCCAGCTTGTCGCCGTTGCGGACAACCAGGATGGGTTCGCCTTCCTTGACCTCGCCGCGCAACAGCGCCTCGGCGAGCGGATCCTCCAGGAGGTGCTCGACGGCGCGACGCAGCGGGCGGGCGCCATACTTCTCGTCGTAACCCTTTTCGATGAGGAGGGTCTTGGACTCGGGCGAGAACTCGATCTGGATTTTCCGGGCGGCAAGCCGCTTGACCACCTTGCCGGCCTCGATCTCCACGATCTTGAGCAGGTCGTTCTTGTCGAGCGGACGGAAGACCACGAGGTCGTTGATGCGGTTGAGGAACTCGGGCTTGAAGACGCGCTTGGCCTCCTCGAGCACCTTCTCCTTCAGCTTTTCAACGTCCTGGAAGTCCGGCGCCCCGGCGGCGGCAAAGCCCATCGTCGTCTGGCGCTGGATGAGCTGCGCGCCGACGTTGGTTGTCATGATGATGATGGTGTTCCGGAAATCGACGGTGCGGGCCAGTGAGTCGGTCAGGCGGCCGTCCTCCATGATCTGGAGCAGCAGCTGCAGGGCGTCCGGGTGCGCCTTCTCGATCTCGTCGAAAAGGATCACGGAATACGGCCGGCGGCGCACGGCCTCGGTGAGCTGGCCGCCCTCCTCGTAGCCGACGTAGCCCGGAGGCGAGCCGACAAGGCGGGAAACGGCGAATTTCTCCATGTATTCGCTCATGTCGATCTGGATGAGCGCATCCTGATTGCCGAACATCTGGGCGGCGAGCTGCTTGGCCAGCTCGGTCTTGCCGACGCCGGTCGGGCCCATGAACATGAATGAGCCGATGGGGCGGCGCGGATCCTTGAGGTCGGCGCGCGAACGGCGCAGGGCGCGGGCGACCGCAATGGTCGCGGGGTCCTGCCCGACGATGGCCTTCTGCAGCTCGCTCTCCAGCGCGAGCAGCCGCTCGCTCTCCTTTTTCTCCAGGCGGTTGAGCGGGATGCCGGTCCACTCGGCGACGACGCGGATCATCTGTTCCTCATCGACGATGATGCGGTTTTCGTCGCGGGTCTTCTTCCAATTCCCGACCAGCTCCTCCTGCTTGGTGCGGAGCTGCTTTTCCTGGTCGCGATATTTGGCGGCTTCCTCGAAATGCTGGGCGGCGATGGCCTGCTCCTTCTTGCTGCAGACTTCCTCGATCTCCTTGCTGAGGGCCTCGATGTCGGGCGGGCGGTTCAGGGTGGTGATGCGGGCGCGCGAGCCAGCCTCGTCCATCACGTCGATGGCCTTGTCGGGCAGGAAGCGGCCGGTAATGTAACGGTCGGAAAGCTTGGCGGCGGTCTCGAGGGCGAGGTCGGTGAAGGTGGCCTTGTGGTGGTCCTCGTATTTGCTGCGGATGCCCTTGAGGATGAGAATGGTGTCGTCCACCGAGGGGGCCTCGACCTTGACCATCTGGAAGCGGCGGTCGAGGGCGCTGTCCTTCTCGATGTATTTGCGGTATTCGTTGAGCGTGGTGGCGCCGATGCACTGCAGCTCGCCGCGGCTCAGGGCGGGCTTGAAGATGTTGGACGCGTCCATGGCGCCCTCGGCGGCGCCGGCGCCGACGATGGTGTGCAGCTCGTCGATGAAGATCATGACGTTCTTGGCGCGCTTGATCTCGTCCATCACGGCCTTGATGCGCTCCTCGAACTGGCCGCGGTATTTCGTGCCGGCGACCATGAGGGCGAGATCGAGGGTGATGACCTTCTTGTCCGCGAGAATCTCGGGCACGTTGCCCTTGGCGATCTCCTGCGCGAGGCCCTCGACGATGGCGGTCTTGCCCACGCCGGCCTCGCCGACGAGCACGGGATTGTTCTTGGTGCGGCGGCAGAGAATCTGGATGACGCGGCTGATCTCGTTCTTGCGGCCCACGACGGGGTCCATCTCGCCCTTGCGGGCCAGCTCGGTGAGATCGCGGCCAAAGGCCTTCAGCGCCGGCGTCTTGACTTCCTTCTTGTCGTCGCTGCCCCGGGGCGCGACTTCCTCGCCACCACCACCGGCTCCCGCCCCGCCTTCGCCGCCCTGGCCGGAGGAAAACTGGGGATCAAGCTCGCGGAGAATTTCGTTGCGGGTGCGCTCGATGTCCACCTCGAGGGTCTTGAGCACGCGGGCCGCGACGCCCTCGCCCTCGCGGAGCAAGCCGAGCAAAATGTGCTCGGTGCCGACATAACTGTGGTTGAGCGCCTTGGCCTCCTTGCCGGCGAGCGCGAGCACCTTCTTCACGCGGGGCGTGTAGGGAATGCTGCCGACGGGGGTCTTGGATTCCTGGCCGATGCCGACCTGTTTTTCCACCTCGGCGCGCACCGTCTCGAGATCCATGCCCATCTTCTGCAACACGCTCACGGCGACACCCTGCCCCAACTTGATCAGCCCGAGCAGGAGATGTTCGGTGCCGACATAGTTGTGATGGAAGCGGTCGGCTTCCTTGCGGGCCAGCGCGAGCACCTGCTGGGCGCGCGGGGTGAAATTGTTCATTGGTTCCATGGGGTGGCTTTGATAAATCGGCTACTTGGTGGTGGAAGTGAAGTCCGGGGCGGTCAATTTAGCAAATTCCGCCCGCAACCGGCCGGCCCGCAGCACATCGCGCTGCGCCGGGTCGAAGGCACCCTTGGCAGCATGCTGGACATGGCCGGGCTGGCACTCGATGAAAAGGCGGTCCACGACAGCACGTTGCGTATCCGGAAACACGCCCAGGTCGATGCCGAGCCGGATGAGCGACAGCAGGTTCATGGCCTCGCCGGAGTTGAGCAGGTAACCGTTCTGCAGGATGCCGAAAGCGCGGCCGACCTTGTCGGAAAGCTTGTTGGGGTCGGTCTCGAGCAGTTTCTGGCGGGCGTTGAGCTCCTGCTCGACGATGGTGTTCAGCACCCCGTGAAGGTGCTTGATGATGCCTTCCTCGCTTTCGCCGAGGGTGGTCTGGTTGGAAATCTGGAAGATGCTGCCACTGGCATCGGACCCCTCGCCGAACAGCCCGCGCACCGCCATGCCGAGCTGGTTGACGGCCCGCACGACCTTTTCCATCTGGCTGGAGATGACGAGCCCGGGCAGGTGCATCATCGCCGAGGCGCGGATACCGGTGCCGAGGTTGGTCGGGCAGGCGGAGAGGTAGCCGAGCCGGGGATTGAACGCGAAGTCCACATGCTCCTCGAGGTCGGTGTCGAGGGCATTGATGGTGTTCCAGACTTTCTTGAACTGGAAACCGGAGCGCAGCACCTGGATGCGGAGATGATCCTCCTCGTTCACCATGACTACGCAGGACTGGTCCTTGCTGATGACGATGCCGGCGCCGGACTTGGCGTGGCAGAGCTCGCGACTGATGAGATGGCGCTCGACGAGAATCTGCTTCTGCAGGTCGTCGAGGGTCTCGACCGGGATGGCGAGGCCGCGCTTCATCTGCGGCAGAGCCGCGACGGCCTGCATGCACTGGTCGCGGATTTCCTTTTTCTGCGCTTCCTTGGCCCAGCCGGGGAAAGGCTGGCCGGCGAGGTTCCGGGCGAGCCGGATGCGCGTCATGAGCACGACCGCGCTCTTGCTGGCGGCGGTGTCGGTCAGCTCGGAATGCGAATCGATGAGCTCGTTGATCTTCATGTCAGGAAGTTGGCTTGCCGCCGCCGGACTCGCGGACCTGGGTGAGTTCATCGCGGTAGCGCGCGGCGTCCTCGTAGCGCTCGGACTTGATCGCCAGGTCGAGCTCGGTCTCGAGCTGGGTGAGGCGCTCGTAGTGGGATTTGCGCGCGACGGCGCGCTGGGGAATCTTGCCGGTGTGGCTGCTGCCCTTGTGCATGGTGTCGAGCATCGGCTCGAGCATCTTGCTGAAATGCTCGTAGCAGGACGGGCAGCCGAAGCGGCCGGTCTTCTTGAAATCCTGCGAGGTGAAGCCGCACGCGGTGCACTTCGTCTCGCCGGCGGGCTCCGGATTGAGCGAGGCCTTGAGCAGCAGATCCGCGAGCGAGAAGCCGCTGGGGTCGGTCACGCCCTTCGCCTGCGCGCACGCCTCGCACAGGTCCACCTTGTGTATCTTGCTGTTAACAATCTGGGTTAGGTGGACGGTGGCGGGCTTGGAGCAGAGGTCGCACTTGAGTGAGTTGGCCATGAAATTGTATGAGTCAGGTTAGCGCAACTGGCGCGAAACGCAAGATGCGACACCCCTGATTCCCTGTAGCTACCATGCCCGAGGCCGGACCGGCTGGCAAGCGCGGAGGCTGGCCCCGGCGGCTCAGATCCGGGTGCCCTCGACCAGCACGCGCTTCCGGAAACTGGCGAGCACGCGGGCGGTGACCGGGCCGGGCTTGCCGATGCCGATGATGCGACCGTCGAGCTTCACCACCGGGATGACCTCGGCGCCCGTGCCCGTGAGAAAGCACTCGTCAGCGCACCACACGTCGTAACGCGTGAGATCGGCCGAGCGCATCGGGATGCCGAGCTCCTGGGCGATGTCGAAGACCGTGGCGCGGGTGATGCCCTTGAGGGCGCCAGCGGAGGAAGAGGGCGTGATGATCTCGCCCTTGTGCACGACAAAGACGTTGTCGGCGGTGCATTCGGCGACATAGCCCTGGGCGTTGAGCATGATGGCCTCGAGCGCGCCGGCCTGCTTGGCCTCGATCTTGGCGAGGATGTTGTTGAGGTAATTCAGCGACTTGATGGTCGGCGGCAAGGCATCGGCCGCGATGCGGCGGGTCGGCACCGTGACGATGCTCAGGCCGTTGTCGTAATATTCCTGCGGATAAAGCGAGATCTTGCTGGCGATGATGAAGGTGGTCGGGTTCGCGCAGGACCACGGCGCCAGGCCGAGGTCGCCCACGCCGCGCGTGACGACGAGGCGGATATAGCCGTCGTTCAGTTTGTTCCGGCGGCAGGTCTCGCACACGGCCTCGGCCAGCTGGGCGCGGGTGAGCGGGATGGTGAGCATAAGGGCCCGGGCGGACATCTCCAGCCGCTCGAGATGGTCGTCGAGGCGATAGACGTTGCCGCCATAGATGCGGATGCCCTCAAAGATCCCGTCGCCGTAAAGCAAGCCGTGATCGAAGACCGATACCTTCGCATCGCTGGAATCGACATACTTGCCATCGAAATAAACGACCATGATGGCACCATCTCACCAAAGTCGCCGCCGTTGTCCAGTCCGGGAATGGATAATGCGCTTGTATTTGTCACTCTGGCGGCAAACTGTTCCGGTTACGGGCCGCAACACTTCCAAGCCTATGCCATCGCGCCCCATCCCCGCCACCCGCGGCTTCACGCTCATCGAGCTGCTCACGGTCATCGCCATCATCGGCATTCTGGCCGCACTGATTTTCCCCACCGTCGGCAAGGTTCGCGAGACCGCCCAGCGCACGGTCGACGCCAACAACCTCCGCGAGATCGTCAAGGCCGCCAGCATCTACGCGGCCGACAACAACGACCGTCTCCCCGACCCCACCGCCATCGCCACCCAGTATCCCGGCCTGGGCTCCGGTCCCTACGCCTGGGCCGGCATTCTCGCGCAGCGCGGTATCGTCACCGACCCGACCTTCTACTTCGCCAAGAACGATCCCTTCTTCAACGGCAGTTACCCCGCCGCCATTGTCGACCCCGCCAACCGCACGATCCTCGCCAGCGAATTCGCCGGCCGCACGCTGAGCTTTGAGTTCGTCGGTGGCCTGCGCATGGGCGATGTCCCTTCTTCGCCGGTGGCCTTCACCCGCGGACTCCAGACCACCGGCCAGTGGGATCCGGCCAGCGGTGTCTACAAGGACACGGGCGGGCACATCGCTTTTCTCGGGGGCAACGTCCAGTTCTACCCCAATCTGACCGAAGCCGACCACCGCCTCACCCTGAGCAACGGCACCAAGGGCGTCTCCATCCGCCAGGCCATCCCGGTCGCCGCGAAGATCTACGCCACCCCGCCGGCCGGCGGCCAGACAGTAGGATCGCTCACGGGCACCGCCGGGCAGGCACCCTAATAGCGGCCATATCCCGCCCCACTGATTCGCCCGGCCGTCCCTCGCGCCGGGCTTTTTTCTTCCCCCGACCCGGCCCGGCCCTAGTCTGCCCGCGTCCCATGGCCACCGCCAATCCCATCTACGTCATCGGCCACCGCAATCCCGACGCCGACTCCATCTGCTCGGCGATCGCCTATGCGGCCTTCAAGGAAGCCCGCGGTGAACCCGGCTACGTCGCCGCCCGTTGTGGGAACTCCAACGCCCGCATCGACGCGATTCTGGAGCGGTTCCGCACGCCGCTGCCGCATTACCTGAGCGACGTTTATCCGCGGGTCCGCGACATGATGGTCCGTCAACCCATCGTCGTGCAGGAGGACGTCACCTGCGCCGAGGCGCTCAACCTGATCGACCGGCACGGCATTACCTACCTGCCCGTCGTGTCGAACCAGCAGCGCGCCGTCGGCTCTGTCACGCTCGCGCAGCTCGGGCATTTTTTCATCCCCCGCATGGATGAACCCCGTGCCATGCGCCAGGTCCGCACCAGCCTTGCCCGCATTGTCCGCTCCCTGCAGGCCTCGGTGCTGCACACGGTGAAGGAAAACAGCCTGGAAGACCTCTTTGTCCGCATCGGCGCGATGGATGTCGGCACCTTCTGGAAAATCTCCGAGAAAGAGAATATCCCTCCGGGGCAGTCGCTGATCATTGTCGGCGACCGGCGCGACATCCAGCAGCGCTCGATCGAACTCGGCATTCGCGCCCTCATCATCAGCGGCAATCTCCCCGTTGATCCCGCCATCGTCGCGCTGGCGCGCGAGCGCGGCGTCAGCGTCATCTCCAGTCCGCACGACACCGCGACCACGGCCTGGTTCGTCCGCACCGCCTCCACGATCGAAAAGCTCGTCGACCACCAGTTCAGCGCGCTGAATGCGGAGGCCCGCATAGCCGACATCCGGCGCAAGTTTTCCCAGCTCTCCTCCCATGCCATGATGGTGACGGGGGAGGACAACCTCCTCCAGGGCATCCTGACCAAGTCCGACCTGCTCAAGCCGGTGCCCACGCGCCTGGTCCTCGTCGACCACAACGAGCTCACCCAGGCCGTGCCCGGAGCGGATGAGGTCATCATCACTGAGATCATCGACCACCACCGGCTCGCCCCCATGACGACGTCGCAGCCCATTCTCTTCATCAACGAACCGGTGGGCTCCACCTGCACCATCGTCGCCGACCTTTTCCGCCGGCACGCCCTCACGCCTTCCGCCGACCTGGCCGGCATCATGATGGCGGGCCTCATCTCCGACACCCTCCTGCTCCAGAGTCCGACCTCCACCACCAAGGACGCCGACCTGCTCAACTGGCTGCAGACCCACGCCGGCATCAAGGCCCAAGCCCTGGGTCAGCTGATTTTCAGCTCCGGCTCCGTCATTCTCGCCAGCCCGGCCGACCGGGTCGTCCGCTCCGACTTCAAAGTATATGATGAAGAGGGAGTGCACTTCGCCGTCTCGCAGGTGGAGGAACTTGGCTTCGACAATTTCTGGCCGCACGCCCAGGCCCTCGCCAAGGCGCTGGCCGATCTGCGCACCGCCGAGAAACTCACTTTCGCCGCCTTGCTCGTCACCGACATCAATACGCAGAACTCGCTCATGCTCGTGAAGGGCGACCCCGAGATTATCCGCCGGATTTCCTACCCGCATGTCGAACAGGATGAAATCTTCGAGCTCAATGGTGTGGTCAGCCGCAAGAAGCAGCTCATCCCCTACCTCACCGACCTGCTCAAGGCGATGGGCAGCGAGGGCGTCGCCCCGTCCGCCCGCGACAAGACCCGCCCCACTCGGGCGCGATAGAAAACTAGCGTTGCGCGGCCCCGCCCCAGCCCGCAACTTGCCCGTTTAACATGCCCGAGCCGACCGCTACTCCCGCGCCCGCCCCCAGCGATTTCATCCGCGACATCGTCGCCGGCCACGTCGCCGAAAAGCGCTACGCCAAAATCGTCACCCGCTTTCCGCCCGAGCCCAACGGCTACCTCCACATCGGGCACGCCAAGTCCATCTGCCTGAACTTCGGCATCGCCCGCGAACATAACGGCCAGTGCAACCTGCGCTTCGACGACACCAACCCGTTCAAGGAGGACGCCGAGTACGTCGATGCCATCACGGCCGACGTCCAGTGGCTCATCGCCGGCTGGGCCGATCAGTGCCTCGGCTTCAAAGCGAAAGGAGCCACACCTGCACTTCAGGTTGTCGATGGGCAGCAGGACTACTACCTGCCGCCGGTTGACCAGTCCAAAATCGAGTCCGAGCCCTTTTCCGCCTCCAGTTATTTTGACCAGCTCTACGTCTACGCCGGCGAACTCATCAAGCGCGGCAAAGCGTATGTCTGCGACCTGAGCGCCGAGGACACCGACAAATACCGCGGCGCCCCCGACCGGCCGGGCCAGGACAGCCCCTTCCGCAACCGCAGCGTGGCGGAGAACCTCGACCTGTTCGCGCGCATGAAGGCCGGCGAATTTCCCGACGGCGCCCGTTCGCTCCGCAGCAAGATCGACATGGCCTCGCCCAACATGTGGCTGCGCGACCCGCTCCTCTACCGCATCCGGCACATCGCCCACCATCACACGGGCACCAAGTGGTGCCTCTACCCGCTTTACGACTACGCCCACTGCCTCAGCGACTATCTCGAGGGCGTCACCCACTCCATTTGCACGCTGGAGTTTGTGGACCACCGGCCGCTCTACGACTGGATCCTGGAAAACCTCGGCCTGCCCCGCGCGCTGCCGCACCAATACGAATTCGCCAAGCTTCACCTCGGCTACACCCTCGTCTCCAAGCGCAAGCTCCTCACCCTCGTGAACGAGAAGGTCGTCACCGGCTGGGATGATCCCCGGATGCCCACCCTTTCCGGCCTCCGCCGCCGCGGCATCCCCGCCAGCGCGCTCCGCACCTTCGTCACCAGCGTGGGCGTCACCAAGTTTGATTCCGTCACCGAGGTCGCGGTGTTTGAGAACGCCGTGCGCACCGAACTCAACGCCACGGCGCAGCGCCGCCTCGCCGTGCTCCGGCCCATCAAGCTCGTCCTCACCAACATTCCCGCCGGCGAGACCATCGAGTGCCAGGCCACCAACAACCCGCAGGACGAGACCCCCACGACCCGCAAGATCGCCCTCACCCGCGAGGTGTTCATCGAGTCTGACGACTTCGCCGAGGTGCCGCCGCCTAAATATTTCCGCCTGAAACCCGGCGGCGAGGTCCGGCTGAAATACGCCTGCATCATCAAGCTCGATGAGATCGTGAAGGGTGCCGCCGGCGCCGTCACCGAGCTCCACTGCACCGCCGACCTCACCAGCCGGCATGGCTTGCCTGGCGCCGATCGCAAGGTCAAGGGCACCATCCACTGGGTCAGTGCCACGGATTGCCTGTCCGCCGAAGTGCGGCTTTACGACCGGCTGTTCAACGTCGCTGAACCCGGCCACGAGGAGGATTTCCTGAAGGTCGTGAACCCGAAGTCGCTTGAGATCGTCACGGCCAAGCTCGAATCCTCGCTCGCCACCGCGACGCCCGCCGATCGCATCCAGTTCGAACGCCTGGGCTACTTCGCGCTAGATAAGGAGTCAGCCCCCGGCAAGCCCGTCTTCAACCGCACGATCTCGCTCAAAGACACTTGGGCGAAATAATGGAGTTGGTCAGTTTGCTCTGCTGCTAGCCGCGTGAAGTTTTGTAGGTCGGGGTTTATCCCCGACATGTTCAAGGTTCGTGTCGGGCCCCTAAAGCCCGACCTACAGCAATCTGCCCACTACCTGAATAAGCCGGACTTGCCCTCCGCGGCCCAATCAGGTCTAGTGTTTTCACATGGGAAAGTATCTGCGTTTTATCCTGGTGCTGCTGCTCGTCAGCTTCGTCGGCACTACCTGGGTATTCTGGGCTTATGAGCACGGCGCAAATCCGCACATCCGTACGTTCGATGATGTCGTCTGGTGGTGGTTTGTCAGCTCAACCACTGTCGGCCTATGGCGATATCGCCCCGATAACCGGCATGGGCCGGGCGGCCGGCGTGGTGGTCATAGTCATCGGCATCTATTGCTACACCAACTTCATCGCGTTGACCGCCGACATGCTGCATGGCCTCACCAACCAGAGCCGCCTCGGCACCGGCCAGATCAAGGCCAAGTGTCATGTGGTTATCTGCGAATACACCGCGTTCGCCGACGAACTGGTCCAAACCCTGCCCCGCTACCCGGAACTGGCGCGACGCGAAGTAGTGATCGTCTCCGACCTGGTCCAGATCCAGCCCTATCCGCAACACCACTTTGTCCGCGGTGTGCCCATCAGCCCCACGGCCCTGAAACTGGCGGCCGTTGATCAGGCGGATATCGTCTTTGTCTTTGCGAACGCCCGGTTTGCCGAGCCGGACCTCAAGACCCTGCACACGGTTTCGCGGATCCGCCAGCTGGCCCCGCAGGCGAAAATCTTCGTGGAGCTCGACAATCCGCAACACGAGCTGATCAAGCACCTGGGGGACAAAACCTTTATTCTTTCCAGCAAGGAATCACTCGCCTCCGTCCTTCGCGAAGGAACGATCAACCTGGGCGCGCACTTTGCGGGCGTGGCTTCGGCTTGATTTCCCGGGTGGCGTTGAGTTTCCGTGTGCGGGACAGAACACTGCATCCGGGCCAAATAAAAACCCGCGCCTGGCGAGCGCGGGTGGTGCTGAGGCTGGCGGAGCGGATTACTTCTGCTCCGTCTTTTCGGTCTGTTCGACCTTTTCTCCCTTCTTCTTGTGATGCTTTTTGTGGGCCTTCTTGCCCTGCTTCTTGTGCTTCCCTTGCTTGTGTTTGCCGGGCTTGGCGGGCGCAGTTTCGGTCGTGCTGGAATCTGAGGTGACCGGGGCGATCACCGCCTCGGCGAACAGTCCCGTCGTGGCAGCCGTCAGGGCGATGGAAATGAATATGAGGAGTTTTTTCATGGTTAGGTGGGAGACGTGTCGGGCTCGGGCCAGTTACAGCCCGGCGAGGAATTTTTGCAGCCGGGTCAGCACCCGCTCCTTTCCCAGCACCCGGAAGATGCTCGTGATGTTCGGTCCCGTGTTCGTGCCGGTGACGGCCAGGCGGGCCACGGCCTGGTAGTCGCCGAAGCCGAGGCCCTTGCCCTCGGCGAGCGACTTGATGCCTGCTTCAACCGTCGCGTCACTGGAGAAATCCATCGTCGGCACGGCGGCGATCAACTCGCCGAGGCGGGCCTTGGGATCGCCCTTGGCTATCAGCTTCTCCCTTACCTTCGCATCAATCGCGAAGTCATCGGCGAAAAAATAAGCCGTGTAGGCAGGTGTTTCGTCTATCGGCAGCATCTTGCTCTTACAAATAGCCATTACCTGATAAAAATAGTCTCTATCGTAATTAAGAGCTTCTCGAAGGTTCTTCTGTTCGAAGAATGTGCGTGCCCGATTGTGATATGTGCTAATCCCCTCCTCGAACAAATAGACTTTATTCAAATGGCTTAATTTCACCGGATCGAACTTCGCATTTGATTGATTCACCCCCGGGAAATCGAAGAGCCGTTTAATTTCCTCAATGGACAGTTTTTCACGCGTCTCCCCAGCACCCGGATTCCATCCCAATAGTGCTAAGTAGTTCACAATCGCCTCAGGGTAGAATCCTCGCTGCTGGTATTCCTCGATGAGGGCGCCCTTGTCGCGCTTGCTCATCTTCCCCTGCCCCATCTCCGGTGACTTCAGGATGAGCGGGATGTGCGCAAAAACCGGCGCGGTGACGCCGAAGCCTTCGTAGAGTCGCACGTGCTTGCTGGTGTTGGAGAGGTGGTCCTCGCCGCGGATGATATGCGAGACCTTCATCTCGATGTCGTCCACGACATTCACCAAGTGGAATACCGGGTTGCCGTCGGACCGGAAGATGACGAAGTCCTCGTCCTCCTGCCGCTCCACCTTGCCGCGGATCCGGTCGTCGATGACCACGGGCGCAGTCTTCACTTTCTCGACCTCCTTCTTGCGGTGGGCGTCGAACACCTTGTAGCGCTCGCCGAGCAGCTTGAACCAGATGGCGCCATCCTTCTCGTAGGCGCGGCCGGCATCGAGGAGCTGCTGCTTGTAGCGCTGGTAGATGGCGGCGCGCTGGCTCTGCCGGTAGGGACCGAAGCTGCCGCGTTCCCCGGCACCGTTGGGATTCGGGCCCTCGTCCCAGTCCATGCCCAGCCAGGTCAGGCTGTCGTAGATGAGCTTCAGGAACTCCTCGCTGTTGCGCGCCTGGTCGGTGTCCTCGATCCGCAAAATGAACGTGCCGCCGGTGTGCCGGGCGTAGAGCCAGTTGAACAGCGCCGTGCGCGCGCTCCCGATGTGGAAGAAGCCGGTGGGACTGGGGGCAAAGCGGACGCGGACGGGGGGCATGTTGAAGGTCAAAGCGAAGGCTTTTGCTCCGGTTGCGCAAGACTGCTCTGGAGGTGCCGGCTGACGAAATCATCGATCAACGCCCCGACCGCGCTCGGCTCAAGTCCCATGCGACGTTCCGTGAATCGCGCCAGGTCCTCCGGCCAGGGCGCCCGCAGCAGATAATCCATCCCGGCCGGCCGCAAATCAATCGCGGCGCAATGCAGCGCCTGGCGCGTGATCGGCAGCAGCGCCGAGTGCCGCGCCGTCCACCCTTGGGTGGCAAATTCCAAATACAGGGTCGGGTCGGGCCCGTAGAGCTTGTCGCCTACCACCCGCTGGCCCAGCCACTCCGCATGGGCCCGGATCTGGTGCTTGCGCCCGGTGTGCAGCTCGACGCCGGCCAGCGTGAAGCCATTCCGTAGCGCCAGCGGATGAAACACGGTGTGCGCTTCCTGCGC
>JAYTUA010000227.1:0-3997 GCA_043745015.1 Opitutaceae bacterium | reverse complement strand
CGCGGGTTGCAGGCAAACTGGAACTGCCAATACAATCGCGGAAACGCGGAAGAACGGAGGGACAAAAACAAGCTTCAGACAGCATTCCGTGTTTCCGCTCCTTCGTGCTTTCGCGATCTCAGTCCGCCTTCCTTATTTCCGCGTTGCCAAGACTGGCGGCGGGCCGTTGCTTGGCCGGCATGGCAAAGCAGGCGCAAGTCACCTGGGGTGGACGTTTCTCGGCGGGTCCCGCCGGGCTGATGCTGCGTTTCAGCGAATCGGTGTCGTTCGACCACCGGCTCGCCCCCTTCGACATCGCCGGGAGCAAGGCGCACTCCGCCATGCTCGCCAAGGTCGGCCTCATCACCCGCAAGGAACGCGACGCGATCCACCGGGGCCTTGACGCCATCAGTCGGGAGATCGCCGCGGGCAAATTCAAGTGGCAGACCTCCCTCGAAGACGTGCACATGAACATCGAGCAGGCGCTGACCAAGCGTGTGCCCGCCGCCGCCAAGCTGCACACCGCCCGCAGCCGGAACGACCAGGTCGCGACCGACATGCGGCTCTATTTCAAGGCGGCCTGCGCGGACATCATCGGGAAAATCACCGCCGCCCAGCGCGCCATTCTCCGCATCGCCGAGAAGAATAGCGACGTGCTCATCCCCGGCTACACGCACCTGCAACGGGCGCAGCCGGTTTTCCTGGCGCACCACCTTTTCGCCTACCTTGAGATGCTGGCGCGGGACGCCGAACGTTTCGCCACCGTCGCCGACCACGCCAACTGGTGTCCGCTCGGTTCGGGCGCCCTCGCCGGCACGACGCTGCCCATCGACCGGGAGTTCACGGCCAAGGCGCTGGGCTTCGTCGATGCGGCCGGGCGGCCGCGCCCGACCCGGAACAGCATGGGTGCCGTCAGCGACCGCGACACCTACATCGAGTTCGCGGCTGCATGCGCGCTGGCCGGAGTGCATTTCTCGCGGATCGCCGAGGACCTGATCCTCTGGGCCACCCAGGAATTCAAGTTCGTCGAGCTGCCCGACGCATTCTGCACGGGCTCCAGCCTGATGCCGCAGAAGAAGAATCCCGACTCGCTGGAACTGCTGCGGGGCAAATCCGCCCGGCTGCAGGGCAACCTGCACACGCTGCTGGTGCTCGTGAAGGGCCTGCCGCTGACCTACAATCGTGATTTGCAGGAGGACAAACCGCCGGTATTCGACAGCCATGACCAGACGGTGCTCTGCCTCGAGGTTCTGGCCGGCACGATCAGTGGCATGAAGATTTATCGCAAACGCTGCGCCGCCGCCGTGGCCGATCCCGCGCTGCTGGCCACCGACCTGGCCGACTACCTCGTGCGCAAGGGCGTGGCGTTCCGGGCCGCGCACCATGCCGTCGGGGCCGTCGTTCGGTTGGCCGAGCAGAAGGGGGTCGCCCTCAATCAATTGAAGCTCGCCGACGTGAAGTCGGTTCATCCCGCGTTCACGAAGAGCTGGGTGGAGTCGTTTGACCTGACCAAGGCGATGGCCCGCCGCACCGGCACGGGCATGCCCGGCCCGGCGCAGGTCCGTCGTCAGCTCGCCAGTTGGAAGAAATGGCTCAGCTGAGTAGAACTAATCGCGGAAACGCGGTAGAGCGGAGACGCGGAAATGACCCTGATACACGCCGAACTCTCTGAAAAGATACTTGGCTGTTGTATCCGTGTGCACAGGGCGCTCGGTCCCGGCTTTCTCAAAAAGATCTACGAGGAGGCGTTGTGCATTGAACTGACCAAGGCGGGGCTGCGATTCAAGCGACAGAAGCTGACCATCATAGTCTATGAGGGACAACCGATCGGTGAGCATCGCCTTGACCTGTTGGTCGAGGACACGGTCGTGTTTGAACTGAAGGCCTGCAAAGCCATCGAGGACATCCATCTGGCCACGGCCCGCTCCTATTTGATGGCAACTTCGCTTGAGCTTGCGCTGGTCGTCAATTTCGCCCGGCCCACGCTCGACATCAAACGGGTTGTTCTGACTCAATAATCCGTGCTTTCGCTCTTCCGCGTTTCCGCGATTTTCTGGTAACTCCACCCATGCCCGCCATCCGCATCCTGTCCGACCGGGTGGCCAATCAGATTGCCGCCGGCGAGGTGATTGAACGGCCGGCGGCCGTGGTGAAGGAACTGGTGGAGAATTCCCTCGATGCCGGTGCGACCCGCATCGAGGTCGAATTCAGCCACGGCGGCCGCAGCCTGATCCGCGTCGAGGACAACGGTTGCGGCATGTCGAAGGACGATGCGCTCATGTCGCTCAAGCGGCACGCCACGAGCAAGCTCGTGGAGACGGCCGATCTTGACCGGCTCGGCACCTTCGGTTTTCGCGGCGAGGCGGTCCCGTCCATCGCGAGTGTCTCGCGCTTCGAGCTGCGGACCCGGACCGAGGACACCTCGGCGGGCACGGAGATCCTGATCAACGGCGGCAAGCTGGTGCACGTGCGCGAGTGCGGCCTGGCCCCGGGCACCCGGATCACGGTGGCTCACCTGTTCAACTCGGTCCCCGCGCGGCGCAAGTTCCTCAAGAGCGATGCCACCGAGTCGGCGCACATCATCCAGACGGTCCGGCTCTACGCCTTGGCGTGCCCGCAGACGGCCTTCACCCTCATCGAGGACGGGCGCGTGCTGTTCCAGTCGCCGATCTGTGCGACGCTCGCGGAGCGGGTGGCCGAGATCTTCGGCCGGCAAATGGCGGCGGACCTGCTGCTCGTCGAGACGGGCGACGCCGGGCTGAAACTCAGCGGCCTGATCGGCCAGCCCGGGGTGAATCGCGCGACCCGGCACGAGATGCTGATGTTCGTCAACCGCCGCCCGGTGGACAGCCGCACGCTCAACTACGCGTTGATCGAATCGTATGCGACCTTGCTGGCGAAAGGCCGCTACCCGGTCGCCGTGTTGTTTCTTGACCTCGATCCCTCCGAGGTAGACGTGAACGTGCATCCTGCCAAGCGCGAGGTGCGCTTCCGCAACGAGGGGGCCGTGCGGGGCTTCGTCATCCGGGCCGTGCTGCAACGCCTGCGGGAATTCGGGGCGTCCGCCGCGGGGAGCGGGGAATCCCGCCATTCAATCCCGCCAGCGGAAAGCATGCCGGGTGATCCGGTTGATCAGGCAGGTAGGGCGCCGAGTCCCTTCGGCACCGCGGCGCGGACGGAGTCCGCGCCCTACCAGTCAAGACCGAGCGTGATGTCCCAGCCGTTTCGGCCGTTCACCTCGCTTCCTCCCGCCGCCCAGCATCAGCCAATAACGGCACAGCTGGCACCGGCCAATCTGCAACCTGCAGTCCGCCGTCCGCCAGCAGACGCGTCCCGCCTCATGGGCTGGCGCTACCTCGATACCGTGCACGATGACTTTGCCCTGTTCGAGGCCCCGGGCGGCGTGGTGGTGCTCGACCGGAGGGCGGCGCATGAACGCATCTGGTTCGAGCGCCTGCAGGCGCAGTTCACCATCGGCGAGGTGGCGAGCCAGCGGCTGTTGTTCGCCGTGCCGGTGGAACTGGACGCCATCGCCAGCGCGCTGCTGCTCGACCGGCTGACGTTCCTGCACCGGCACGGGCTGGAAGTGGGGGAGTTTGGGCGCAATTTCTTCCGCATCGAGGCGGTGCCGGTGTGGCTGGAGCCCGCGGATGCCGAGGGCTTCCTGCGGGACATCATCGGGCTGATGCGCGAGGGCCGGCTGGACGGCAAACAGGCCGATCTCGCGCGGAAGGACCTGGCGCGACTGGCGGCGCAAAAGGCCGTGCGGCTGCCGGCCAGCATGGGGGTGGATGAGGCCCTCGCCTTGCTGGGGCAGTTGTTTGCCTGTGCCCAGCCGCACACCAGCCCGGCGGGCCGGCCCACGCATTACGAAATCAGCAAAGGTGAGCTGCTCCGGCGTTTTCAGCGGTAAGGAACGGCTTCAAATTCAAAAATTTCGGGATGGTTCGAATGTGGGAGGGGCTTTACGCCCCGACATTAAACTCCTGCCCATCCCGTCGGGGCGTAAAGCCCCTCC
>JAYTUA010000226.1:0-4066 GCA_043745015.1 Opitutaceae bacterium | reverse complement strand
GACGGGCGTCGAGGCGGGCGGTCGCGGCATCGTGCGCGGCGAACACGCGGCGCGCTTCGAAGGCGGCAAACTCGGCGTGTTGCAGGGCAGCAAGACCTACATCCTCCAGAATCCCGACGGGCAGATCGAGCTGACGCACTCGGTCTCGGCCGGCCTCGACTACGCGGCGATCGGGCCGGAGCACGCCTACTACCGCGACCAGGGCCGCATCGACTACGCCTACGCCACGGACGATGAAGTGCTGGAGGCGTTTCAACTCTGCTCGCGGCTGGAGGGCATCATCCCGGCGCTGGAGTCGACCCACGCGATCGTGCACGGGCTCAAGCGGGCCAAGGCACTGGCCAAGGACAAAGTCATTATCGTGAACCTCTCCGGCCGCGGGGACAAAGACGTTCAGCAAGTGCAGCGATTGTTGGACAAAAAAGATTAGAAAAATTGCGGAAACACGAAAGGACTGAAACGCAGAAGGGGTTGTATTCCGTGCTTCAGCTTTTCCGCATTTCCGCGATCTTCCGGCTGAGAGAATTTCCGTGCTCATCCGTGAAATCCGTGGTTACTTCTGTTTCATTATGAATTCGATGACTGGCTACGGGCGGGCGACCGCCGCCTTGGGTGAACTGACCCTGACGGTGCAGGTGAACTCGGTGAACCGCCGCGGGCTGGACCTGTCGCAGTCGCTGCCCGACGAATGGCAGGCCTTTGAGGCGGCCGTCGGCGAAGCGGTCCGCAAGGTCGCCCTGCGGGGCAAGGTGCACGTGGCGGTCGAGGTCACGGGGAAAAACACCGCGGGCCCGGCGTGGGACGAGGCGGCGCTGGCCGCCACGCTGAAGCAGCTGGAGAAAGTGGCGAAGGCCCGCGGCGTGAAGTTCACCCCGACGACGGAGCTGCTCTGGCAGATTGCCAGTGCGCAGCGCACCACGGCCAAACTGCCGGCCGATGAGGCCGCAGCCAAAGTACTGCTCAAGACCCTCGGGGTGGCGCTCCGCGGCCTGGCAGCCATGCGGGCCAGGGAGGGCGAGGCCCTGCTGGTTGATTTTCTGGGCCGGTGGGAGAAACTACACACGGGAACCGAGGCGATCGCCCAGCGGGCGCCGCAGATCAGCGGGGTCTACAAGGACCAGTTGCTGCAGCGCCTGCGCCAGGCCGGACTGGAGCTTGACGTAAACGACGACCGGGTGCTGAAGGAGGTCGCGCTTTTCGCCGACCGCAGCGACGTGACGGAGGAAATCACCCGGCTGCGCAGCCATCTCACCCAGCTGATGGACCTGCTGCGGGCGGACGGGGAGATCGGCCGCAAGGCGGAGTTTATCTTGCAGGAGATCGGCCGCGAGATCCACACGATCGGCAGCAAGGCCAACGACCTGCAGATTTCCCAGCGCGTGATCGAGTTCAAGAACGAGCTGGAGCGCGTGCGGGAGCAGATCGCCAACGTGGAGTGAGGTAGGGTGCGGACTCCGTTCCGCGCCTCGGCGGCGAAGGGACTCGCCGCCCTACCTGTCAAGACGGCTCCGCCGGCTGCTTCAGCGACCACAGCATATACCAGAACACACCGACAAAGATGGCGCTGTCCGCGACATTGAAGGTCGGGTAGGTGTAGGCGCCGAAGTGGAAATCGAGGAAGTCGATGACATGGCCGTGGACGAGGCGGTCCACCAGGTTGCCCAGAATGCCGCCGCAAAGGAGGCCGAAGGCGGGCTGGACGCCGGCCTGCTGCAGGCCAAGGGTGCGCCGCCAGTAGAAGAGGGCCCCGAGCGTGCCGAGGGCGAGCAAGGCCAGCCAGACGCTCTGGCCGGAGAACATGCTCCACGCCGCCCCGGTGTTGCCGACATGGACCAGATTCAGGAACCCGGGGAATATTTCGAAATGCGCCCCGGGCCCGTAGCTGCCATAGGGCAGGCGCGCGGTGATCATGGCCTTGGTGCCCTGGTCGAGGGCGAAAAACACCGCGGCGAATACCCCGAGTCGCCGATAGGCGAGGAGGCGGTGAATTCTCGATTTGGGATTCTCGCTATTCGATTCCACGGGAAGGCGCTGGTTGGTGGCTGAATCAGCCAGCAATCCAAAAATCCAAAATTGGGAATGCCATCACTCGTCGTCGCCGCCGCTGCTCGCGATCTTGCCGCCCTCTTCCTCGGTGCCGTCACCGAACAGGCCGCCGCGCTGGACCGCGCGATGGGAGTGGCGCTCGACCTGCTTCTTGGCCTCGGCCGAGTAGCGGGTGAAGGGCACGGCGAGGAGGCGCTCCTTGGCGATGGGCTTCTGGGTGGCTTCGCAGATGCCGTAGGTGCCGGCGTGGACCCGCTTGATGGCGGCCTCGATCTCGGCCAGGGCCTCCTGTTCGCCGGAGACGAGGCTGAGGGCGAAGTCGCGGTCGAAGGTGTCGGTGCCGGCGTCGGCCATGTGCTGGCCGTAGCCGGAGAGGTCGCCCGAGTCGTCCTTGGAGGACTTGAGCAGTGTTTCCTCGGTGTGCTCGCCGAGTTGGACGAGCACATGATGGCGCAGCTCGAGGAGCAGGCGGTAGTAGCGGCGGTATTTATCGGGCACCTCGGACTCATCGATCATCGCAGCGCGCGGCTTCTTGCCCTTGGTGGGATTGAACCCGAGGATGTCGGCGAGCGAAGCGGTCTTCACGTGGTGCGGCGCGTGGGGCCGCTCCAGGTGGGCGGGGCCATGTGACTTCGCGACGGTGGCGGTCCGGCCGGTCTTGCCATTCCGGGCGGCGGACTCGATCTGCTTTTCGTTTTTCTTGGCGATCTCGCGGACCTCATCGAGGGAGAACGCGATGGCCTTGGCCGGAGCCGCGGTCTTCCGCTCGAGGAGCTTGCGCTTGATATCGGCGGCGGACATCGGGGTTTTCAGCACGGGCTTGGCCTTGGCGGCGGGGGCTTTGGTCGCAGGTTTGGTCGGCGTTTTGGCGGAAACGGGTTTGGCTGGCGCGGCTTTGGGCGCGGGCTTCTTGGCCTTCGCGGGTTTGGCAGCGGCCTTTTTCTTGGCGGTGTGTTTCTTGTTCTTGGCCATAATCGGTAAATTGGGTTAGGAGTTAAGGGCTTCTATGCAACGAGGGCAAACTTCTCCGTGCGGAGTTACTGACAAAGTGGGCACCCAGCGCCAGCAGCGCGGGCAGCGGACACCCGATGCGTGTTCAATATCTAGTTTCATGCCGCCATCATTAGAGTGCACCTCGGAAGTGCGACTCAGCTCGACAGCAGCCACCATGAATAGTTCTGGCAGTGCATTGGCATATTTGGCCAATAGGGCGAATAAATCGGCGGCGTGTAATTCATGTTGTGCCGCAAGTGAGATTCGGATCTTTGCTTCAGTGGACTTGCCGATCAGGCCTTTTTGTCGGACTGGTTCCAAGCTCTCATTTATCCAGCTACCGCAGGTCAGTATGCGCCCAATGTTTGCGTAGATTTCGTCGTTCTTCCAATTCTCGGGTATTTTTGGCCAATCCTGTAGGTGTATTGAATCGCTCGAGTATTCCTGACCTGTTTTGGCATAACTCCAAGCCTCGTCGCAGGTGAAGGTCACGATAGGAGCAAGGATTTTTACTAGGGTATTGAAAATGGCATAGATCGCGGTCTGCGACGAACGTCGCAGGGGATGATTCGCACCCAGTGTGTATAGCCGGTCTTTCAAGCGATCATGGTATTTTGCCGATAAAGTAATGCCGCAAAAAAAATTGCAGAGCTGAAAGACTTTATGGAACTCATAGGCATCATAGGCATCCTCGCATGCTTTGATAAGCAACGCAGTATGATGCAGCGCCCAGCGATCAAGCGCATCCATCTTCGCCACCGGCACGGCGTGCTTCGCGGCGTCGAAGTCGAAGAGGTTGGAAAGTTGGAACCGCAGGGTGTTGCGGAACTGCCGGTAAGCCTCGCCGACGTGCTTGAGGATCTCGTCGTCCACCGGGATGTCGTCGCGGAAATCCTGCGAGGCGATCCAGAGACGGATGACATCGGCGCCGTGCTGGGCGATATAGGCGTCGGCGGTCTGGGGTTTCTGATAGGTCGAGCTCTTGGAGATTTTCTGGCGGTCCTTGTCGACGATGAAGCCGTGGGTG
>JAYTUA010000225.1:0-4098 GCA_043745015.1 Opitutaceae bacterium | reverse complement strand
TTACCCGTATTTACGCAGTAACCTTCGCCCATGTCTTCCGAGAAAGTCTCCATATATCATGTAGACGACTACGTCCAATCGCGGGCGCTGCTTGAAATCTGGATCAGGTCCGCGCCTGGGCTGCGCTATCTGGGCGGAACGGACCTGCTGAAATCGGGACTCGCCGAGTGCCGCCGCCTGCGTCCCAACCTCATCATCCTCGACGTCGTCCTCCCCGACGGCGACAGCTTGGACTTCCTGGACCAATTCAACGCCCTGCCCGGAGCACCGAAGCTTGTGCTCCACACCGCGTGGAAAAGTGATGCGTTCCTCGCGCGATCCCAATCCGCCCAAGTGCACGGGATCCTCTGGAAAAGCGGTCGCCGGGAGGAGTTGCTCAAGGCGATTGCCTCTGTGACCGCGGGGCAGCCGTATTTTTCGCCGGCTTACTTCGAGCAACTGCAACAACTTCGGGGTTCGGAAGCGGCCGTCAACAAGCAGCTTTCCGAGTTGGAGATGAGCTTATTGCGGCTGGAAGGCCGGGGACTGTCGGACACCGAGATTTGCCGCCAGCGGGGTTTTAGCCAAGCGACCCTCGACACGCATCGGCGCAACATTCGCCGCAACCTCGGGATCCACGATCCGAAGGAAATGCGCAGCTGGGTCCGCGACCACGGGTTTAACTTCATGGGTTGAGGGGATGGCGGCGGGTTTGTGGTCGAAAGGGTGATCCGCGTCCAGCCCGACGAAATCGGGCCTCCCTCCCACCGGCGCCTGCAATCGCACCCAGCCGGGCCCCCGTGCCAACTCAGCGCCGCCTTGATCGGCGACTTCCCGTGCGAGCAGGTCCTGGTAGCCGGTCTGGCAGGTCAGCAGCATCCCGGAGTCAAATCGCGGCCAGTCCGCCTCCGCAACCTGCAATCCTCATTCCTGTCCTTCTGCTTTCCCTTTCCTTCGTTGCCTGCGCCAAGAAGGACGAGTCCATGACCGCGGCCGACAAGGCAGGCGCCGCCGTCAAGGATGCGGTCGCCCGAACCGGCGGGACACCCAGCCGGGCGGCTTTGATTTGTCGTTTCCGTAGGAGAAACGTGCCCCGGGAGGGCTTTCTTGGCGGAGCGCAATACCTGATCTCAGGTACTGCGATACTCGGATTCAGGTAGGGTCGTACCTGTAATCAGGTATCGTCGTACCTGAATCCGGGTAGTGACGTACCTGAATGCAGGTACGCCTATACCTGAAAATAGGTAATCGGCAGCCTTCCCGTGCACGGGAAAATGGTCGCATCGTTTGGTTATTACCCCCGTGCATCGCTGTTACCCCGATTGTCGGTGCCAAGACTAAAAACGCGGCTGTTGCCATGACCCTGCTCCCATGAAAATCCCAGTCTGCCTCCTCGTCTGTCTCCTTCCGGTCGCAGCTCTGGCCCAGCCATCCCGGCAGGTGGTCACCAAGGATTCCACGCCGGTCGATCTTCCCGCCAGCCGATCGCTGGACGGTCCCGCTACTTCTCTCCCGACGGCGGAAAAGCCCGAGGTGCCGGCCCGTTCGCTCGGACTCGCGGCCGGCGAATCGCTCAGGGTCTTCGACATCAAGGTCCAGAACGACGAGGAGCAGCCCCTCAAGGTTTTCGGAGCGCAAACGACGAGTGGTCTCTATCTTGTCGATTTTCCTCGTGCCATCCCCGCTAGGGGCGAGGCCGCGGTGACCGTGGTCTATCTCGCTAAGCCGGGTTCGAGCAGCACGGCTGACCTTGTCCGCCTGCTGACCGACCGCGGGGAAAAAGTCGTGCAAATCGATCACGGCCGTACGCAGGTCGTGGCGCTGGAGACCACCGCACTGCGTTGGAACCAAGGTGAAAAAGCCGGAGCGAAGTCCGTCATCATCACGGTGACCCCCGGCTCAACCGTGCCCAAGGGCGCCCGCGCGATGGGCACGGGTAACACGGCCGTGATCGAGGCGTTGGACGAGAATCGCTATCGGATCGACATCACGCCCGCTTCCACTGCCAAGGCCCAGCAGTTCCCCGTCTTCATCCAGTTTGCACCAGAGCTTCCCGGTGTGAGCGCGGTCATCACTTGCTCGGTCGTGGCGGCGGATTGATCCGACTTTCCAGCACACTATGAGCAGCCAAGGAATTTCCCCGACCCCGTTCCTTCTCCGAGGAATTACCGCATGGCTTTTTGCCGCAGCCCTCACAGGCTTTGTTCTCCCGACCAGAGCCTTGGCGGACACTCTGATCAGCACGACCGTATTTTCCACGGCGGGATCACATTCCTATTCCGTGCCCTCCGGCACCAGCTACCTCATTGTCAAGGCGTGGGGCGGCGGTGGCGGCGCCTATGGCCCGGGAGGTTTTTCGTACGGCGGAAATGGCGGCTACGTGTCGGGGAAACTTTTGATTACCTCGGGGACTTGGCCCGTGTGGGTTGGCGGTGGAGGGGCCAGCAACTACGGTAGCGGCGGCGACCCCGGTGGTGGGAGCGACTTTGGTTATTCGACCAGCGGACTCGGCGCCGGTGGCGGCGGCGGCGGTAGTGGCGGTCAGGACGGCCTGTGGTACAGCGGCGAGGACGGCGGTGCCTACGGGAGCGGCGGCGTGGCGACATACGCCTCCGACGGCCAAGCGGGCGCACCTGACTACGGCGGCGCCGGCGGCTCAAACGGAACGGGCGCCATGACGGTTTACAACATTTCCCATTACGAACCCGGCGGCGGCGATCCAGATTGGGCTAGCCCGGCCGGCGTTGGCAACGGCTACATTGATTTTGTCGGCCATGCGGGCCGGGTTGTCGTGCTCGCCTACCAGAACTCGCCCGGCATCAACAGCTCACTCAGCCAGCGCAACCGCGGCCAGAACCAAAGCGAGAGCTACACCATCACCGCCACGAACAGCCCGACCTCATTTGGTGCCTCCAGCCTTCCCCCGGGCCTGTCGGTCAACACCAGCACGGGTGTGATCTCGGGTTACACTACGACAGCCGGCACCTACAACGCGACGATCACCGCCACCAATTCCAGCGGTTCCGATTCCAAGACGCTCACATGGGTCGTCACCGCCGCTTCGATTGTGCCAGCGGCGACCGTGACCCCCGCCGTGGTTCGGGACGGGCAGTCGGTCTCCCTCTACCGCGACGGTACCGCGAACTTCGGCGTCGCTTGGACAGAGAACATCATTTGGAAGCCCGACAGCAGTTCCACCAACCTGGGCAACACCGGCCTCGGTGGCCCGACTACCTACACTCCCACTGCCGGCCCCGGCAGCTACACGTACCAATTTCGGCTGGTCGATAACTACTATAACTACACCGACCAGTTCATCACCTTCAACGTCGCCCAGGTCCACGCGATGGCGTACGCGGCCGGCTTCGAGAGCGGCGAGGGCTTCAGCACCGGCAACCTGCACCTGCAGAACGGCTGGGTGGTTCAGCTCGGTTCCGCGAGTGTCTCGACTGAGCAGGCCCAGGCCGGCAGTCGCGGAATCAAACTCACCGGCGGCAGTTCGGTGGCCAATGTCAGGTCGTACGTTTCTGAGACTCAAAACTGGGCCTTCATTGACTTCCAGACCCGCCCCGTTGCGGCTGCAGCCGTGGCGAATTCCTCGCTGCTCGACTTCGGCTCATCCCGGATCGGATTTGTGACAACGTCGACTTCGGGTGTCGGGGCCATCTATGCGTACGACGGCAATGGCACCGGCACCGGTACCTGGGTCGATACTGGGGGCCGGTATTTCATCAATGGCTCCGGCCAGTCCACCGATTGGCTGCGGATTACTGTTCGCCACGACTACTCCGCGCACAAGTGGGACGTCTACGTGAACGGCATCCCGACCGACTACGACCTTGGCATGCTCTCCAATGCCGCCACCGGCCTAACTCAAGTGGACGCCTACGGTCACACCAGTGCCCACGCCTACCTCGACGGCTTCAACGCCACTACCACCAATCCTCTCTTCACCGACGCCGACCACGACGGCATGGACGACGCTTGGGAAACCGCCAACGGGCTCAACACCTCCAGCGACGATCGAAACGGCGACTTCGACGGCGACGGCCGCAGCAACATCCGGGAGTATTTTGAGGGCACCCGGGCCAACAACGCCGACGTCACCGCGCCATCCAC
>JAYTUA010000224.1:0-16146 GCA_043745015.1 Opitutaceae bacterium | reverse complement strand
GCGGATTTTGCGCAATATTTCTGGCCCGATGGCATCGCCCCGTTGGTCGCCAGTCTCTATGCCTGGACCTATCTGGCGGCCGGCAGCACGGCGAAAATTTGGACCGCATGGCCCGTGCTATTGCAACTCGCCGGGCTGCTGACGCTGCTGCGGGAGCTGGGCCGGCTCTGGGGCGGGGCGCGCGGCGGCTGGTTCGCCTGCGCGCTAGGCGGAGGGACCATGCTGCTCCAATTCGCGTTGAACCTCGGGCAGGAGACGGGACTCACGGCGCTCGGCGTTGGCGGGCTCGCGTATTACCTGACAGGGTGGGAGCGCACGCGCCGGGCGGACCTGTTGATTCCGGCGGCGGCCTGTGCCGCTCTGGCCGCCAGTGCCCGCGAGTATGGTTTGATTTTCCCGCTGGTGGGAGCCGGCTGGCTGATCGTCGCCCGCACTGGCTGGCGTTCGGTACTCTGGTTTGTGCTGGGGTCACTGGCCCTGCCGGCGGCCTGGCATCTGCGCAACTGGCTGCGCACGGGCAATCCATTCTATGCGCAGGATGTCGCCGGGATTTTCCCGGTGAATCCCGTGTTTGCCGAATGGATGCGCGGATACGTTGCCCTTTATGGCGAAACCTTGCGGCACGGGTCGGGTTGGGTGGAGCTGGGCCGGTTGTTTCTGCTGACCGCGCTGCCGGCTTGGCTGGGTTTGCTGGCCGGGGCCTCGCTTTGGCGGCGCCAACCGGGCTGGGCCGGCGTGCTGCTGCTGGCCGGGGCCACACTGGTTTGCTGGCTGGTCTCGGTGCCCTACACGGCGGGCGGGCTCTTCTATTCGATGCGGGTGCTGAGCCCATTGCTGCTGCTGGGCTGTGCGTGGGGCGGCGCGGCGCTAGCGCATTGGGTGCCGGCGCGACGGCACCTGGCTGGCGTGTGGCTGGCCGGCCTGCTCTGGGGCACAGATGCGGCGTTGCGCGCCTGCACCATTCCGGCGAATCCCTACCAACTCGCCCCGCATGAATGGGCGACCGCGGGCTACAGCATGCAACGGGACTTCGAGCGTTTGAACCGTCCGTTTCTGGAAGCGGCATCCCGGGTCGTGCCCGGCAAGGTGCTGTCGGAGACGGCGGCCGCCCAAGGAATTTTCCGGGTAGCCGGCGGGAAAGTCGTGCCGGTGTGGAGCCCGGAAGTGGCGTTCCTGTTTTCGCCGGCTGGTCCAGGCGAAGCCGTGGCGCGTTTGCGTCAGATGGGCTACACCCATGTGCTGCTGACCCGGGTCCAGTCCAGTGTGGATTTCCTGACGCGCACCGGCGTGCTCACCCATCTGTCGGGCCGTCTGCAGGGCGTGATGATGAACGATGCGTTTGTGCTCTTTGCCCTGCAACCCGAGCCGGTCGTGGAGCCGGCGGCCGCAAAATGAAATCCGCTCCGCCGCTTCCCCGGGATGCCGCCGTTTCGCTTCGGCCGGTTGCCTTATTGGCCGGGCTCACCTTGGCGGGATGGATGGCCTGCGCGCTCTGGCCGCGGCTGCTGGTGATGCTCGGGATCTACGATTACGGCACTTTCTATCTCGATTCCTATGCCCTGCTGGCGGCGTTCGACGCGGTGCGCGCGGGCGCGGATCCGCATGCGGTCAATGCGCTCGATCCCTTGCTGCGCTACCATGTGTATTCGGACTGGTGGCTGGCGCTGCGCTGGCTGGGGCTGACGCGGGAGCAGAATTTTCTCGTCGGCTCGGCCTGGGTGGCTGCTTTCGCGTTGACGGCGTGGACCACCGCGCGGCCGCGCAACTGGCGCGAAGCCGGCTGGCTGGCGGCACTGCTCCTCTCGCCGCCGGTCTTGCTGGCGGTCAACCGGGCCAACAACGACCTGGTGATCTTCGTTCTGCTGGCGGGTTGCGGGGTGGCGGCCACGGCCACCGGCTGGGGGCGGCAACTTGTGGCGGTGGGCTGTCTCGCGCTGGCCACCGGGCTGAAATATTTTCCCGCACCGGCCGCGCTGGCCTTTCTGTGGGTGCGGCCGGTGCGCCGGATGCCTGCCGTGCTGTTGGTGGCGTTGCTGGCGGCGGCACTGGCCCTCGCGAGTGTCTGGACGGAATTGGATCGCGGCCGGTTTACAGTCGGCTCCAGCGTGCATGTCATGGGCGCGCCGCTCGCGTGGCGGGATCTGGGCTGGAAGGACCGTGAGTCCGCCCTGCCGGGAGTGCTGTTGATCGTGGCCGGAGCGGTGGCCCTCGCGCTGGGCCGGATCACGGTGGGTCTGGTCACGCGGGGCGAACCCCGGGAACGGTTGCGGGCTGCGCTCGGGGCCATCGTCATTCTCACGTGCTTTGCCGCCGGAGTGAATTACGCCTATCGCTGGATCTTCATCCTGTGGCCGGCGCTGTGGCTGTGGCGGCAGGCGGTCGCGGGAGTGCAGCCGCTGCGGCAGCTTTGGGCCGCCCGGTTCGGTTGCGCACTGATTGGGGTTTGCCTCTGGCTCGACGGTTGCCTCTGCGTGGCCGTGAATCTTCTGCCGCCCCGCGACCCGGCTTGGATTGGTCACGTGCAGCTGGTTTTCCGGCAGTGGACGCAACCGCTGCATTGGCTGCTGATGCTGCTGCTCGCCGGCTGGCTGCTGGAGGCCGGACTGGCCACCGTCAGGGAATGGTGGGATGAGCGTCACCATGCCTAGCCCGGACCAACCGCCATGATTTCCCTGCTGCCGTTGCTCATCTTCGTCCTGAACGCCGTCGTGGTTGTCGGGGCCGCGTGGCTGATGGTGCGCTGGCTGGCGGGTGATTTGCGCAGCGTGCTGGAGCAGACGCTGGCCTGGGGTCTGGCCGGCATCACGCTGGTGGTCGGGGCAGGGGTTTTGCTGGGCCTGACGGGAGGACTCGGCCAGCCGGGCTTTCTCTTCGTGCATGGCCTGCTGCTCGTCGGTCTCGGAGCCGGGCGGAGTAAGCAGGGGCGCGATGACGGCCTGGCCCTGCGCGAGTTGCTGCAGGATATCGTCCGGATTTTCCGCCTGCCGGGAGCCGAACGGTGGCTGGCCGGGATGCTGTTGGTGCTCTCGATTTGTTTTATCGTGATCGCCTCGGTTGCCAACCCGGTGGTTTTTGATGCGCTGACCTACCGGTTGTCCCGGGTGGGCCAGTGGCTGCAGGACGGGCGCATCACCACCATCACGACGGATGATGCGCGGCTGAACTATATGCCGGTGGTGCCGGACCTGGTCATGGCTTGGTTGCTCACGATTTCGCCCGAGGGATTCAAGGCCGCCGCCGTCGCGCAGGCCCTGGGCGGCATGCTGCTGCTGGGTGCCACGGTGGGGTTGGCCCGGCTGACGGGTCTCGGCCGGTGCGCGGCGCTGGGTACAGCCTGCCTGCTCCTCGGCCTGCCCAATGTCGCGCCGCAATTCACTTCGGCCTACACGGATTTGTTTACGGCCGGGGTGCTGACCGCGGCATTTTATTTATGGCTGGCGGCCTTGCGGCGGGGCCACGGCTCCTGGCTGGGCGGGGTGGGCGCTGGTCTCGCGCTGGGGGCCAAGGGCACGGTAGTGTATTTCGCCCCGGGGCTGGGGCTCGCTGTTGGCTGGCTCGCCTGGCGGCATCGGGCCGGCCGGGCCGCGTGGACCAAGACCATTCTCGGGGCGGTGCTGGCGGCAGCGGTGTTTGTGCTGCCGCTGCTGGTCCGCAATGCGCGGGCTTATGGCGGTTTGCTGGGGCCGGAGGAGTTTGTCGTGTGGCATCAGGGCCAGACCCCGGGCTTGCGGGGATCGGAGGAAAAACTGCGGCTCAACCTCACCTCGTCCTTCGCGCAGCTTTGCGAGCCGAACTCGCAGCCGCTGTGGTGGCGGGCGGCGACCCGGGCCGTGGGCGCGGCGGTTATTCGCGATCTGCCCGAGCAGGACCCCTATGCGTTCGACGGCTTGAACCGGCGGGCCAATCTGGAGAAAATTTACGCGGTCGCCGCCCCTGACGCCGATGTGGCTTCCACGGGGGTGCTGCTGCCGGCCCTCGCGCTGGCGGCTGGCGTCGTGGCGTGGCGGCGGCGAAAAATTCCGGAGGGGGAACTGGCACTGGTCTGGGTGGTGGCGGCCACCGCGTTCGTTTTGTTACTGCACTGGCGGCTGCAATGGCATCCCTATCAGTTCCGCTTTCTGGTGCTGGTGGCGCCTTGGCTGGTGGTGCTGGTCGCCTGGTGGCTGGAGACGCTGCCGCGCCTGCTGCGGTTGGCGGCCTGGACGGTGGTGGCGGCGACGACGGTCCACGGCTTTGGCGCAGCCATGTTTGATACCTACCAGTCGGGCTGGCCGGCAGTGACGCGGCCGGCGCAGTCGGTGGGGTTTCACCTCTATCAACATTGGCGCAACTGGTCGGCGAGTCTGGACCGGCCGGCCGAGCCGTTGCGTCCGGCCCTGGGGATGAACCTGCCGCTGGCGGCGTTTTACCGGCAGCAACCCTGGCGGTCAGTCGCGCCGTTGCGCTTGTCGGGACTCACGGCCGGGCGGGTGGCAGAAGTGGTGCGGGCCGGGGAAGGCTGGTTGATCGTGCCTGCGGCCCGGTTCATCGGCCACGAAGGTTCGGTCATGGGCCGGACCTGGCTTTACGAGGGCGATGAACACCACGCCTTCAGTCTCGCCGCGTACCGCGCGTTGCGGGAGGGCGAGCATCCCGTGCCCATGGTTTATCGCAACCGGCTGGTCGAGCTCGAACCCGGCATGCGGCGCGAGCTGCTGGTGCGGACCTGGGGCAACACCCCGCTGCACCTGGAGCTGACGAATCCGGGCGACACCGCGGTGCAGTTTAATTTGCGCACCCCCTTGGGTGGAGTGAAGGAACTGCTGCCGCCGGGCGCGCGACGGGTGCTGGAAATTTCCCTGCCGGCGGATATCACCTCATTGATCACGGTCGATTTTCCCCATCCCCCGGCGGAGGCCATCGCTCCCGCCTTGCTCGAGGCGAGGCTCGTGCCTTGACGGATCAAGGCCGGCGATGCGCCTGTTCCATGGCGGCCGCGAGCGTGCGGGTATCGCTCTCAAGCGCCGCGGCCAGTTCCGCCGGGGTGACACGGTAGATCAGAATCGAGTAGCCGGCCATGCCGTCCGGGCGGCGGGCCCGCAGGTAATAGCATAAGCGGGAGAACCGGAGTTTTTCATAAAGGCCCCAGGCCCGTTCCCACTCGGGGGCGGTGAGGCCCTGAAACAGTCCGGTTTGATCAGGCGGCCTCGACTGATAGGCGCGGAAGCCGGCCTCGTTCTGGCGGAGCTGCTGATACTGGCGTTCATGCGCCTCGGTCCATTGGGCGCGCTCCGGCATATAGACATGCTGGAGCATTGTCGCACTGATGGCGTAGAGACCGGGCGCACACCAATACCAGGGCTGCGGCCGGTCGAAGGTGTACAACCGGGGCATGAGCACGGCATCGCGGACGTAGCGGGCCGGTTCGTCGGAACCAAAGTAGGAGACATACACGGGTTCACCCGGAGCGCGGTGGTCGCCCAGCCATTTTTGCAACGCGGGCAGATCCTGCCCCCAGTCGAGGGAACTGTCCACGAGGTGCCGGTAACCCTCGGCGGGCCCACCCACCACCGGACTGAAGTAAGCCAGATAGTGGGGATGGATTTTTGCCGTCACGATGGCGTGCCCGCCCAGCAAGCCGGCGATGATGACCGCGCCGATGGTGCCGCCGGCGCGCGAATGCCGCCAGGCCCGCGTTACCGCCCAGCCGAGGGCGCCGCAAAAAATATAAAGCACCGGGTAAGTGGGCAGAATGTGGCGGTGGCCGATGTTCAAATGGCTGGTGAGGGAGAACAACCAATAGATCAGGAACAGCACCACCAGAGGTGTGACGCGGTACAGGTGGCCGGTGATTTGCGCTCGCGGCAACTGCCGGAGACGCAAAGCCAGCAGCAGGGTGCTGGCCACGAGGCCGGCGAGCAAGGAGAGCGGGGTCTTGTAGAGAAAGGTTTTCGGAAAAAATTCCACCCAACCGAAGATGCTGTAATCGCCATCGAGGAACGCGCCCCGCGCCTGGGCATGCTGCAGCACGAAGGTCAGGCCATACAGCCAGCCCTCGGGCAGGAGATGCCACTCGCGGCAGAATTGGATCAGGGATGCCTTCCAGCCACCGAAGTTGAGCAGGAGGTCCCAGGGGAGGTTGAGTTCGCCGCCCGGCAGGGTGGGGTTGAAAATACTGTAGCGAAAACCAAAGAAGGCCCAGATGACGACGAGCACAACGAGACCTTGTGCGGCGGTGGACCCGGCGATGGCCCCGAGCCGGCTGAACGGAGTGCGAAAAGTGCGGCCGCCCAGTTCCAGGGGTTCGGGGCGCAGGGTGCGCAGCAGCGCCATGACCACCACGATGGGCAGCAGCAGCACGGCGGTGTATTTGGCCACTGCGGCCAGCCCGAGGAGCCCGGCGCTGAGCCACCAGACGCGCCACCGGCCATCGTGCAGGTGCCGCCAGTAGGCGGCTGGAAACGCGAGGAGGAAAAACGCCATGCCCATGTCCGAGGTCGCCAGTCCGCTGTGGGCCAGCATGGTCGGGCAGAGCGCGCAGAAAATCGCGGAGACCAAGGCCCCGAGTGTGCCCCACAGCCGGCGCGACCAGATAAATACCATCAACACCACGGCGGCCCCAAAGAGTGAATTCATCGCGCGGGCGGTGAAAAGCAGCCAGGCGGGGTCGTTGCGGCTGTGATAGAAGAAATCATAGCCCACGAGCCAGACGACGGACCGGCGCCAGCCGGGGGTGGTGAGGGCCGGATAATCCGTGTCGCTCAGAGTGGCGGGCAGGGCTTGCCAGCGCTGGGGCAAAATGCCGTTTTCCGGGTGCAGGCGGTAGTCGTGCCAGTGATTGAAAGTATAGCCCCCGGTGACGTGGGCCAGTTCGTCCGCCGTGGTGGATTTCTCCCGCGAGGCGAAAGTGGCGAGAGTGGCGTGACCCAAGGCGAACAACAGCGCGAGGCCGATCAGCCGGAAGGACAAGGGGGATGGGCGGGAGTGGGGCAAGCAGTTGACCGGAGGTGATCCTTGATAAGCAGTATGGACAGGTTCCGGGACGGCACACAACCTCCACCTGTTTTTCGATGAACGCCGCGGAATACGCCAACATGCAGCAAAGGGAGGAGGCGCACTGGTATTACGCCGGCAAGCGCGAGATCGTGCGCGGCTGGCTGCGGCGGGTCGGGCCGCCTCACGCGCCGGACTTGCTGCTGGATTGCGGGGCGGGCACGGGGCGGTTCGCGAAGGAAATGGAGGGGGACTGCCGGGTGATGGTGCTGGATGATCATGAGGAGGCGTTGCGTTTGTTGCGCACGAAGTTCCGCCCGGACCAGATTCTCAGCCTCGCCGGTGATCGCGTGCCCTTGCCCGATGCCTCGCTCGACTATGTCACCGCCCTCGACGTGCTCGAACACACGCCCGACGACCAGGCGGTGGTAGCCGGCTTTCACCGCCTGCTCAAACCCGGCGGCGTGGCGCTGGTGACGGTGCCCGCGGGCATGGCGTTGTGGAGCGACTGGGACGTGGCGCTGCATCATTTCCGCCGCTACTCACGGCCGCAGTTGCAGGCGCTGTTCCCGGTGGAACACTGGGAGGTGCGGCACGTGAACTATACCAATGTTTTCGTCTATCCGGCGGTCTGGGCGGTGCGGAAGTGGCGGAAGATTTTCCCCGCGGCCGCCGGCGCGGTGCGCTCGGAGGACCAGCAGCCGGTGGCCTGGCTGAATGCTTTGCTGCGCTGGCAGTTTGTGCGGGCGGCTAACTGGCGGGTGCCGTTCCCCTTTGGCGTCAGCCTGCTGCTGGTGGCACGGAAACGGATCAATCCTTGAAACGAGCCTCGGCCAGCAGGGACCCGTCGGCATCGCGCACTCGGACGACGACCTTCGGCCGGTCGAAGGTCTGCAGCGGATCCAGCGCCAGCGTCAGGCGCGTCAGCGGGGGCAGCGGCTGTTCCCAGCCGGCATAGATTTTGGGTGATAGCGCCTCACCTTGCAGGTTGATCGCCGTGGCCAGCAACGGGCCGTAGCTTTTGTCCCAATGGGCCAGCACGCGCGGCGGACCCTCCAGGGGGGCGACCTCGATGCGGGCGATCTTGCGGCCCGGCGGGATTGCCACCACCAGCTCCAGCTTGCCGGGGGCCATCCCGGGCTCGGACGACTTGAGGGCGAAGATTTCCACCAGGCCGAGGGGCGCGATGCTCCGCCCGCGCCGGACCCAGAACTCAAAATACTCGATGCTGAACGCGCGCTCAAAATTCCGCAGCAGGTGGGCGTGGAGCGGGCCGGCCACGGGAATTTTGCTGTCCTCGAGGAAATTCAGCACGTAGCGCTGGGCGATGAACACCGGGCGCTCGCTGCGCTCAAGCGTGGCAATGATTTCCTGCTGTTGCGCCGGGCGCAGCAGGGAGAACCAGTGGGTGGTGTTGGCCAGCGTCGGGGTGGGGAGGCCGGTCCATTGGTTGAAACTGAACATCCCCGGCAGCGTGAAAAGCACATCGGCGTGCGCCGTGGCATTCAGGACCATCAGGCGGGTCGCACTGGCGGCCGCTTCCGGCAAGCGCACGTCTTCCGCGCCGGGCAATCCCAGCGGCCGGCTCTCGGTGTAACGCAGCCAGCCAATATACGAGAGCCGGCCCGCCGTGCCGATCCCCAGGACCAGGCCGGCGAGGGCGATGATAGTACCGATGACCGGACGACCATGCCGGGCGACAAACCGTTGGGTGTCGTGGAGGCCCAGCGCCATGAGCGGCACGATGAGAAAAGTCCCCCAGGCGATCTGGCTGCCGGCGACCGGATAGGCGTGCAGATATTGCAAAACCAGCAGCAGGCCGAGCCAGGTCGCCGGGCCGGCTGGGCCGTTCGTGTCGTCAGATTCCAGGCGCAGGGCGAAGATCCACGCGAGCGGCACCAGGTAAGACATGGCGATGCTGTGGCCGGAGAACGGCAGCCATTCCAGGCAGGCGAGGCCAAAGCCCAAAGCCAGTACCAGCCGGAGTCCGACGAGCAGCCATGCGAGCCAGCCCGCCTGGCCGCGCCACACCAGCCCGGCCAGCAGCAGGGAAAGGCCGCCGACCAGCGCAGCGCCGGGTTTCCACGCGGGCGGGAAATGATAAACGCCGGGATGACGCAGCGGACCCAGCAGGACGCCTTCGAGCAGTTCGGCCAGATTGGTGCCGCGCGCGCAAACGGCGGCCACCGTGATTACCCCCAAGCCCAGCAGTGCGCCGGCGCCCCACCGGGCCTGACCCCAGGTCGTGAGCGGCTGGCGCTCGCGCCAAGCCACGGCCAGCAGGGTGAGACTGGCCACGACGGACAGGCCTGCGAACAGCCGGCCCGAGGGCTCGCCCAATTCGGCGCGCATCAGGCCGAGGGGGAGCAGCACGAGTGCGGCGGTGGCCAGTCGGCTCCAGACCCGGGCTTGGGCGGACGCGCGGAACTGGATCACAAACCAGGTGCCGGCCGCGGCGAGAAAAAATACCCCGATATTGATCTTGGTCAGCAGCAGGGCGGCACCGACCAGACCCGCGGTAATGGCCAGGGTCCGCAGGGCTTGGCGCTGGATGAGCGCCGCTCCGAGCCCGGCGCCGGCGGCGACGAGCACCCCGATCAGTCCGCCGGGATGGCCCGGCTCGCTCACCATCAAGTGGAGATGAAAGAATGTCAGCCCGAGCGTGAAGGCCGTCCACGCGAGGGAGCGGGTCTGCCGCCACACGAGCAGGGCCGCGGTGACCGCGCAGAACAACCAGCAGAGCAGCGTGACCAGCCGGCCCGTCGTGTTGGTGAAAGCATAGCCGAGCAGGCGGTGCCCGGCGTCGTGCAGGAAATAGAAGAACGGCCCGTATTGGCTGTAGACCTGCGCGTAGAGGCCGCCGTGCGCGGAATAATTTTTCAACGAGATGAGGACGTAGCCCTCGTCGTCATAGGCCATCAGGGTGGTGAACAGCAGCCAGTAGGCCGAGACCGCCAGCAGGACGGCGGCGACCAGCAGCAGAAAAATGCCGAGCCGTCTAGCCAAGGCCGGTCTTGCGTTTGATGAGGTAGGCGGGGCGCTGCTTCACCTCATCATAGACACGCGCCAGGTATTCCCCCAGCACGCCGATGCCGATCAACTGCACGCCGCCGAGGAACAGGACAACGGTGATCAGCGTCGTGTAGCCGGTCGGCGCGGTCTCGATGCCGAGGAGGCGGCGCACGGCATAAAATCCCGCGGCGGCAAAGCCCATGCACGCGATGAAAATCCCGACGTAGGTGAGCGCGCGCAACGGCAGGTAGGAAAAACTGAACACCCCGTCCAGGGCGTAGCGCAGCAACTTGCCCAGGGTTTGCTGGGGCTGGCCGGCGGCGCGTTCCTGCCGGTCGTAGAGGACTTCGCTGGTGGCGAAGCCGACCCACGTGCGCAAACCGGGAAAGAAGCGGCTCCGTTCCGGCAGCCGGTTGAGCGCATCCACGGCGGTGCGGTCCATCAGGCCGAAGGTCCCGGTGTTGGCCTCGATGGGAAAATCCGCCACGCGCCCGAACAGCCCGTGGAAAACATCCATGCCGAGGCGGCGTAGGCCGGTTTCCTGGCGGGTGCGGCGCACGGCGCGGACGACCGCGGAACCCTCGCGCCACTGGGCGACCATCGCGGGGATGCACTCGGGCGGATCCTGCAGGTCGGCGTCCATCGTGACGACGGCGTCGCCCCGGGCGTGGGCCAGGCCGGCGGCCAGCGCGGCTTGGAAGCCGAAATTGCGGCTGAACTCGATGAGCCCGAACCGCGGGTCACGCTCGGCCTGGGCCCGCACCAGCGCGGCCGATCCGTCGCGGCTGCCGTCGTCCACCAGCAGGGCGTCCCAGCGCACCGCGGGATTTCCGTCGAACAGCTTGGTCAGCCGGGTGAGCAATTCCGGCAGCACCGCTTCCTCATTAAATATCGGGATGACGACGGTGAGGGAGGGCTGCGCGGCGGGGGCACTCATGGAATGCCGGGATTCATGACAGCACGGTACCGGCGGTGCAAGCCACGCGTGTTAAAGCGGACGTTAATCACTGCGGGCGGCGGAGCCTGCTCCGCGTTCAGAAGAGGTTGTATTTCAGGATGGCGTAGATGGCGCGGAAGCCGTCGCGCCAGCCGATCTTCTTCCCCTCGGCGTAGGTGCGGCCGTAGTAGCTGATGCCGACCTCGAAGATCCGGCAGCCCTCGAGCCGCGCCATCTTGGCGGTGATCTCGGGCTCAAAGCCGAAGCGGTTCTCCTCGATGGTGATCTTCTGCAGCACCTCCCGGCGGAACACCTTGTAGCAGGTCTCCATGTCGGTGAGATTGATGTTCGTCATCATGTTCGAGAGCAGGGTGAGGAAGCGGTTGCCCACCATGTGCCAGAAGTAGACCACGCGATGCGCATCGGCGCCCATGAAGCGCGAGCCGAAGACCACGTCGGCCTTGCCGTCGGTGATCGGCTTCAGGAGCTTGGGGTATTCCTGCGGGTCGTATTCCAGATCGGCGTCCTGCACGATCACGGCGTCGCCGGTGGCGGCGGCAAAGCCCGTGCGCAGCGCGGCGCCCTTGCCGCAGTTGATCGGGTGGTAGATCACCCGTGTCACCAGCGGCTCGATCTCGGCCTTGAGGATGTCGCGCGTGCCGTCGTTGGAGCAGTCGTCCACCACGATGATCTCCTTGTCGGCCACGGGGGCCGCCCGCACGGCATCGACGATGGCGCGGATGGTGTGCCGCTCGTTGTAGCAGGGGATGACGATGGAGAGCTTCATGCGGGGCAGGACGAAGTTAGTTTGTGCCCCGGGTAACGGAAGCCGAATCTACGCGGTAGCGTTGACTGCCGCGGCGGCGCCGGCCACTTTCACGGCGTTTTGCTTACGCCCCTGCCAACTTCCCCGGGCCAAGTCCGCCCCGCGCCATGAAGGTCAGCGCCTGGCTTCCGCCATTCCTGGCCCGGCGGCTCGCGGGGAGGGAGACCCTCCAGCGGTCGATCGACAACGTGTCGTGGCTTTTCGTGGACCAGATGGTCCGCATGGCGGCGGGCTTGCTGGTGGGGGTGTGGGTGGCGCGTTACCTGGGACCGGAGCAGTACGGCTGGCTGAGCTACGCCACCGCGGTGGTCGGGACGGTCAGCGCCTTCACCTCGCTGGGCCTCAATGCGGTGGTCGTGCGGGAGCTGGTGCGGACGCCGGCGGAGGCCGACCGGTGGATGGGCGCGGCCTTTTTCCTGAAATCGCTGGGCGCGGGGATCGGATTCCTGATCTGCGTGGGCGTGGCCTGGTGGCAGCCCATGCCGGCGGCGCCGACGCGTCCGCTGGTCATCATCGTCGCGCTCGGGATGCTTTTCCAGGCGCTGGATGTCTTCGATCTTCTTTTCCAGGCAAGGGGGGAGTCGCGCGTCTCGGCCTATGTGCGGATCGCGGCGTGCGTGCTGGCCAGCCTCGTCAAGGTCGGGCTGATCCTCGCCCATGCCTCCCTGCCGGTCATGGCGGCGGCGGGCGTGCTGGAGATCGCCCTGAGCGCGGCCGGCTGGCTGTGGGCCGGCGGGAAATCCGGCCAGACCATCGGACGCTTCCAGTTTGACGGGGACCGTGCGCGGACCCTGCTGCACGAGAGCTGGCCCCTGGCGCTTTCCGGCCTGGCCATCTACACCCAGGCCTATGCCGACCAGCTGGTGATCGGCGCCATGCTGGGCGGCGGCGAACTCGGCCAGTATGCGGCGGCGATGCGGCTGGTCAGTGTCTTCGCGTTCATCCCGGTCATCGTCAACACCGTGGCCTCGCCCGAGATCACGCGGGCGAAGTGCGACGACCCCGTGCTCTACCAGCGCCGGCTCTATGATCTCTACCGGTTGATGACGCTGCTTTTCGTGGCCACCGCCATCCCGCTGGTGCTGGTGGGTGCCGCGGCCGCCCGCCTGCTCTTCGGCGAGGCCTACCTGCAGGGTGCCGCCCTGCTGCCGTGGCTGGCCTTCCGCCTGTTCTTCACGAACCTCGGCATCGCGCGCAGCGTGTTCCTGACCACCGAGGGGCTTTTTCGCTTCGGCCTGTTCACGGCCGTGGCCGGCGCTCTGGTCAATGTCGGGCTCAATGTCTGGTTTGTGCCGGTCTGGGGCGCGCGCGGGGCCATCGCCTCCTCGATGGCTTCATTCGCCGTGACCACTTTCGCCCTCGAGTTCCTGAATCCCCATACCCGGGCCAACCTGCGGCTCATGGCCCGCGCAGTCTGCTTGCCGTGGCGCCGTTTCGCCGGTTAGAACCACCCCATGGGACAACACCGCATGGGGCCGCCGGAAGGGCTCATCCTCGCCCTCCGCCAGCAGCTGGGCCTCACTCATTTCGTCGAAACCGGAACCTTCCGTGGCAACACCGCCGCCTGGGCCGGCGTGCATTTTCCGCACGTCGTCACCATCGAGCTGGCCCCGGCGATCCGCGAGGCCGCCCGGGCCCGGTTCGCCGGCCAGCCGCACATCCGCGTGCTCGGCGGTGATTCGGGCAATGTGCTGCAGGAAGTGCTGGCCGGGCTGGACCAGCCGGCGGTGTTCTGGCTCGATGCGCATTGGAGCGGGCTCGACACGGCGGGAAACGACGCTGAATGCCCGGTCCTCGCGGAGATCGGCCTGCTGAACCGGCTGGCGCAGCCGCACGCGGTGCTGGTGGACGACGCCCGGCTTTTCTGTGCGCCGCCGCCGCGACCTCACAAGGCGGCCCACTGGCCCGATCTGGTCACCCTGGTGGCGGCGCTGGCGGACGGCGGCAGGCGCCACGTGGCGATGCACGAGGACGTGTTCATCGCCGTGCCCGTGGCGGAGCGCGAGTTCCTGACCGCCTGGCTGCAGGACCGAATGACCGAAGCCGCCGCCCTTTCTGACGGCCTTGCGGCCCGGTTGTGGAGGGAGCTGACCGCATGAAAACGCAGCACAGGCCAGGCCGGAGTACCTTCCTGCGGACAATTTCCGCGTCCATCCGCGCCTTGCGGGAGCAATTTGGCCTTGGACTCCGGTGGCTCGGCGGTCTGGGCCGGCTCGCCACGTTCGCCGGCGAATACCGGAGCTACCGGCGGTTGAACCGGGGTTCCGCCTTTGCGTTGCACGGCGCCGACATCATCCCCTGTTTGTCCGACCGCACCGCGACGACCCCGGTCGAGCCGATCTATTTTCTGCAGGACGCCTGGTTTGCTCGCCGGATCGCGGAGGAGCGGCCGGCCAGCCATGTCGACGTCGGCTCGTCGGCCAAGTCGATGGCGCTGGTGGCGCAGTTTGTGCCAGTCACCCTGGTCGACATCCGCCCGGTCGAGATCGAGCTGGAGAGATTCTCGTTCCTGGCCGGCTCCGTGCTGGCCCTGCCGTTCAAGGACGGTTCGGTGTCCAGCCTGTCCTCGCTGTGCGTCATCGAGCACATCGGCCTCGGTCGCTACGGGGATCCGGTTGACGCCCGCGGGTCGGAGAAGGCCGCGGCCGAGCTGTGCCGTGTGCTGGCCCCGGGTGGCGACCTGTATGTCAGCGTGCCGGTCGATGAGGAGTGCCGCATCTACTTCAACGCGCACCGGGCCTTCACGCGCGATTACCTGCTGTCACTCTTCCCGGGCCTGGCGCTGCACGGGGAGCGCTACATCTACGGGCGCGCCTATGCGCCGGCCTACGCGCCCGAGCAGGGCTTCGGCACCGGGCTGTATCATTTCCGCCGGTCATGAAGTTGCGCCGCCAGTCCCCTCTGTGGCGGAGAGCCTTCCGGTTCGCCGGCCAGTATCTGTTTCGCCTGGCCGAGAATAATGACGACCCGCGGCTCAGCCACAATGGAGAGGGCTGGCTGTTGCGTGAATTGCTGGAAGCCCACCGGCAAAGCGGAACCGGCATGGCCTTTGTGGTGCTCGATGGGGGCGCCAACGCGGGGAATTATACCAGTGAGGTTCTGGCGGCGGCCCGACACGCGGGCTGCACGGTGGCGGTGCACGCGTTTGAACCGTCGCCGCATTGCGTGGAGAAGCTGCGCGCCAGGTTCAAAGCAGAACCCGCGGTGCGGATCATGGGCGCGGCGCTGGCGGCCCGGGAAGGGGAAGCCCTGCTGCATGGCGGGCGGGCGGGCAGCAGCCAGGCCTCGCTGGTGCCGCGTGCGGTCCTGGGCGGGGACCCGGCCGCGTCAATCACGGTCCCTTTGCTCTGTCTCGGCAATTACCTGACGGCGGAGTCGCCCGGGCGAGTCGGCCTGCTCAAGCTGGATGTCGAGGGCTCCGAACTGGCCGCACTGCGTGGCCTGGGTGAAATGCTCCGGCCGGACGTCATTGATGTCATCCAGTTCGAATACGGGGGCACCGCGATTGATGCCGGCACGACGCTTCGCGATTTGTTCCGGCTGCTCTCCGCCCGGGGCTTTGTGCTCGCCAAGCTTTTCCCGAACGCGCTCGAGGTGCGGGATTATCATCCCTGGATGGAACATTACGCCTACGCCAACTATGTGGCGCTTTCGCCGCGCTGGCTGCCGCCGGGCAGGGGCGGATAATCCCGGCGATGCCCCGCATGCCCACGATCATCTACACCCATGGGGGCGGCCGGCTGGGCAACCAGGTCATCCGCCTGGCCCACTGGCTCGCCTGGAGCCGGGCGCATCCGGGGACGGTGAATGTCATCGACCTGGGGTTCTGGCGCTACGCGAAATATTTCACAGCCTGGGACGGCAACCCCGGGTGCGCCTTCCCGCAGGCTTCGCGGGTGGCCGACCTGCTGGCGGGCCTGCAGGGGCTCGCGCCGGAGAGGTTCGTTTTCGGCGTGGAAAGGCGGTTGCAACGGGCGGTGCAGGCTGCGGGCCGCCACTGGCCGGGCGGAGGAGCCATCGCGCTTAATGATGCGAAAGGGGAAGGCTTCGACCTGGATGATCCCGCCTTTTTGCGGGACGTCACCAGCCGGCGCGTCACCACCTGCAGCGGCTGGAAAATCGCGGGCTGGCGCCTGGTCGCGGAGCAACAAGCGGAGCTGCGCGAATGCTTCCGCCCGAAACCGCAGTGGACGAAGGCCGCGGCGGAATTCATCACGGGCCTGCGCGCGCAGCACGACCTGGTCATCGGCGTGCTGATCCGGCAGAGCGATTACCGCATGTGGCACCAGGGCCGGTTTTATTTTCCCACCAGCCGGTATGCCGCGTGGATCCGTCAGCTGCTCGACCTGCATCCCGGCCGGCGGGTCGCCGTCGTGGTGGCGTCGGAGGAACGGCAGGA
>JAYTUA010000223.1:0-4122 GCA_043745015.1 Opitutaceae bacterium | reverse complement strand
GTGCGCAGCGCCTGCAGCCGGGCCTCCGCGGCGGCCAGAGCGGCCGGGTCGCCGTGGCCGGCAGACTTGAGGGTGTGGTTCATTCTGGTCGCCTCCTGAATGAGCCGGCAATGCTCCGCGCAGGAGGGCGTGTAGGCCTCGTGCAGCTTCTTGATCGCCGCAAACTGCGCGTCATTCAGGTGAAAATCCGTGCGCAGCCATTCCATCGGGTCGCCTTGCTGGACCGCCGCATGCAACTGCGGGTCGGAGTTCATTCGAAAACACACCAGACCGGTCGCGGCGGCGGCCAAAGCGAGGATGGCCAGGGTGCCCAGGAGGTATTTCATGACACTTAGGGTTTGAGGACGGCCTGCACGCGTGGATCAAGTTCCACCAGGTAGGTGACGACCATCGCCTCCCGTTCAGTCCGGACGCGGGCCCGGGCCAGAGCGCTGCCCGAGTAAGCGGCGGCACCCAGCATCACCACTGCGGCCAAGGACCAGGCGGTGGCATGCGACCGCAGGTAGGCGGGCCAGTTTTCCCGACTGCGCGCGTCGAGACGCTGCCAGACGGCTTGGCGGAAGTTCGGATCGGTGGGTGGGTCAACCTGCCAGCGATGCAGGATCACGGAGAGGGAATCACGGGGAGTGTTCATAGGGCTGATGGAACAGTATACACGGCGGAGCGCAAAATCACTCCGGAATCCGGCAAAAAGAAAGACTGAGGGATTTCCGCCCTGGCGGTGTATGACTGGATGACAACGCACAATCCGTGCGCCCCGCGGATCAAAACCCGATTATCAGCATGAAAACGATCAAACTCCTCCTCGCCACCACGCTGCTGGCCGGTCTCTCGACCCTGGCCTTCGCCGGTCCCAGCCCGCAATTCTGGGCCCAGCAGAGCAAAGACCAGCAGAAGCGAAAGGCACAAAACTCAACCCCGGTCAAGGCCCCCCAAGGAAGCCAATGTCTGCGCCGGCTGCAGCTGCTGCACCGCGATGAGGAAATAATCCGGCGCGCCTGTTAAGTCTCCGCCACCAATCCAGCCGCCCCCGCCGCGGCTGGATTGCCTTTACCCTCACCTGTGCAACCTTCCTCCATTATGAAAAAAATATTCTCCCTCTTCGCTCTGACCCTCGCCGCCGGCCTGCCACTCGCCTTGGCCGCTCATGAACATTCCGCCAAACCCGCCGCCAAGGCCCCGGCGGCGCCCGACGCCGCCTGGCTCGCCAAAGCCAAGGCGGAATATCCACTCAAAACCTGCGTCGTATCTGATGAGGAAATCGGCGGCAGCATGGGCGAAGGCATCGACTATATTCATAAACAGGACGGCCAGCCCGACCGCCTCGTCCGCTTTTGCTGCAAGGACTGCGTGGATGATTTCAAGAAGGAGCCGGCCAAATACCTGAAGCTCATCGTTGAGGCCGCCGCCAAGGCGAAAAAGAACTGAGGCCGCCATGCCCGCCCGGCGCTTATTTGCTTCCGCTGCTACTCTGGTTGCCCTCATGTTTGCGGGCTGCGTCAGCCCGCTGCCGGCCGAAAAGGCCGCCCGGGAGCAGGTGGCTCGAATCGGCCGGGAACTCCATCCCGCCATGAGCAAGCCGGCCTTGTCGCCCTTGCGGGCGGATTCACCGCTGGCTGATTTTGCGCGTTACGCGGTGCTCAATCATGCCGCCGTCACCGGGGCCTATCAGGACTGGAGGGCGACCGTTGAGGCGATTGCGCCGGGCCGGGCCCTCCCCGATCCCAAGTTCACGTTCGAAGCCGACATTGCCGATACGCTGATGACCTTCATGCCCGGCCTCATGTTCGATTTCATGACCCCGGCCAAACGCGCCGCCATGGGCCGCGAAGCCACCGCCGCCAGCCAGGTCGCCTACCGGGCCTACGTCTCCACCGTGCTCCGTACTGCCGCGGAAGTCCGCCGGGGCTGGATCAATCTCGCTTATTTGGACGAAGCCGTCCGCCTGCGTGAGTCATCGCTGGTCACCCTCGACCAGGCGGTGGCCGTGGCCCAGGCCGACTATACCACCGGGCGCGGCATGAGCACCCTGGAGAACCAAGTCCGGCTCGCCAATGAGTCCGCGCGCCTGCGCTCCGATCTCGCCACGCTCCACGACCGCCGCACGGCGGCCCGCCACAGCTTCAAGCCCGCCCTCGGGCTCTTCCCCGCCGATCCGGATCCGGTTTGGCCGCACGCCGCGCTCACCGCCACCGCGCTGCCCTCGGAAGACGAATTGTGGCGGCGCACCTTGGAGGCCAATCCCGGACTCGCCCAGATGCGCGCCATGGTGGAAATGTCCGTCGCGGGCGTCGAGGTCGCCCGCAAGGCCGGCACCCCTGATTTTTCTCTCGGCCTCATGGCCGACTTCAAAGCCGACCCGCTCATGCTCCGCCCGACCGCCACAGTCACCCTCCCGATCTGGCGGAGCAAAATCGCCGCGATCGTCGCCAGTGCCGAAGCACGGCGCGACGCCGCGACCGCCCGCGTCAGCGCCGAACAGCTGAACCTCGCGGCCGAACTGGCGCAAATGCTCTACATGGTGCGCGAGGCTGACCGCATGATCGCCTACATCGACGGCACCGCCCTGCCGAATTACGAACGCACCATCGCCACCGTCGAGGCCGGCTACCAATCCGGCATGACCGGCTTGGGGATGATCCCTGAGACCCGCCTCATGGCCAACGGCATGCAGCTCGAACGCGCGGCCGCCCTGCGGGATCGCGAGAACGCGGTCACCGGCCTGTTGCTCATGATCGCTGACGCCGCCCCGGCGGGTTCACCTCTGCTGGCGGAAGCCCGCGTCGTCCAACCGTAAATCTTTTCCCACCCATGAAACCGCCCGCCCTTTTTCTCCGCCTCGCCCTGTTCACGCTGCTCGCAGGCTTCTCCCTCTCCGCTGCGGCCGCGACCGAGCAACTCTACACCTGCGGCATGCATCCGCAGATTATCAAGAAGGAGCCGGGGGACTGCCCGATCTGCGGCATGAAGTTGACGCCCATTCGGTCGAACTCCGCCACCCCCGCGTCCGGCGAGCGGAAGATTAAATACTACAAGTCCACCATGAATCCCGGTGAGGTGAGCCCGAAGCCCGGCAAGGACTCGATGGGCATGGACTTGGTGCCGGTTTACGAGGGCGGTGACAATGTCGCGCCCACGATCCAGATCGACGCCGTCACGATCCAGCGCATGAACCTCAAGACCGGCCCGGTCATCCGCGGTCCGGTCATCCGGGAATTCCGCGCGGTGGGCGCCGTGGTCTACAACGAACAGGGTTTGCGCGACATCACGACCAAATACGAGGGCTGGATCGAGCAGCTCTTCGTCAACGCCTCCTGGACGACGGTGAAAACCGGCGACCCCCTGTTCGAGATTTATTCGCCCGACCTCTACAACGCCCAGCTCAACTACCTCGTCGCCTTCCGCGCCGAGGGCGCAGCCGGCGGCCCGCTCACGCGCGGTGCGCTCGCGCGCCTGCAGCTCTTCGACCTGCCCGCTGCGTCCATCGCCGAGCTGGCCCGCAAGGGCGAAGCACCGCGCACCTATGTGTTCCATTCGCCGGCCGATGGCATGGTCATCGAGAAAATGGTGGTGGCCGGCCAGATGATGAAGCCCGGCGAGCGCCTCTACCGGCTGGCCGACCTGTCCTCCGTGTGGGTGCTCGCGCAGATTTTCGAACAGGACCTGCCATTCGTGCGCGCCGGACAGGAAGCCACGGTGCGCGTGACCTACGGCCCGGAGCGCCTGATCAACGGCCGGGTGGAGCTGGTGCTGCCGCAGGTCGAGGAGCAGACCCGCTCCGCCACCGCCCGCATCGTGCTGCCCAATCCCGACGGCAATCTGCGCCCGGGTATGTTCGTTGACGTGCGTTTCGCCGCCCAGCTCGCCGATTCCGCCGTGCTCGTGCCCGACCTCGCCGTGCTGCGCAGCGGCGAGCACAACACCGTGTTCGTCGCCCGGGACGAGGGCACGTTTGAACCGCACGAGATCAAGCTGGGAGTCCGCAGCCAGGGCAACTTCTACGAAGTGCTCTCCGGCCTCGCCGGCGGCGAGCGGATCGTGACCTCCGGCCAGTTCATGCTCGATTCCGAAAGCCAGTTGCGCGACGCGATCCAGAAAATGCTCAAGTCGGCGGAAGCGGCG
>JAYTUA010000222.1:0-4168 GCA_043745015.1 Opitutaceae bacterium | reverse complement strand
TCTCATTGATGCGGGGATCGGGCCGGAACCGCAGGGCATCCCAATGCTGCGCCTCGATGAAGAGTTTCCGGGCCGCCTCGGCGCGGCCCGCCTCCAGTTCCAGCGATCCCAGCATGAACAGGGTGTCGGCATACTGCGGGTCCAACCGGAGCGCTTCCTGCAAATCGGCGCGCGCGGCGCCGGCCTCGCCCAGGAGCCAATCGAGCCGGCCCCGGTCGAACGCCCGTTGCCACGCCGCCAGCTCGTCGCCCGCGAGCCCGGACCGGTGCCGCGAAAGCAGCGGGGCGCAATCCTTGAGATTGGAGACGACCGTGCACAGCAGCGTCTTCGCCCCGGCCGCCGTGGTCACGCGAACGATGTCCCGCAGGTTGGCCTCGAAGTTCCGGTAGACCTGCTCCAGCCGCGGATCGTCCCCGGCGACGGCGTGGTCGACAAACATGCTCATGCCGCCCCACTCGGCGGCGGCCGGGCCGCGCCGGTTGATCCTTGCCAGGAGGGCGCCGAGCAACTGGCCGGTGCGGGTGCCGCGGATGAAGACGCTGAGCCGGATGACGGGGAGCGGCGGCATGGCCGAGAGGTAGGCGCAACCCGGCCCATACGGGCCCACGACCTCGTTGTTGCCCAGGTAGACCACAAAGAGATCCGGGGAAAAGTCGGCGAGGTCGCGGGCGGTCTGGTAGACGACGTGCGAGTTGATCGCGACGATCCCGGTGTTGATGACCTCGATGTTCTGGCCGGGATACCTGGCCCGCAGCAGCGCCCGCATCTGGGGTGCGAACGCGAACAGCGGTTCCGGCACGCCCTGCGCCGCCGATTCGCCTAGAACCACGATCCGCACCGTGTTGGCCGGCTTGCGGGCGGCGACCCGGAAGTTCAACGGCCGCAGGTCGAAGCTGCCCGGCATGAACCGGCTGACAAAATCCGGATTGGTCCGGTAATAGCCCGGCTGGTCGTCGGGGATGAGAAATTTTCCCGAATGCCCAAAACCCACCAACCGCAGGACGCCCTCCAGCCCGAGCAGCAGCAGGGCCGGCAGGCCGACCATGGCCAGCGTCCGGTAAAGCCAGAGTCGCGCCGCCGGTGGGCGTGAAGGAACCGGAAGGGAAATCGATGGGGATGCGCCGGCGCTCACGGTAAGGCGGCGCATAGTGCCTCGCGCCGCGGAGCCGTGTCAACCGCTCCCCGGTCGAGCCAAACCGGCGGCCGGTCCCGGGCAGGCTCAGACGCTGAGCTGCGGCCGGGTCTTCTCCGGCCAGTCGACGTGGAAGAACTTCCCGCGCGGCTGGTCGAGGCGCTCGTAGGTGTGGGCGCCGAAGTAATCGCGCTGCGCCTGGAGCAGGTTGGCGGGCAGGCGGGCCGAACGGTAGCTGTCGTAGTAGGAGAGGGCGGAGCTGAACGTCGGGGCCGGTACGCCGCACTCGGCGGCCAGCGAGACCACCTTGCGCCAGTTGGCCTGCGCCTTCTTCACCGTCTTGTTGAAATACGGGTCGAGCAGCAGGTTCGCGAGGGCCGGGTTGCGCGCGTAAGCCTCGGTGATCTTCTGGAGGAAAGCGGCGCGGATGATGCAGCCGCCCCGCCAGATCTGGGCGATCTCGCCGAAGTTGAGCGTCCAGTTGTATTCCTTCTGCGCCGTGCGCATGAGTTGGAAGCCTTGGGCGTAGGAGCAGATCTTCGAGCAATAGAGGGCGTCGTGGATGGCCTGGATGAGGGCCTTCTTCCCACCGCGGTATTTCTTGCCCGGGCCCTTGAGGATCTTCGAGGCGGCGACTCGCTCCTCCTTGATGGCGGAGATGCAGCGGGCAAAGACGGACTCGGCGATGGTCGGGGCGGGCACTCCCATGTCGAGCGCGTTGGTCGAGGTCCATTTGCCCGTGCCCTTCTGGCCGGCGGTGTCGAGGACGACGTCGACGAAGGCCTTCTTCGAGGCCGGGTCCTTCTGCTTGAGGATGTCAGCGGTGATCTCGATCAGGAAGCTGTCGAGCGCACCGGCGTTCCATTCGCTGAAGATGGCGCCCATCTCGGCGGCCTTGAGCCCGAGCAGGCCCTGCATCAAGGCGTAGGCCTCGCAGATCATCTGCATGTCGCCATACTCAATGCCGTTGTGGACCATCTTGACGTAGTGGCCCGCGCCGTTCTCGCCGATGTAGGTGGCGCAGGGCACGCCGCCCACGATGGGCCGGCCCGGCGAGGCGCCGGTGAGGGGCTTGCCGGTCTTCGCATCGACCTTGGCGGCGACAGCATTCCAGACCGGCGCGAGTTCCTTGTAGGCGGCCGGGTCGCCCCCGGGCATGAGCGCCGGGCCGAAACGCGCGCCTTCCTCGCCGCCGGACACACCGGAGCCGATGAAGCGCAGGCCCTTTTCCTTGAGCGCCTTTTCGCGGCGGATGGTGTCCGTCCAAAGCGCGTTGCCTCCGTCGATGATGATGTCACCCGGCTCGAAGAGCGCGGCGAGGCCGTCGATGACAGCGTCGGTCGGCTTGCCGGCCTGGACGAGGATGACGGCCTTGCGCGGCCTGGAGAGGGAGGCGACGAACTCCTGCAGGGTCTTGGTCCCGACGACCCCGCCGGGGGTGGCGGGATTCTCGGCGACAAACTTGTCCGTCTTTTCCGTCGTGCGGTTGTAGACCGAGATCTGGAAGCCGTGGTCGGCGATGTTGAGCGCGAGGTTCTGACCCATCACAGCAAGACCGATGAGTCCGATGTCAGAATGCGGTTTGGCCATAGGACCCGAATACCTAGTGCCGGGGTCGGCAAAGACCAATCCGATTTATCCGCGGGGCGTGTAATAATGGCGCCTGCTGGGACGCATCAGGGCTTGGGGGTGGTGCCCTGCTTGGTGGCGTAGGAGCCGGCGCTCGGAAAGAACGGCGCGATGCGGTCCACCAACGGGGTCAGGAACTTAGGCTCGTTGCGGTTGTAGACCCACGAGAAAAAAACCACCGTCGACACCACGAACACGATGATGCTGGCGATGATCTTGTTCATCTTCATCACCCGGCGGAACACCAGGATGGCAATGACGAAGCCCCCGATGGCGATGATGATCTTCAGCCAGACGTCATTCGGCAGGGTCTGGAGTTGTTCGAACGCGGTGATGGCCAGCAGTAACATGGCCTAGGGGTTAGCCGGAATTTCCCGCGAGACGAGTCATTTTTGCCCAGGTGGCCGGGTTTGACCACGCTTTGACCACGCTTTGACCACGCTTTGACCGGAGGTGGCCGGCTCAGGAGTAACGGCCGGCGATGCCGAAGTAATTGAGCAGCCAGGCTTCCTTCCAGATGCGAAAGCGTCCTTCCGGGGTGATCTTGCCGTATTCCTCGCGGTCCGCGTGCGGCAGCAGGTAGCCAAGCTGGGTGTTGATCATCTCCATGTGCTGCTGCTGCTGGTTGATGTCGTCGATCGGGCTGGTTTCCCACGCGCGGGCGGTCGCGTCGGATCGCGCGAGCCGCGCGCGGTGATGTGCGACGAGTTTCTCGAGGTTGCGCCGCCAGGGATTGCGGTCGACGTGCCAGCTTTCGGGATAAAACCCGCCGAAGGGAATGTAGAGGTTGTCGGTCACGTAGCGACGCGTGCCGGTGGTCAAGGTGGCGAGGCTGTAGCAGACGGTGATGGCGCCGTTCTCCTGCGGCACGAACAGGACGTGCAGCCGTTGCGTGAGGTCGTGATTATGGTAGACGGAGGTGCGCAGCCAGATGCCACCGCCAATCTCGGCCTTGAGCGCCTGCACGTGGCTGAAGCGGTGGTCGCGGAGCCAGTCGCGCACCTTGAGCAGGCGCTGCTGGGTCGGCCATTCGTCGCCGCCGCTGTTGACCACGTAGCGCGGGAAGAGCGGCAGCGGGCTGAGGCTGATGGCGCTCACCTTGAGCCAGTTGAAACCCGACTCGAGCAGGAACCAGAGGAGGAACACCGTGAACGCCACCACCCAGAATGGCCGGTCCGCCAGCGCAAGCTGCTCGTTGGTCTCCGCCGCGAAGAGCGCAAAGAGGATCCAGCGCAGCCACCGGATCGGGATCGCGAGGATCGGCGAGGCGACGCGCAGGTTGATGTAGAACAGCAGCAGCAGCACGGCGACCGCCGGGGCGAGCATCAGGGAAAGCGTCTCCGGCATGGTGATGGGGCGGGCGGGCCCGCGGTGCGGTCAGCTCAGCCGCACGGGCATGATGACGCA
>JAYTUA010000221.1:0-48826 GCA_043745015.1 Opitutaceae bacterium | reverse complement strand
GTAGGGCGACCGAAGTCGGGAGCGCCTCCTCTCCCCTTGTAGCGTAATAGAACCTTACCTTGAGGTCACGAACTCAGAAACGGCGGGGAACGCTGGGGCGTTAAGCCCCGCAAGGCCGGCAGACGGATCACCGGACGCAGCAGAACATCCTGTTCAACCGGTCGGGCGGCGGACTCAGGGTTGGGCACGGGCAGGCTCCAGCCCAGCGCCGGTCCGCCCGCGAACATGATTTCGCCGCAACCGTCATAGATCCAGACTTCAATCCCGCGGCCATAGGTGCGGATGAGCGGCCGGCCGAGCGCTTCGGCAGCCGTGGCGGCGGTGATACCGGTCCTGACCTTGCTCCAGTCGCTTGTCCCCGGGCAGACCGCAGGAGCGATCAGGCCGAGCAAAATGAGGGAGGCGCGGACATAAGGCAGCATACCCCACTATCGCCACAATACGCCGGAACCTAACCCCGGCTTTGCGCGCAGAAGAGAAATCCGTTAGTGGGTCAGTATGATGTAGCCCGACACACGAGAGCGAATCTGTCGGGGATAAACCCCGACCTACAAACGAGCGAACCGGTGGTAGAAATCAAATGGACCCACCATCAAAAAAATTCGTGCCAATCGCTTACTCACTTACCGCGGTGACCTTGAGAAACATCACCTCGATGGGAAGGGACTGATAGTTGCCCTTGATCTGCCAGCTCTTGAGTTTTTTAAGGTCGAGACCCGGGGTTTTGCCGGGCTTGTCCTCGCGGCCGGATTTGGACAGGTCCAGCAGCTCGCTGAGGACTGTTCCCTTGGGTCGATCCTTGAGCGATATATCCCACGCTTGGTCAGTGCCGTCCTTGTCCACCAGGCTGAAGCCGAACGACTCGGCCTGGTTGCGGTTGCCGATGATAAAAGTGATCCGGGCGAGGCTGTGTTTGCGGAAATCGAGGCCGCGGTTCTCACCGACGCCGCCCTTGCTGGCAAGCAGGTTGACGAGCAGGCCCTTCTCGGGGATCTGCATGACCTTTTTGCCGCCCTCCCAGTCGCCGAAGCTATAGTCGTAGCCCCGCTGCCGCCCGCCTTCGGCAGTTCGCTCCATCCGGGGGAAATCGATGACGATGATGTCCCGGACCGCAGCGGGTAACACGGAGGTACCGCCGACCAGGAGCAGTGCAATTAGGGTGACACGGGTGGGGTTCATGGGGGTGCACCGGGGCCGCGGTTCAGGGGCAGTTCCCGGCGTGCGGGGATTTGCGCACGATTTTAGTCCGGGGGCAAGTCCGGGCTGCAGCGGACGCACGGTTAGCATACTCCCGCTTGCAAGTAGGGCGGACGTGAGTGCATTGCTGCAACCCCGGGCCGCGCGGCCCGCAATCCCGTACCACTCCATGAAAACATTCCTCCGTTTCCCGCTGCGCTGGCTGGGCCTCGCGCTGAGCTTCACCGCGCTTCCCGCCGCCCGGGCGGGGGAGGAATGGGTATCGTTGTTCGACGGCCAGACCCTCACGGGCTGGAAAGCCGCCGAGCACCCGGATTCCTTTTCGGTGGTCGACGGGGTGATTCGCGGCAGCGGCCTGCGCTCGCACTTGTTCTACCTGGGCGCGGACGGCAAGGCCGAGTTCGAGAACTTTGAGCTCGAGCTCGACTTCAAGGCGATGGATGGCGCCAATTCGGGTGTCTACTTCCACGCGACGTGGCAGGACGAGGGCTGGCCGCGGTTGTCCGGGACGGAGGTCCAGGTGAACAACGACCAGCCGGCCTTAGAAAAGAATTACATCGAGAACAAGAAAACCGGCAGCCTTTACGGCTTCCGCAACCTCTACAAGGCGATGGCGAAGGACGGGGAATGGGCCAGCTATAACATCAAGGTGACCAAGCCGCGCGTGCAGGTGCGCATCAACGGCAAGCTGATGATCGACTATGTCGAGCCGTCCAACGTGCCGGTGCTCGTCGCCGGCCAGACGCGCGACATCCTCACGAAAGGCACGTTCGCGCTGCAATGCCACGACGAGAAGAGCAAGGCGCGTTACCGCAACATCCGCGTGCGCCGCCTTCCGCCGGGCGAGGATGCGTCCGTAACCAAACCGGTGTATGACGCCCAGGCGATCCAGCGGCTGGTCATCGGCAAGGACAACTTTCCGCTGGTCGACCTGCACGCCGAGCTCGGCGTGCACTTCAGTCTCGACCAGCTCCTCGCGCGCAGCATGGAGTCGGGCATCGGCAGCGGGGTGGTAGCGCGGAGCGACTAGCTGCGGGCCGGGCCGGCCGCGCAGGCGTTCGTCGCGACACTCCGGGACCGGCCCGTGCTGGCCGGGCTCGTGGCCAACCACCGCGCGTGGCTGAACCGGATCACTCCGGCGGTTGCCGCGCAGTTCGACTACATTATTGGCGAGGTCGCGCCGGCCACCACCTCCGACCAGCTGACCGAGGAGGCCGTGCGAATTATCGAAACAGAACCCGTGGACATCCTGGGTGAACTCAACGAGCTCCCGGCCGGCCAGAGCCTGACTGAAGCCCAAATGCAGCGCATCATCGCCGCCGCGGTAAAACATGGGGTGGCGTTCGAGATTGGCACGAACCGGCCGGGGGTGACCGCCGGATTTATCCGCCTGGCCAAGGCGGCGGGGGCCAAGTTCACCATCGGCTCCCATCAGGCCACGGCCGCCACGTGGGGCGACTGGTCCCATGCCCTGGGCATGCAGCGTGAAGCCGGAATTACGTGGCGCGACATGTATATGCCGGGCCACGAACCGACCCGCGCCCAGCGGGCGCTGGCCAAGTAAGCCGCGCGGTCAGGCCGGGCCGATGACCGCGAAGGTGTTGACGGCTTTGGCGCGATTCTTGAGCACGAGCGGCCCCATGCTGCTGACCGTGATGCCCGGGCCCAACAGGCCCTCGGTGGCATCGCTGATGAGAATCTGATGGCCGGTGGCGATACCCTGGAGCCGGGAGGCGAGGTTGACCGTGTCGCCGAGCGCGGTGTAATCCATGCAGTGGGCGGCGCCGACATTGCCGACAATTGCGGCGCCGGTGTGAATGCCGCAATTGATCAGCAGCCGGAAGCGGGGCTCGAATTCGGCATGCAGGGCGGGGAGGGCGGCCCGGATCGCGAGGGCGGCATCCACGGCGCTGCGGGCATGGTTGGCCTGCGGCACCGGGGTATTGAAGAGCACCATGACGCCGTCCCCCATGAACTTGTTGACGATGCCCCCGTGCTGCTGGACCAGCCGCGAAACCAGCTCGTGGTAGCGGTTGAGCACGCGGAGGAGTTCGTGGGGGGGCGTGACCTCCGAGAGGGTGGTGAAGCCCTCCAGGTCGGTGAACATGACCGTGATCTGCTGCAGGTCGCCCCCCAGCTTCACCCGGTCGGGATCACGCAACAGGATCTCGACCACCTGCGGCGCGACAAAGCGCTCAAAGGTCTGGCGGATCACGGCCTGCTGCCCCAGCAGCATCTTGGTTTCCTGCCGGGCCTGGAGGCGCTTCTCGATGCGGGCGGAGAGTTCGCGGATGGCGAAGGGCTTGGTCAGGTAATCGTCCGCGCCGATGTTCAGGCCCCGGACGCGATCCTCCGACTCGTTGTAAGAGGTCAGAAAAATTATGGGGATGCCCTGCGTCACCGGGTCGGCCTTGAGGATCTTGCAAACCTCGAAGCCGTCCATGCCCGGCATATTCACATCGAGCAAAATGAGGTCGGGCGGCGGCACCGCCCGGGCGAGGACCAGGCCCGTCTCACCGTCGGGGGCCTCGACGGCCTCATGGCCCATTAATCCGATCACGTCGGAAATCAATTGGCGCCCCAGGGGCAGGTCATCGACGATAAGTATTCTCACGGCCTGAGAGTGTTGAAATAGACATCCGGCCGATATGTCGAGGAGCTTGGTGTCATCCCTTGTCGGTCGGGCCGGAAGCCCGAAATATTGAGGAATATATTACGCCATTCGGGCCTGGGTTTTGGGGCTTGGCTCCAACGCTGCGCGCTGGCTGCTTGGACAGTGATGCAACTGTCGGGCGGACAACTCCTGCTGGCCGGCTGGCTCGGGCTCATGAGCCTGGGCGCCTTCCTGCTGTTCGGATATGACAAATGGCAGGCCGGACGGAACCGCGGGCGGGTCGCTGAATCGACACTCTGGCTGGTCAGCGCCTTCGGCGGCTGGCCGGGCGGGTTGGCCGGCATAATTATCTTCCGGCACAAATCCTCCAAAACCATGTTCCTGCTGGAATTCCTCGCAGCGCTTTTTGTGTGGATCACGCTGCTCGGGGCGGCCTGGAAAATCGGAGGCCGGTCATGAGAGTAATGTGTTATCGGTGTTTCTGGCCGGAGTCGCTCTGCTGGTGCTCGTCGCTGCGCCCGATGGAGACACGGACGCACTTCGTGTTCCTGATGAGTCCGAAGGAATTCAAGGAGGAGAAGGCCGGCACCGGCCGGCTCACCCACCTCTGCCTGCCCAACAGCGAGCTGCGCATGGGCAAGACGTTCGATGCGGATGAGACGGTGCAGGCCCTGATCGCCGATCCGGGTAATGCCTGCGTGCTGCTTTATCCCGGCGCGACGGCGAAGAATCTGAGCCGGGATGAGCTCCCTCCGGCCGACCTGCATGGGCGCCGGCTCGTGGTGTTCCTGCTTGATGCGACGTGGAACGGGGCGCGGAAGATGTTGCACAAGAGCCCAAGCCTCCAGCGGCTGCCACGCATCATGTTCACTCCGTCGGTCCCGAGCCGGTACATCATCAAGCAGCAGCCCCAGGCCGGCTGCCTCTCGACGCTGGAAGCCGTGCACGAGCTGCTGCTTGTGCTGGAGCGGACCGGACTCGACCGCTATCCGGACCAGGCCCAGTTGATCAGCCTGTTTGACCGCATGCAGGATTTCCAGATGAAGTGCGCCGCCGATCCCTTGCGGACCGGCTACCGGCACCATCCCTACAGCGACCCGGCAACACGCAAAATGCCGCGGGAGGAGCGGAATTACCTGAAGAAGCCAAGAGGGGCCGCTTCGTAGGACGGGTTTCTGAAATGTGGGAGGGGCTTTACGCCCCGACTGTTTGCCAGTGAATGTCCTTCGTCGGGGCATAAAGCCCCTCCCACATCTGAACCGATGAGTTCAGGGCAGCTTCGACTGGACGAGCTTGCTGGCCGCGCCGAAGTCGATGAGCCCGGCCTCCGGGCGCTGCTTGAGGGCCCCGATGACCTTGCCCATTTCCTTCTTGGACGTGGCGCCGGTGGCGGCGATGACCTCCATCACGAGCGCCTCCAGCTTGGCGGCATCGAGGCCGGCCGGCAGGTATTTGGCGAGGATGGCGATCTCCGCGGTGTTGGCGGCGACGAGGTCGGCCCGGCCGCCCTTCTCAAATTCGCTGCGGGCGTCGGTGAGATTTTTCACCGCCTTGCGGAAGGTGGCGACGGAGAGCGCCTCGTCGATGGGTTTGCTGGTGTCCATGGCGGCGCGCTGGATGGCGGCATCCATGGTGCGCAGGGCGGTGGCGGTCGCGGTGTCGCGGGCCTTCATGGCGGTGATGATATCGGCGCGGAGCGTCTCGTAGGTGGTGGGCATGGTGGGAGCAGAGAACTGATGACAGAAGTCAGGACAGGCAAGTAGGCAAAGGTGGCGATTGAGGAAACGCCGCCTCAGGCGACGGAAGCGATGCGGGCGGGCGTCTGACGGCCGGCGAGGTCGAGCTGCACATTGTCGCCCTGCCGGCGGCCGAGCAGCTGCCGCCCGAGGGGGGATTGCGGGGTGATGACGAGGACGGTCGTGCCGTTGAGCTCGATCTCGGTGCCGCCCGCCCGCGGCCCGATGAAATACCGGGTCGACCCCTCCACTGCAACGAGCGCCCCGAGCCCGATCGGTTCGTCCGCGGTAAAATCGCGGAGCGCGAGGGCTTGGAACTGCGCGAGGGCCAGGGCCGTTTCCTCGGCGGCCTTGGACTGGCCGTGCGCGAGATAGGAGGCCTCGAGGCCGCGGGTGTCGTATTTGTCCTCGGCCTTGTTTTCCTCATCGGTCGCCTCGGCATGGGTGGCGAGGGCGGCGGTGGTGAGCAGCTCCAGCTCGGACTGCAGGCGCGCCACGATCCGGGCGAGGAGCTCGCGTTTGTTCATGGCCGCTGAGGCTGGGGCAACAAGAGGTACACGCAATGCGGAATCACCCGGCCGGGTCAGGGCTTGCGCGGCTGGTCCCGGGTGAACGTCATCCGCCCGGCCAGCGCCGTGAGCCGTCCGGCCAGCTGGTCATTCTCCTGCTCGGTGGTCTGATGGTAGGTGATGCGCTGGGTCGCCCGCTCCGCGAGCTCGGTGCTGACCGCGTAGACATGGCGATGGCGGACAAACAGCAGGGTGCCCCGCTTGGCGACGACCGGCTCGGGCGGCACCGTGCCGAGGACCGAGCCCTGGTTTTCAAAGGCCGAGCCACCCGGCAGCAGGGAGTAGGCGATCACGGAGCCGGTGAGCAGGTCGGGCAGGTAGCGTGCACGCTCCACCCGGGAGCCGGGAAACCGGGTGTTGAAATTAGCCATCACAATGTCGGTGAAAAAATAGAGCAGGTAGTCCCGCAGGCCGCGGGTATCGAATTCCCAGCGCTGGGTCGCATCCATCTCAAAGCAGGCGATGCTGACGTGCGTGCCGTAATCATCGTGGAAGGTGACGACCGACTCGCTGTCCTCGATGCTGCCGCCGAGTTCGGGCAGCACCGGGGCCCGGATGCGGAACTCACCGGTCGCCGAGACATATTCCGCTCCGTCCAACCGGCCGGACAGAGGGGCCGCCGCCGGGGAGGGCGAGGCCAGCGCCAGGCAGGAGAGAAGGCACAATACAGACCGGGACATGGCGGGGAGTTTGGCTGGGGCGGGCGGGCTTGGCAAGTGAGGCAGTTCAGACCGCAAACTGCCGCCAGAGTGCCACGGGAACCTGTTCCGCGCGCGACTGGGGCCCGTAACCGGCGGCCGTGAGCCGGTCGAACCAGGCGGCCGCAACGGCTGCAGGCAGTTTATCCCGCAGGATGGAGCCGAGCTGTTTGCGGCGTTGCTGGAAGCAGGCCCGGATGAGCGCCTTGGTTTCCGGCGCGAAGACGAACGGGGCGGGGTGGCGAACGAGGTTGAGCAGAACCGATTCGATGTCGGGTCGCGGATAGAAGCAGGCGGCGGCGACCTTGTGGCCCGCCTCGACGGCGTAGGCTGATTGCACGAAGATGGAGATGGCCCCGAAAAGCTTCGAGCCCTCCGTCGTGACGTAGCGCTGGGCGGCTTCCTGCTGGAGCATCAGCACCATGCGTTCGGGCAATGGCCCGCTGAGCACGGCGTCCATCCACGGCGTGGAGATCGCGTAGGGCAGGTTGGCAACGATCTTGAACGATCGCTGCGGTGCCTGGGCTGTAGGCGGGGTGCCCTCACCCCGCGACATATCACTCGCTGCGGGGTGGGGGCACCCCGCCTCCAATGGTTTTAATCCCGCCAGCGGATGATCCATCGCGTCGCCTTCCAGCAAGTGCAGCCGCGGATTGGAGGGAACGAGGGTCTCCTCCAAGTGGGCATGAAGCTGGCGGTCCTTCTCGACCGCCCAGACTTCCGCGCCGGCCTCCAGCAGGGCGGAGGTCAGCGTGCCGAGTCCCGGGCCGACCTCGACGACCGTGTCGCCGGGAGTGATGCCGGCGAGTTCAAGTGATTTGCGGACGATGTTGCCATCCACGAGGAAATTCTGCCCGAGGTAACGCTTGGGCTGGTGACCGAGGCGGTCGAGCAGTTCGCGCGTGGCGGTGGGCGAGAGGGGCATGGCTAGTCCGCGGCCGAATCCTCGAGATGAAACCGGTGCAGGGCCCGGTGGATCACCGGGGCAAGGATGATGCCCGTGGTGCCGATCAGGGCGATGCCACAGTAAATCGCATAGCAGCCGGCGAAGAGCTTGCCCGCCGTGCTCGGAATCGGGGAGAGGGGGCCCATGCCGGACAGAATCATGGCGGCATCGAGAAACGCATCCATCCACGGCAGCCCGCAAACCCAGTGATAGCCGGCCATGCCGATGCTGAGCGAAAAACTGATGAGCCCGGCCCCCGTCGCCACACTCCAGCCCAGCCGGCGGATGAATTCGCGCCGGGGCAGGAGTTGCTGTTTGCGGTGTTCAAACACGTTGGAACTCCGCGATCAGGGCGGCCGGATCAGCGGCCTTCATGAGCGCTTCGCCGACCAGCAGGGCGTGGGCGCCGGCTGCACGGGCGCGGGCGGCATCGGCCGCGGTGTGGAATCCGCTCTCGCTGACCGCGCCGACGTCCTTGGGGAATTTCGGGATGAGCCGCTCGGAGAGGCCGAGGTCGGTCTTGAAGATGGCGAGGTCGCGGTTGTTCACGCCGATGATCTTCGCCTTGTGCTGCACGGCGCGGTGCAGCTCCTCCTCGTTGTGGATCTCGAACAGGGCCTCGAGTCCAGCAGCGGTGGCGGCGTGGTGCAGCGCCGTGATCTCGTCATCGGTGAGGGCCCGGACGATGATCAGGATGGCGCTGGCCCCGGCCTCGCGGGCCTGCAGGACCTGGAGCGGATGCACCATGAAGTCCTTCCGCAGGCAGGGCACCGCGGGCGGGTGCTGCGCGAAGTCGGCTGTGACCTCCACCAAGTCGGCGATCGTGCCGCCGAAGAATTCCAGATCAGTCAGGATGGAAAGCGCGGCGGCCCCGGCGGAGCGGTAGCCGCGGGCCTGTTCCACCGCCGAGGCATTCTCCTTGATCACCCCGGCCGAGGGCGAGCGGCGCTTGATCTCGGCAATGACGGCCAGTTTGCCGTCGGGCCGGCGCAGGGCGGACAGAAACGAAGGCGGGCGGGGGAGCTTGCGGTTGATCTCCGCCAGCTCGTCAGCGAAGACCGGACGCAGCAACGGCGCGATCTCGCGGCGCTTGTGGGCCATGATTTCGGTCAACTTGTCCATGTGGGTCACCACGGAATACACGGAACACACGAAAGGAACAGGAAAATACCGGGTGTTTTTTAGTGTGTTTGGGGTATTTCGTGGTTACTCAAAAACGATGAGTCCCATTGACGAACTCCGCCAGACCATGGCCCGGCTCCGCGAGCCCGACGGCTGTCCGTGGGACCGGGAACAGACGCACCAGACGCTCGCACGCTGCCTGATCGACGAGTGCAGCGAGCTGCTCGACACGATCGACCGCCACGACATCCCGCACATGCGCGAGGAACTGGGCGACGTGCTGATCCAGGTGGTCTTTCACGCCCAGCTCGCCGCCGAGCGCGGCGATTTCAACTTCGACGACGTGGCCCGCGAGATCAACGCGAAGCTCATCCGCCGCCACCCACACGTGTTCGGTGACGGCCGCGCCGACAACTCCGCCGAGGTCATCGAGGTCTGGGAGAAAGTGAAGGCCAGCGAAAAAGCCGCTGCCGGCAAGACCGAGTCCGCCGTTTTCAAGGCACTGCCCCCGCGACTGCCCGCCCTGATGTTTGCCGAGGAAGTCGTGAAGCGCATTGCCAAGAACTCGCTGCCGGCCGACGGGGTGGTGGACGACCGGCACGTGGCGCAACTGACGTTGGGCCTCACCGAGGCTGCGGCCGGACGCCAATTGTTCGAGCTGGCGGCCGCCTGCCGCCGCGCCGGGATTGATCCCGAGATGGCGCTGCGCAAGGAATGTGACCGCGTGATGCGTGATGTCGAAACCCGCGTCCAGTCCCGCGCCTGAGCCGACTCTGCCTCCGGCGGTCGCCGCCGAGTGGCTGCAGCCGTTTCTCGATTACCTGGCCAAGGAGCGGCGCTACTCCGCGTACACGGTCCGCAACTACCGGCAGGCCTTCGAGGATTATTTCCGCTGGTTGAAGCAGACCGGCCGCGGGGCGGGGGACTTTGGACGGCTGACGGTGCGGGAGGTGCGGGATTTTGTCATCGAGGCGCAGCGGCGCTACGGCCGCCGCACACTGCACAACCACGTGTCGGGCCTGCGGACCTTTTATCGCTACTGGATGCGCGAAGGGAAACTCACCCGGAATCCATTCACGGGTGTGCCACTGCCCAAGCTGGAAAAAGCTCTGCCGAAGTTTCTGACCGAGCCGCAAATGCTCAAGCTGCTCGGTGGTCCGCAAAAGCTGCTGCAGAACGAGGCGGTCGATGCGTTCACCGCACTGCGGGACCGGCTGGTGCTGGAGCTGCTCTATGGCGGCGGCCTGCGCGTGAGCGAACTCGTGGCGCTGAACTACGGGGCGATTGATTTCAGCACGGGGAGCGCCCGCGTGCTGGGCAAGGGCCGCAAGGAGCGGATCTGTCCGCTGGGCGATGCGGCGATGGCGGTATTGAAGAAATTCCGCGACACTCACGCCAAGGCCAGCGATCGCGAATCGCCGGTGCTCATCACCGAGCATGGCCGCCGGTTCACGGTCGGCGCGGTGCAGCAACTCGTGAAGCGGTATCTCGCGCTGGCCGACCTGCCGATGGACATCACGCCGCACAAGCTGCGGCATTCCTACGCCACGCACCTGCTCAATTCCGGGGCCGACCTGCGCTCGGTGCAGGAACTCCTCGGCCACGCCAGCCTGACCACGACGCAGATTTATACGCACACCAGCGTCGCCCGGCTGAAGGAAATCCACGCCAAGGCCCATCCGCGGGCTTAGGAAAAGGTCATTGCGAGGAGGTCCACTCCGTGGGCCGACGAAGCGATCCAGCTGGATCGCCACGGCCCGCTCCTACGGGCCTCGCGATGACAACGCATTTTGCAAAACACGCCCCAGCTTCTTCAGCCTGCGGGCGCTGCTTTCTCGGCAGCGCGGGCCAGGGCGACACGGCGCAACGTGAGGGTCGACCACCAGCCGAGACCGAGCAGTGTCCCGGCGGCCAGTATTGCCGCGGGTAGGGCCCCGGGGTGGGCACGGGGCAGACCGTCCAGCAGGATATTGGCGGCGAGGCTGACGGACAAGACCAGGGGCAGCAGGGTGAGGTCGTGGCGGAGGATGAAGAGATAGACCGCGAGCAAGACCAGGGCGGTGGCCGCCGCCGTGGCTAGCCACCAGCCCACGCTCACCCCGCCGCCAGATAGGAACAACACGGCGCAGGCGACAAAGGCCAGCACGGCGGTGGCGGCACGCTGGCGCTGACCGCCGCCGGTCGCCCGGTCCAGCGCCGCAAAGGCAAAGAGCAGCAGGGCGGTACGGGAGAAAAACTGCATGACGGCACCGAGCGCGGGGGTGAACCAAGGCAGGTAGTCCGCCGCCGCGCCCGTGGACGGCCAGGATGGATCGGCGCCGGCGCGCAGCAGTTGCACCAGCGCGAAGCCGCCAGTGATCGCCAGTCCCGTGCTGCCGCCGAGGAACAGGGCGCCGCGTTCATCAACCGGCGAAGGGCGCACCCAGCGGGCGATCAGACCCGCGAGCAGAGCGATACTGCCCGCGGCAAAAAGTCCGCCCACCAGCGGGCCAACGAGGGCCATGGTTTGCTGCAACTGCCGGGGCTGCGCGGTGGAAAATCCCGCCACGGTCGCCGGCCAGCGGTTCCAAGTCACCAGCAGCATGCAGCCAAACAGGAGGCCGAACAGAGTGAGGGCCAGGCGGCCGGCCAGTTTTTTCCGGTTCCAGGCCACCAAAGCCAGCCCAATGCCGGTCAGAAACAAAATCGCGGTGGCGACGCCCTTGATTACATTGCCGGTCTTGAAGCTGGACTGCAGCGCCCGGTCGGCCCGCTCCCAATCCTCCGGCACGAACACGAAGCGGAAGGCGTCCGCGATTTCCTCACCAGCGAGTTCCACCTGCAGGCGGGCTTCGCCGGCGACGAGCGATTTTACCGCCGGATCGCGAAACACAAACGTCCAATCCGTGCGGGCGGGATGTTTGGTCGATGTGGCAGATACTTCCTTGATCGCCGTGGGGTCGAGCCCCCACTTGTCCTTGAGCGCGGCGTGCACGCGCAGCCGTGCGTCCGCCTCGGTCAGCGTCGCACCGGCGCGAGCCTCGGGCAGATGATGATCGATGCGCAGCACCCGGCCGTCACCCGCGATGCCGATATCCCATTCCTCGGCCCGCTCGGCGACATCACCTTGGAAGGTCGCAAACCGCACGCGCCACCTGGCCTCGGGCAAGTAGAGGCCGAGCAACGCCTCATAGCCTTCGCGCCCGGCCGTCTGCCAGACGAAGCGATCCACATTTACCGGCCGGCCGGCGACCGATGCATCGACGCGGAAATGGGCGGGCAGTTTCACGCCGCGGCGGTCCAGTTCGGCCTGCGCCGAGCCAATGGCTTCGGTGCGGCTGACTTTTAGCGGCGGGCCGAGCCCGGTCAGGGAGGCCGTGGCGATCAACGCCACGAGCCCGGCGAGGCCGGCGACCATGACCACTCTGGTTCTTTTAGCGGAAATGCCAGTTGGCACGGCAAACGGGGTGGCGGTCACTCCGGCCTCGGCCGGCAGGGCGGGTGGCTGCCACGCGCTGTTGCGCAAGGCCGCGGACAATCCTGTCCAGCTTCCCGCCTGCCGCCGGCGCCACAGCACCAGCCAGAGCGGCAGCAGGGAGAGCAGTACGACAAGGGTCCGGTCGATCCAGATTCCGCTGGCCGAGGCGGCGAAGAGCGGCAGGGCCATCAGCACGACGTCATAGGTAAAATGCAGCACAATGCCCGCCAGCAGACCGAAGCGCAGATAGAGGGCGCCGAACAGAAACGAGGGCAAAATAAGTTCGATCAGCCGCGAATAGGCCGGCTGGCCCGGGTAGTTCGCATGGCAGGCGGCGAACACCACGGCTTGCAGGACAAACGCCCCGGCAATCCACCATTTACGCCCGCCGAAGCGGTTGCCCAGCAGGGCGGCCCCGGCCAGCGGCACGGCGCGGAAGAGCATCTCCTCCCAGATGCCGGCTTGCGCGGCGTTGGCCAGCGGGGTCAGCCACGGCCAATAGTGGGCGAGCGAATCCGGATCCACCAGTGCCTCCGACGGCGACCACCAGCCGAGTTTGCCGATGGCGAAATAATAGAATCCCACCACATAGAGGAGCATGATTGCGGCCAGCAGGTAGCCGCCCACCGTCCGCCCCAGGATCTCGGGCGACGGTGCGGCCTCGCGCGACCACAGGCGCCAGAGCTGTGGATGCTGCGGGAAGGCCCGGCGCGTCAGGCCCTCGGCGGCGAGGAAAGACAGGAAAAAAACAAAGCCCAGAACCAGGTTGCCGGTCAGCAGCATCACGAGGCGCTCCGTGATGAAACCACCCGCCGACAGAGCGGTATCGTAGTTCATCCAGGCCAGCGGCCAGGCATTGAGGGCGGCGGCGATCTGCACCCCCGCCACCACCGCGGCAGCGATGAGCGGCTGGCGCCAGAGGACGGCCCGCTGACGCAGCAGGAATAAAAAGCCGCCGATGCAACCGGCCAGAATATAAAGCAGCACCAGCGCGATGCTGCCGCCGGCGGCAATCCCGTTGTTGGCGGACCGCATCTCCTCGTAGCGCCGGGTGAAGGCCTCGGGTATCTTCACAAAATGATTGAGCGCGGTCAGCCGGTCGCCGCTCACAACCAGTTTCAGCCGCAGCCGGCCCTCGCCGAGCTTCTGGTCGGGGCGTTCGTAGATGAACGTATGGTCAATGCGTCCGCCCGGCCGTTTCACGAGTGAAGTCTCGACCGGCTTGAAACGCTCGAGCGGCAGTTGCCACGGGGCGCCGCGGGCGGCGGTTTCGGCGATCTCCCGGGCTTGGTCAGCCGTCAGGACCGCTCCGGGCGTTTGCTGGCGCAGCGTCTCGTCGAAGCCGTAGGGTTCTCCGCCAGGTCGAAAACGCACGAAGGTCTGGTTGGTCTCGGAATCCTTGAAGAGCCGGACCCGCCACGTGTAAGGTGAGTAGTGGTCGTCGCGCAGCAATGCGGCGAAGGCGGGTTTGCCGCCGCCCTCGAGCTCGATGAAAGCCTGGGCTGGATCGCCCCCAAAGGAAGCCACGTCGCGCACGCCGTCCGCCGGGCCCCACTTCTGGGCCGTTGCCAGCGCGCGGGCGGACTGGATGGCATGCGTCCGGTCCATGCGGATGTCGAGGGACACGACCGGAAAAATTATCGGAAACAACCGGTAGGAAAGGGCGGCGGAACCGAGCGACACCACCGCGAGCACGACCCAGAGCCAACGGCGGCGGAAAGGGGAAGCGGACGTGGAGGGATTCATTTCGGAACGGGCAAACCGCGCCACTACACGGCAGCGTCACGGTCCCGTCAACCGAGATACAATGACGGCATTAACCGACTATTTAATCCGAACCTGACTTAGCTGCTTCGCTCCTTTGTGTTCAATCACTTCACCGCCAGCCGTGTCGAGGACGCGTTGCCGGCCTGGTCGTAGAGGATGACTTCGGCCGAGGTGGCACCGGCGGCCTTGGCCTCGGTGAACTCGGCGATGAAGGTTTCCTCGCGGCCGTCCAGCAGGCCGTCCACCGGGTGCAGCATGACCTCGCGCGTGCCGTTGTTCAGCACGACCTCGATGCCTTCCAGCAAGGAAAGGGCATCCCGGCCGGACACCGTGATGAACAGGCTGCCATTGGTGCGCTTGATAGTGGAGGTGACCATGACCGGCGGGGTATGATCCACCAGCAGGCTGTCGGTTTCAAAAGTGTAGGTGAGGCGCTGGGCGGCGGGACGCGGGGCCTGTTCCGCCACGATGAGGCGCGTGAGGTAGAGTCCTTCCGCCATGCCGCCCGTCTCAAACTGCACATAGTTGTCCGTGCTGCGGACGGCGAGATCGGTCCAGGCATCGGAGCCGTCGGGCCGGATCGAAAAAGTGTAGGCGAGGGTGTCGCCGTCGGGATCATTCACCGTCCAGTAGACCACCTGTGTGCCGGGCTGGGGGATGACCTGGCTGCTGAGGAACGAGCCCTTGCGTTTCTCGGGATTGTCCTCTTTGCCGTCCCGCGAGGTCGGGAAAAGCATCTGGCCGACGGTGGAGATGACATTCACCGGCGGCTCGCTGGCGGGCACGAGGCCGTTATTCGGCGGGAAAATCCTGAAATCCCCCAGAGTGGGGCGGCGGTTCTGCGGCAGGTAATATTGTGTGGCCCGGTCGATCTGGAAATCCGCGGCACTGCCGGGCACGTGCAGCCGGTAGCGCACATAGCGGCCGCGCAGGCCGGCGGGTTGAAAGGCGCCGTCGCCCACCTTCAACTCGGTCCAAGCCGACCAGCCCTCGAGCTCGTCGCCGCCATAGTTGGTGCTGGCCTCGAGCTTGAGCGCGGCCAGCTCGACACCGCGCAGGCGCGGAAAGCGGACGGCCCCGAGTTCGGCGGCCTGGCCGAGATCGAGGCGCTTGGTCTCAAGCTCGCGCACGGTGGCCTCGGCGAAGCTCAGCACGGCCAGGCCCGGGGCGTTGTTGCGCAACATCAAAAAGCGCCCGCCACCGAGCGCCGCCAGGTCGCTCAACTGGGCGGAGGCGCTGCCCGCGAAGGTGAGCGAGCGGCGCGCCACCGGGTCATAGCCAAAGGCATCACCCTGCTCGCCCGCCGTGAGCAACAGCCAGTCGCCGTACCGGGCGAGCCGGTAGAGGGAGATGCCGGTCTTGTTGACGGTGGATTCGGGAAATCCTTCCGCCGGGAAGCGCACGACCGAGCTGCGGCCGATGAAGGCGGGCTTGGGTTCCTTGTCCTTGAAAAGATCCCTCGGGCCGGGGCCATCCTTGGCGTCGGCGGACTTGGCGAGGCGGAAGACATCACCGGCGCTGAAGACGATGCCCGCGTAGAAGCTGCCGTCCTCGAGCGGAAGCAGGTCCACGACCTCGGCGTCGCGGTTCTCCTGCAGAAAGAGCGGCGCGCCCCCGGCGGCCGGGAAGCTGTAGACATTGCCCTTGGGCGCGGAGCCGGCGACAATGCGGCCGTCGGTGAGCCGCGCGAGCCGCCGGACGTTGCGGTCGCGGATTTCGCCAAAGAGCGTGACCCCGCGTTCGACGAGCAGGGCGTCGCTGTCGATCTTGCCCTCGATCATCCCGGCCCCGGTGAATTTCTTCACGTCGAGGCGGTAGATTTTCCCGGGATTGCCAGTGGCGGCCAGCACGGTGCCATCGGGCAGGGCAAGCAAATCGAAAACGGAGTCGGCGGGCAGCGGCACCCGGGTGACAATCTTGCCGTCCTTGACGAGATAAAGTGCCGCGGTGGGCGAGGTGCCGATCAGCAGGCTGCCGTCGGCGAGCGGGAGCAGGGCGATGGCCTGGGTCTCCGCGACATCGGCGATTTCCCGGACCGTGTAGGAGTTGTCCTTGGGATTGAAGGTGACCTCCTGCACTTTGCCATCCGGGCCGGTGCCGACGAGGAACCGGTTGGGTCCGGCCGGTTTCAGGGTCCAGAGGATGTCGCCGATTTTCGGGCCGCTAAGATCGGTGAAGACCGGGCCCGGAAGGAGGCGCCCGTCGGAGCGCGCAGCGAGGCCCTTGAGGTTGCGGCTGGCCACGTCGCGGCCGAAATCAATGTCCTGCTGCTTGGTCAGCGGGTCGGCGCGAAGACCGAGGCAGGTCACCACGAAACACACGAAAGGCACGAAAGGAGGCAGAAGCGGATGGGAGCGAATTGCGTGAACAACGGATGGCTTCATTTCGTGTTTTTAGTGTATTTCGTGGTGGCTCAGTCGGTGACGTTGAGCGGCTTGCGGATCAGGATGTTGAAGAGCATGCCCGGGAGAATGTGCCGTTCCCACAGCGGGGTCAGGGCGTCGCGGCGCTGGAAACGGGTCTCGTCGGCGCCGCGGGCGATGCGCTCCAGCGAGCCCGGCATGTCCGGGGTGGTGGCGCGCTGGTCGGTGAGCAGGCGGGATCTTTCGACGATGGCCACGTAGAGCCCCTCGGACTGGCGGAATTCACGGAGCGCGGAGATATATTCCTCAAAACTGCGCAGTTGGGCGATCTGGACCGTGTGCGACTGGCCGGTGAGTTCATCGAGCAACGGACCCGTCGTGAGGATGACCTCCAGGTCCTTGCCGGCCCACCCGCGGGGAATGTCGAGAGCCAGCGACTCGGTGGCGGCGGTGCGCTGGTAGCCGCGCCAGCCTACGCTGAGGTCGAGGTGTTCACCCGGCGCGGCCTCGTTGCGCGAGACCTGCAGGAGCTCGACCACGCCCTGCGGCGTGTCCGGGGTGCTCTCGACACTGAAGCGGATGCGCTCGGGGAAAATGCGCTCGTAAGGGTTGAAAAGCCACAGCGAGAGGTTGCCCACGAAGTCGGTCAGACCCTGGTTGAAGCCCTGCGGGCCCGGGTAAAGCTGGCTGAGCACGACCGGCGCCGAGCCCGGAAAATCGACGGTGGTGGTCACGCGGAAGCCCCGGGTGAAGCCGGACTCGTTGGAACCCATGACGGCCTGCGCGAGCCCGGTCGCGGCGATGATGGGCAGTACCTGCTCGTGACGGATGACGGAAAAATGCAGGGACTTGCGGTTAAGGCGGGCGGGGAAGTTGATCTCCACCGGGACCATGGCCGGCAGGCGGCCGAGTTCGCCGTAGATGCCGGAGAGCCGGTCCTGGCTGAACGAGCCGATGATGCCGCCTGTGTTGCTGACCTTGATGGAATTCAACTGGCTGGGCAGAATCGTGACGACCTCGGCCGAGGCCATCGGCAGTTCGGTGGCGCCGAGCGACATCATCGGGTGGCCGAAGGCGAGGATGTGGTTGCCATCGACGCGCGAAACGGTGCCCGTGCCGGCGATCGTGATGTCGCCGACGGCGAGCGCGACGGCCACGACACCGCCGGGCTGCAAGGATTTTGGATTTTCGATTTTGGACTCCGGATTGCCCGCATCGGCGCTGCCGCCGAGGGAATTAAAGGCGAGACCCAGCGCCTGAAACTGCGGGGCGAGCAGCTCGGCCACCTGGGGCGAGAGTCCGCCGGCGGCAAAAGCCGGGGAGAGCGGCCGGATGTCCCCCTCAAGCGAGGCGGCGCGGGCGTTGTTGCCCTTGATGGGTATCGGCACGGGGGAGAGGCCTTCCTTGCCCGTGGGCAGGGCGCTGACTTCCAGCATGTCCTTGATGGGCGTGAAGCCGGCGTAGCGCACGGTTTCGAAGCGCTGGATCTGGTAGGAAAGGACTCCGGCCAGCTTGCCGTCGATGTAGAGCGGGCTCCCGCTCATGCCCGCCACGGCGCCCATGCCCTGGACGCGCGGGTCGGTGAGTTCGCACAAGATCATGCTCTTGCCGGGGCCGAGGGCATTGCGGAGGACGCCGGTCACCTTCACGCCGAAGGGCTCGGGCTCGTGTCCCTTGAAAACGGTCCAGACTTCGCCCTTCATGCCCGGCTGCAACTCGTCGATCGTGATAAACGGGGCGCTCAGCGGCTGGGCGGAAAGAATTTTCACCACAACGACACCAAGGACACAAAGGATAAGGCCGCGGTGGTTCATGCGTGGTGTCGTGGTGCCGTGGTGGTTAATAATCACGACGTGCGAACGTCGGTGAACTTAGAGGGACTTAATGGCGTCAGTGATGACTTCGCAAGCCCGGTCAACGGCCTTGCCCTCGTGCGCGGTGCTGAGGAACCAGGCCTCGTAGGCGCTGGGCGGCAGGTAGACCCCGCCTTCAAGGCACTTATGGAAGAACCGGACGAAGAGCTTGGCGTCCGAGGTCAGGGCACTGGTCATGTCGCGGACCGGGGTGGCGGTGAAAAACAGGCTGAACATCGAGCCGCATTGCGGGGCTTGGAGCGGGATGCCCTTGGTCTTCGCGGCGGCGAGGGCGGCGGTGCAGACTTGGCGGCCGAGGGCGTCGAGCCGGGCGTAGGGTTTCACTTCGTCGAGCAATTCCAGTTGCGCGATACCCGCAGCCATGGCGAGCGGGTTGCCGCTGAGCGTGCCGGCCTGATAGACCGGCCCGAGCGGAGCGAGAAGATCCATGATATCGGCGCGGCCGCCGAACGCACCGACGGGCAGGCCGCCGCCGATGATCTTGCCGAGGCAGGTGAGGTCGGGCGTGATTTTCTCCAGCTCCTGCACGCCCCCGCGGGCGAGACGGAAGCCGGTCATCACCTCGTCGAAGATGAGCAGCGCGCCGCTGGTCGCAGTGGCCTTGCGCACGTGTTGCAGGTAGCCGGCGTCGGCCTTGATGAAGCCGACGTTGCCGATGTAGGGCTCGAGGATGACGCACGCGATCTGACCCGGGTTGGCCGAGAAGGCGGCATCAAGGGCGGCCGGATCGTTGAAGGGCAGGACGACCGTCTCGCGCGCGAAGGAAGCAGGAATGCCGGCGCTGTCGGGGTGGCCGTGTGTGAGCGCACCGGAGCCGGCCTTGATGAGCAGCGAGTCGCTGTGCCCGTGATAGCAGCCGGCAAACTTGATGATCTTGTCGCGTTTCGTGAAACCACGCGCCAGCCGGATGGCCGACATCGTCGCTTCGGTGCCGCTGCTGCACATCCGGACCTTCTGGATCGACGGGAAGAACGAGACGATCAGCTCGGCCATAGCCACCTCGTAGGGATTGGGCGTGCCGAACGACGTGCCGTGCTCCAACGCGGCGGCAATGGCGGCCTTGATGCGCGAGTGGTTGTGACCGTGGATGGCCGGACCCCAGGTGCAGACGAAGTCGATCAGTTCGCGTCCGTCCGCCGTCGTGAGCGTCGCGCCTTTCGCCGATTTCGTGAAGAACGGCGCGCCGCCGACCGAGCGAAACGCCCGGACGGGCGAGTTCACGCCGCCGGGGATGAGCTGCAGCGCGCGGGCGAAAAGGGATTCGGAGGAAGACATTTTTAACCACTGATGAGCACTTATAGGCACTTATGCAGAAGGGAATTTCAGCGAACGCGCCGACGCCAATCAAGTTTAGGGAAAGCTCCGAAATTGACCAGATAGCCAACTTTGCGACCGGTGGCTTTGAGGTAATTGAGAAGTTGGGCCTCGTGTTCAGGCAGCAAGGTTTTGACCGCCTTCAGTTCGACGATGATCTTATCGAGCACGATTAGATCCGCTTCGTAGTGTTTCCGCAGAGCGCGTCCCTTGTAGAAAATCGCCAACTTAGGTTGAGCGACATAAGGAATTCCACGATCAGTCAGTTCGAGTTCAAGGCTCTCTTGATAGACATCCTCCAGGTAACCGTCTCCCATTTCGTTATAGACTTCAAAGCAGGAGCCAATCAGAGCGTAGCCGTCTGCATCATGTTCTGTTTGGAGGGGGGTATCAGTGCTCATAAGTGCCAATCAGTGGTTCAAAAACTAGCTGACATATTTCTGCACGATCGGGATGCGCCGGCCGACGCCGAAGGCGAGAGGGGTGATCTTCAGGCCGGGGGCGGCCTGCTTGCGCTTGTATTCGTTGAGATCGACCTTGCGGATGATGTCGTTGACCACGGCCTGGGCGAAGCCCTGCGCGACGAGATCGGCGCGCGACAGGCCTTCTTCGACGTAACCCTTGAGGATGGCGTCGAGCACATCGTAGGGCGGGAGGCTGTCCTGATCGGTCTGGTTAGGGCGCAGTTCGGCGCTGGGCGCCTTGTCGATCGAACTGCTGGGAATGATTTCCTTGGCGCGATTGATCCAGCGGGAGAGGGCGTAGACCTGCGTCTTGAACACGTCGCTGATGACGGCGAGGCCGCCGCACATGTCGCCGTAGAGTGTGCAGTAGCCAACAGCCAGTTCGCTCTTGTTGCCCGTGGTGAGGAGCAGGGCGCCGAATTTGTTGGAGATGGCCATGAGCAGCAGGCCGCGGGCGCGGGCCTGGATGTTTTCCTCGGCGATGTCGCGAGGGCGTCCGGCGAAGAGCGGCGCGAGGGTCTTCTCCCCGGCCGCGACCACATCGGCGATCGAGAGCGTGTGGAACTCGATGCCCAGGTTCTTCGCCACGGCGGCGGCGTCATCGCGGCTGTGCTGACTGGAGATTACGGAAGGCAGGCTGACGCCGATGACGTTCTTGGGACCGAGGGCCTCGGCGGCGATGACGGCGGTAAGGGCGGAGTCGATGCCGCCGGAGAGGCCGAGCAGCGCTTTCTTGAAGCCGGTTTTCTGTGCGTAGTCGCGCACGCCCAGCACGAGGGCGTCATGGATGTCGGCGAGTTCCTCGCGCTCGAAGGTCGGATGGATGGTGGCGGAAGTTGCTTTTGTGGGCCGGGTGCCCTCACCCGGCGTGACGTTATGCGGGGTGGGGGCACCCCGCCCACATAAGACATCAATCACTTTCAGTTCCGGGCGGAACGCGGCGAGGCCGCCGAGCACCCGGCCCGTTGCGTCGGTCACGAGGCTGCGGCCGTCGAAGAGGAGTTCGTCGTTGCCGCCGATGGCGTTGACGTAGGCGACCGGGCAGCCGAGTTGGCGGGCCGTGTCGGAGACGAGGGTGTGGCGCACGCTGCCCTTGCCGTGGTTCCACGGGCTGGCGGAAAGGTTGACCATGAGGTCACAGCGCTGCGCCGCGAGCTGGCGGACGGGCTCGACCCCGTTGTAGAGCCGGCGGGTCGAGATCATGGCGTGGGTCCAGATGTCTTCGCAGATGGTGAGGCCGATGCGTTGGCCGCCAAACTCGACGACCGTCGGCGCGGCGGCCGGCTCGAAATAGCGGTCCTCGTCGAAGACGTCGTAGGTGGGCAGGAGGCATTTGCGGGCGGAGGCGAGAATCTTGCCCTGATGGCAGAAGGCCGCGGAGTTGTAGGCCGGGCGGCCTTGTCCGCTGGTGTTGGACTCGGTGTAGCCGATGACGGCGGGCACGGGGCCGATCTTCGTGGCCAGCAGGCGCGTCGCCTGCTCGACATCGGTCACGAAGCGTTTCTTGAACAGCAGGTCGCGGGGCGGATAGCCGCTGACGACGAGTTCGGGGAAAACGACGAGCTCGGCGCCCTGCGCGACCAATGCCTGATACGCCTCCTCAATGAGGCGGCTGTTGCCGGTGAGATCACCGACGATGGTGTTGATCTGAGCCAGACCGATGCGCATGGGAGGGCACAATTTGAGGGTAAAGGGCTGCCTTGCAACCCCAAGTCACGAATACCCACTGACTTTGTCATTGCGAGGAGAGCGGTGACGAAGCAATCCAGCGTCAACCATCATCCTTCGCCAAGGCTACGGATGACAGGCCAAACCGCCATGCTGTTAGAGGGAAAAACACCGCAACTGATTCTGGCTTCCGCCTCGCCGCGGCGCCGCGAACTGCTGGCGCAGCTCGGTTACGCCTTCACGGTCATCCCCGCCGAGGTGACCGAGCACGAGGCGCCCGACGCCGACCCGCGCGAGATGGTGCGCCACAATGCCGCGCTCAAGGCCGAGTGGGTGGCCGCGCGTCACCCCGACGCCACCGTGATCGGGGCGGATACGACGGTGTTTGTCGACCGGACGGTGCTCAACAAGCCGCGCGATGCCGCCGAGGCCCGGGCCATGCTGCGGATGCTGAGCGGACGGGCGCACACGGTGTTCACGGGGCTGGCCGTGCGTCGGGTGCGGGACGGCCTGAAGCTGGACCGGGGCGTCGCCAGCGAGGTGACCCTCAGGCCCTTGGACGAGGCTGTCATCGAGCTCTACCTGAGCCGGGTGCACACCCTCGACAAGGCCGGCGGCTACGCCATCCAGGAGCAGGGCGAGCTCATTGTGGACCATTACACGGGCTCGCTCACCAATATTGTCGGCCTTCCCGTCGAAGAAATGAAACAACTTTTGACTCAGGCGGGTCTAGGGCGTTGATATAAAACCAGTGACCACCCTATTTGCAGAACCCGGCCAGGACCCGCTCGCGCCCGAAAAGGATACGTCCGATCGCTCCATTTTGATCGGGATCGTCTGCACGCTGCTGTTCCACGTTATCCTAGTGCTGTTGTCGCCGCAGTTCGCCTTCGATTCATTCTCGGGCGTGCACACCGGCATCAGCGTCAAGAACACCAACCGGGGCAAGACCTTTGACTTTCAACTGGACCAGATGAAAGCGCCGGAGAAAGAGCGCAATCCGTTCCAGTTCGTCGACACCAACCCCGACGCCCCGGCGAACGAGCCGGACAAGACCGACAATTTCAGCAACCGCAACCAGCAGTCGGCCCAACTGGAAAAAGCCACGGAGCTCGATCCCCAGCACCGCCCGAGCATCACCAATGCGCAGGACAAAATCAAAAACGAGTCCTCCATCGTGACCGGCGACCTGTCCAAGCCGCAGCTCGGCGCCGCCGCCATGCCCGAAAGCACCAAGACCGAGGATGAGCAGCGCACGGAGCAGCAGGCGCGCATGGAGCAGGTCCCCTTGAACGGCTTCGAGAAAACCGAGGGCAAGGCGGAGGACGGCATCGCCACCAACATTGCCAAGTCCAAGAATCCGACCACCCATGCCGACCAGAGCGCCGAGGGTGCCCGCGAGGCCACCGCGGCGGAGGGCGGCCTGGTGGCGATGACCGCCACCCAGAAGGCGCAGCCCAAGGCCCGCCCGCGGCTCACCGCCCCCCGCACCACGATTCTGACCAACCGGATCGCCGGTGTCGCCAACCTGGGCGTGACCGGCATCGACGCCCGGTGGAGCGAATACGGCGAATACATCAACGAGCTCATCGAGATCGTGCAGGTCCAGTGGTACAGCATTCTCAATGAGAGCCGGGTTTCCCCGCCGCGCGGGTCGCAGGTCACCATCACTTTCAAGATCAATGCCAAGGGCGAGACGGACATCGTCAAGGTGGAGGACTCCGATGCCGGCAAGCAGGGCGTGCTCTCCTGCCAGAATGCGATCCAGGCCCGGCAACCCTACCGCAAGTGGACCGAGCAGATGATTGCCGTGCTCGGCGAGGAACAGACCCTGACCTTCGCCTTCTACTACCAGTGAGTGTGAGCGCCCTGCCGGGAGATTTCTGGGAAACGCTGCCGCTCCGCGCCGAGGTGCGCCTGCTGGTCAAGGATGCCAACGGCCTCGCGGCCTTTGACAAGCCGTCCGGCCTGCTGTCGCACCCCAACGAGTCGCAGGACGAGCCGCGCTCGCTCCTGACCTGCCGCTACGACAAGGAAGCCCAGTGCTTCCACTGGACCACCCCCGATGGCGCTCTCCGCAAACTTTGGTTGCTGAACCGCCTCGACTCGGCGACCTCCGGCGTGATCCTCACCGCCGCCAGCGAAAAGCTCGCCGCCGTGATCCGCGAGCACTTTGCCCAGAAACAGGTGCGCAAGGCTTACAACGCCCTCGTCTTCGGCCACCCGCACACCAAGACGGAGGTCTGGCGCGATCTGCTCGCGGTAAATAAAAAGGGCGGGCGCGTCCGCACGGCCACCATCGGCAACATTCCCTCGGAAACGCATTTCGAGGTCATCCGGCACAGCCAGAAAAACTTTTCCACCTCCCTCATCCGGCTCGAGCCGCGCACCGGCCGCAGCCACCAGTTGCGCGTGCAGTGTGCCAAGCGCCGCCTGCCGATCATCGGCGACCAGACCTACGGCGACTTCGCCTTGAACCGGGAATTCGCCAAGGCGACCAAGAGCAAGCGGCTCTTCCTGCACTCGCTGGAGACCAGCTTCACCTATGAGTTCGGCGGAAAATCCTTCGCCTTCAAGGCCAGCGCGCCGCTGCCGCCGGAGTTTCAAGCCGCTTATTGAGTGGTGCGGCGCGCAGAGACGCGCGCCCTCCAGAAGTGGACGAGGTGGAGGGCCCGCGTCCCTGCGGGCCGTCTTAATCATGCCAGCGAAGAACGTTCAATTCACCTTGGTATGGCCAGTCGTCGGGGCTGCGGCTCAGGCCTGCGCGAACCGGGTTGTTTCTCTCATATTCCCACTTGGCGGCGTAGCTGTCACTTTGCCGCAGCTGCGTATCCCAGAAATTCCTTTGCCAGAAACTCCCCCCAGCAGCATAGGCGACCCGCCGTTTCCAATAGGAAACCCACGACAGCAGCGACTCGGTAGGATATGTCGCGGGCGCGCAGAATGAATGCAGGTGATCAGGCATGATGACATAGCGCCCAACGAGCCATGCATCTGCCTTCTGCCAGCATTGGCGAATGGTTTCATGCCTGACCGGATTGGCCAGCAGTGGCTGGCGGTTCCGGACGCAGACCGGGAGAAAGACAATAATGGAACGATTGCCTCTGTCCCATGGCATCTGATGCACGGGGCGGCGGCGTTCGGGTAGCCCGGTCGGTTGAATAAAACCCATGATGCGGCCCGCAGGGACGCGGGCCCTCCCCAAGGCTGGTTCCTGTTTGCTGGAGGGCTCGCGTCTCTGCGAGCCGAAATTCACAATAGGTCCAGCTGCGGGTTGTCCGCCGGCTGCATGGTGATTTTCTTTTTCGGCCGGGCCTGCGGAGCGGAGAGCGTGACGGAGGTGTCGTCGGACTCGAGCTTCTCCAGAATCGTCTTGGCGCGCTCGATGACCGTGAGCGGCAGACCCGCGAGCCGGGCGACCTGGATGCCGTAGCTGCGGTCGGCGGCGCCGGGCACGACGCGGCGGACGAAGACGATGTCGTCGTTCCACTCCTTCACGGCGACCGAGTAGTTCTTCAAACGCGGCAGGTGCTTGTCCAGCTGGGTGAGTTCCTGGTAGTGCGTGGCGAACAAAGTGCGCGGGCCACGCTCGGCGGCGCGGTGCAAGTGCTCGACCACCGCCCAGGCGATGCTCAGGCCGTCGTAGGTCGAGGTGCCGCGACCGATCTCGTCGAGGATGATGAGCGAGCGGTCCGTGGTGTTGTTGAGGATGTTGGCGGTCTCGTTCATCTCGACCATGAAGGTCGAGTTGCCGCGGGCGAGGTCGTCGCTGGCCCCGACGCGGGAGAAGATGCGGTCGACAAGGCCGAGGCGGCAGGCCCGGGCCGGCACCCAGCAACCGATCTGGGCGAGCAGGGAGATGAGCGCGACCTGGCGGATGTAGGTGGACTTGCCCGCCATGTTGGGCCCGGTGAGCAACTGGATCTGGGTGCCAGTGGCGGAGAGAGCGGTGTCATTGGGCACGAAGGTGTAGCTGCCGGCGAGGCCCAGCCGCTCGACCTTCATCATCTGCTCCACGACCGGATGGCGGCCGTCGGTGATCACCAGGCTGTCGCCTTCATCGAGCTCGGGGCGGCAGTAATCCCATTCGCGCGCCAGCACCGCCCAGCCGGCGAGCACATCGAGTTCGGCCAGGGCATCGGCGGTGGCGGTGAGCGAAGCGGCCTCGGCCAAGACGGAGCCGACCAAGGCGGCGAACAACTCCAGCTCGCGGGCGAGGGACTTTTCCTCGGCGGAAAAGATTTCCTTCTCCTTCAGCTTGAGTGCCTCGGTCACGTAGCGTTCGCCGCCGGCGGTCGTCTGCTTGCGCACGTAGTCGGCGGGCACGCTGGCGAGGTTGGCCTTGGTGACCTCGATGTAGTAGCCGAAGACGGAGGTGTAGCGGACCTTGAGGCTCTTGATGCCGGAGCGTTCCTGCTCCTTGCGCTCGAGGTCGGCGAGCCAGGTCTTGTTGTCCGTGGTGAGACCGCGCAGGCGGTCGAGTTCGGGGTCGTAGCCGGTCCGGATGTAGTTCCCGTCCTGCAGATCATTGGGCAATTCCTCGGCGAGACCGCGGGCGAGAAGTTCGCGCAAGGGCGGGAGATCGGTGAGACGCCGGCGAATCTGCGCGACCGCGCCGCCGGGTTGGTCGACCAGGCGCGAATCCAGCAGGTCGAGGCCCGTGATGATGGACGGAATCAGGGCGAGGGTGTCGCGCACGCCGCCGAGTTCGCGGGGATTGCGCAGGCGATTCTGGAGGCGGCTGAGAATGCGCGGAATGTCGCGGACCTTGTTGAGCAGTTCGCGGAGGTGGGCGAGGTCGCCGGGCTGGGCGACGAATTCCCCCACGACGGTCTGACGGCGCTGGATTTCCGGCAGGTCGAGCCCGGGGGCGGCCAGCCAGCGCTCCAGCAGGCGCGAGCCCGCGGCGGTCGTGGTGCGGTCGATGGCCCCGAGGAGCGAGGCCTCGCGGGTGCCCCGGGTGGAAGCGAAGATCTCGAGGTTGCGCAACGTGGCCGGGTCGAGCAGCAGCGTGCGGGTGCTGCGGTATTCCTGCAGCGAGCGGAGGTTCTCGGGCTTCGCGCAGAGATTCTCGGTGGCGTAATGGACCACGGCACCGGCGGCACCGAGGGCCGGATGGGAGTGGGCGAGACCGAAGCCCTGCAGGTTGAGCACGCCGAGCGCATCCATCACCGTCTTCGCTCCGTCCGCGACCTCGAAGTGATAGCCGGGCAGCTCGGAACAGAGCCGCGGCGCGCAGAACTGGTGCAGGGCGTGGACGGAGTGGGCCTCGTGCGGAGCGGCGCGCCATTTCTCCAGCTGGCCCTCGATGAGCACGAGCTCGGCCGGATCGAGCGCGGTAAGAACGGGCAGGAGGTTTTCCGGACGCTGGTCGCTGGCGAGGCGGAACTCACCCGTGGACAGGTCGAGCCACGCGGCGTGCAGGCCGGTGTCGTTCAGGGTCAGGGCGCAAAGGTAGTGGTTCTTCCCGGCATCGAGCTGGCTGGCGGCGAGCGTGGTGCCGGGGGAGAGAATCCGCGTGAGCTGGCGCTTGACGAGTTTGCCGGCCGTGGCGGGCTCGGCCTGGTCGCAAATGGCGACCTTCTTGCCGGCGGCGAGGAGCTTGCCCACATAGTTGTCGGCCGCGTGATGCGGGATGCCGCACATGGGCGTGTCCTGCCGGCGGGTCAGGGTGATCCCGAGCAGGCGCGAACCAACCTCGGCGTCTTCGAAGAACATCTCGTAGAAATCACCGAGCCGGAAGAGCAGGAGGGTGTTCGCCGGGAGGCCGCGCTTGACCTCGAAATACTGCTGCATCATCGGCGTGAGCTTTTCTGCCATGGAGTGTTTTTATTGAACCACGAAGCCGCGAAGGGCACGAAGAAAATGCAGGGCATTCGAGGCAATTTCCTCTTGGTCTCGGCCGGCTTCGTGTTCTTCGTGAGCTTCGTGGTAAAACTTCATCACCTCGACCTGGGCGGGGCGGGCCACCCGCCGCTGATCGTCCTGCACGGCCTGTTGGGCTCCACGCGCAACTGGCTGAGCACGGGCCGCGACCTCGCCAGGCATTTCCATGTGTTCGCCCTCGATGCCCGCAATCACGGGAAGTCGCCGCATGCGCCGGAGATGACGTATGAGGTGATGATGGATGACATCATCGGGTGGATGGACGCGCAGGGACTGGCCAAGGCGGCCCTCGTCGGCCACAGCATGGGCGGGAAGACGGCCATGCTGCTGGCCTGCCGGCACCCGGCGCGGGTCGAGCGGTTGGTCGTGGTGGACATCGCGCCGAAGGATTACAACTGGGCGGCCCATCGCGGTGAGTTCGCCGCCGTGGCCGAACTCGATCTCGCCAGCCTGACGTCACGCAGCGAGGCGGAACTGCGGTTCGAGGCCCGGGTGCCCAGCGCGGGCATGAGGAAGTTTCTCACGACCAACCTGGACCGGGGTGACGGCGGCCAGTGGCGGTGGATCGTGAACGTGCCAGTGCTGACCGCGGCCCTGCCGGACATGGAGAAGAACTGCCTGCTGCCGGAGGATCGCTTTGCCGGGCCGGCGGAGTTCGTCCTCGGCGGCCGGTCACGCTATGCGGACCGTGGCGATGAGGCGCTCATCCGGAAATATTTTCCCGCCGCCCGGATCGACGTGATCGCCGAGGCCGGCCACAATCCGCACATGGATCAGCGGGCGGAGTTCGTGCGGCTGGTGACCAAAATAGCCTAGCCACGGATTGCACGGATGAACACGGATAAAACCAAAGAAATGTCATCCTGAGCTCAGCGAAGGATCCAGTTGGATAAACGATCCGCTGAAGTGCTACGAGCCTTCTGCTGGACTCTTCGCTCCGCTCAGAGTGACAGGCAAGTGGATTGATGTCCCATCCGTGAAATCCGTGGCGACTGATTCCGGTCCTCACGTCTCGTTGACCAGCGGCACGTGGTTGCGCATGACCTCGGCCCGGCTGCGCTCGGCGGCGGGCAGCCAGCGGCGCTTGACCCACCGGTGATACATGATGATGCCGCGCAGCCATTCGTCGCAGGTCATGGCGATCCAGATGCCGACGAGGCCCCACCCGAGGTGCAGGCCGAGGAACCACGAGTTGGGCACCCAGAGCAGCCACATGCAGACGATGCCGACCTTGACCGGAAACCGGGCGTCGCCGGTGGCGCGCAGCGAATTGATCACCACGATATTGAAGACGCGGCCCAGCTCGAGGATGACCGAGATGCGCAGGAGCAGCGTGCCGCCCTTGATCACCGCCGGGTCGTGCGAGAAAAGCCCGATGAGCTGCGGGGCGATAAGGGCGATGATCACAATGCCGCTGGCGCAGAGGCCGAGGCTGAGTTTCAGACTGCGGAGCAACTGGCGGTAGGCCGCCTCAAAATCCCCCGCGCCGATCAGGCGGCCGACGACAATTTCCGTGCCCAGGCCGAGCGACAGGCTGAACAGGATCACAAGGGCCTGCACGGTCTGCGAGTAGGCCATGATCGACAGGCTCTCCGCGCCCATGCGGCCGATGAAACTGGTGATGAGGAGGAACGCCAGCCAGTAGGTCATGTGTTCGCCTGCGGCGGGCAGGCCGATGTGCAAAATGCGGCGGAGCCGGTCCCGGGGCAGGTCGATGAGGGACCGCCAGTGGATGCGGATGCCCAACCGCCGATAAAGCAGAATGAGCAGTGCGGTGGTGGCGACGATGCGGCTGAACGCGCTGGAGCAGGCCACGCCCTCGACGCCGAACTTCGGCAGGCCGAAGAAGCCGAAGAGCACGAGCGAATTGCCCGCGATGTTGAGGATATTCTGGCCCACGGTCACAAACATCACGTCGCGGGTGTTGCCGTGCGCGCGGAGGATGGCCCCGACGGCGGTGTTGATCGCCTCCAGAAAGAGTGTGCCACCCATCAGCGACATGAAGGGCAGGGCGTAGACCATCAGGCTGTCGGGCAGCTGCATCAGGCGCAGCAGGGGAGCATTGAAGAGGTAGATGAGAATGCTGGCGGCCAGCCCCATCCAGAGGTTCACCCCGAGGGCGGTCTTGGCGATGCCCTCCGCGCCCTTTTTGTCGCCGGCCCCGAGGTGATGGGTGATGACCACACTCGTGCCGATGCCGATGAAGTTGAAACAGATCAACGCGAGCATGATCAGGCGGTTGGACACCCCCAGCGCGGCCACGGCACCGTCGGCCACATGGCTGACCATGAAGGTGTCCACCGTGCCGATGAGGATGCGCAGGCTCTGCTCGACAAAGATCGGCCAGGCGATCGCGAGGAGCGTCGGTGTCCTGCTGGCTTCCCCCGGCTTCATCGCTTGGCCCAGATCCTTAGTGACGAAAGCAGGAAATTTTCGAAGGCGACTGACTCGTTCAGGTTCAGCCGGAGCAGGCCGGTGTCGTGTTCGAGCTGGGTGATGGCGGCGACGAGGGACCGGCGGGCGGAAATGTCACCGGCCGCGAGGGCTTGCTGCGCGAAGGCGCGGGTGGCGTGCTCCAGTTCGGCAAAGAGCTTGGAACGGACGCCGACAGCGATGCCGGTCTCGATGGCGGCCTGTTCCTCGTCGTCGATGTCCTCCGGCAGCTTTTCCTTCTGCTGCTTCCAGATCTGGTCGGTCGCGGCGGCGAGCACGGCGTTGAAGCGCGTGATGAGGCCATAGGCGGCCATGACCTGGTCGGCGACGGCGCGCTTCTCGGTGACGCCGGCGGTCAACTGCCCCAGCCACGTGGCGTAGTCGGTGCGCGTGGCGTCCCACAGGGCGCGGGTTTCGGGCGCGGCGTCGGCCAGGGCTGCGTGGCCGGCGTCGGTGAAACGAAAGTGCAGGCAGCGGCTGCGGATGGTGGGCAGGAGCGCGTAGGGCCGGGTGGTGAGGAGCAGAATGGTGGTGCTGGGGGTCGGCTCTTCCAGGGTCTTCAGAAAAACGTTGGCCGTGGAAGCGTTCATCCGGTCCGCTTCATAGACGACGAGCACCTTCCGGTGGGAGATTTGCGGTGAAACCTGGGTGCGGCCGATGATCTCGCGCATGGCGTCCACGGCGATCTGGCGGGATTTGCCGGCGGGCCGGAGCGCGAGAAAATCGGGATGCTGCTTCGGCGGGAAGTGCTGCTGCGCTGCTTTGGCTGTAGGAGCGGGTTTACCCCGCGATTCAGTTTGGTCGGGGCGTAAAGCCCCTTCTACAAAACAATCGGCGTTGAGGAGGCGGTCGGCGATCGCGTGGGCGACCGAGGCGAGGGTGCTGAGGTTCTCCCCGTGCAGCAGCAGGCTGTGGGCGAGCCGCTGGCGCGCGATGGCGCGCTCGATGACGCTGACCGTCGGGGTGCCCTCAAGTGCGGAGGGCCATGGAGTGACCTCGGGCATGATCAGAGGACCCGCCTACGCTCTGCGCGAGCTACGGCGCGGCAAGCAGAAGACACTGTAGGGCGGCATCGCTGATGCCGCCGCGGCGGGGTGCGGCGACCCCGCCCGACAGCAAGACCTGGATCCTTCACTGCGTTCAGGATGACAGAATCCATAAAATCACCCGAGGCGTTTCTGGACCACGGCCCAGATTTTCTTGTCGAGGGCGTCGGGAGCGAGGGTGCCGTCGAGGATCACGACCCGCTCCGGCCACTGTTGGGCGAGCAACAGGTAGCCTTCGCGGACCTTCTTGTAGAACGTGATGTTCTCGCGCTCCATGCGGTCCGGCAGGTCGGAAGCGCGCTGGCGGACGCGCTGCAGGCTGATCTCGGTCGGCACGTCGATGACCACGGTGAGGTCGGGCATGACGTTGCCGACGGCAAAGCGGTTGATCTCGCTCACCGGACCGGGGGCGAGATTGCGGGCAATGCCCTGGTACACGGTGGAAGAATCCAGGAAACGGTCGCTCAGGACCACGGCGCCGCGTTTCAGGGCGGGCACGATGACCTCGCGCACGACCTGGGCGCGGGCGGCGGTGAACAGCAGCAGTTCCGTCTCGGGGCACATCTCATCACCCCGGGAGTTATGGACGATGATATTGCGGATCTGCTCGCCGATCTCGGTGCCGCCGGGTTCGCGCGTGGCCACGACCTCGCGGCCGGCCTGCTGGAGGCGGTCGGCGAGGCGGGTGATCTGGGTCGATTTGCCGCTGCCTTCGGAACCCTCGAAGGAGATTAGTTTGCCGGTGGCTTTGGACTTGGGAGACATATGGCTAGGTGCTCCTAGGGAACCAATCGGGCCGGCGGCGCGCAACCAGATTTAGCTCGGACAATTCATCCTCCTTAATGCCAAGGCAACACACCCCGTCGCTTCGCGCCACCCCTCTTGATAGAGGGGAGTCAAACCCACGCTACCGAAAATCCCCTCTATGAAGAGGGGTGCCCGACAGGGCGGGGGGTGTTGGCTGTGAGTTCGTAAGCGCCGTGAATGCTGGTTAGCGGTGGCGCACTCGAATTTCCATTGATTGCCCCGCGCAAACGCCCCAACACTTCCGCCACATGCCCAGCCTCCTCCTGTCCCCCGTCATCGCGTCCACCGTAAATGTCTGGCAGGTCTTCCTCACCACCGATCCGGTGGGCCAGGCCGTCATCGGATTGCTGGCGATTTTCAGCATCTTTGGCTGGTCGGTGATGCTCGGCAAACATTCCGAACTGAAGAAACTGCGGCAGCTCAACCTGCTGTTCGAGCGCCGGCTCGGCCAGGAGCGCCACATCCTCGAGCTCCCCGAGAACATGCGCAACCGGCGCGACATTCCCTACGCCGACCTGCTGGCCGACGCACTCGAGGCCTACTGGCGCGCCGCCGCCATCGGCAAGGAGAAGGGCAACGACACCGTGCGTTCCCGCCTGGAACATGCCGAGAACGCCATCCAGCGCGCCCTCGCGCGCCAGTCGCTCCGTTATGAAGCCAGCATGATCATCCTCGCCTCGCTGGTCTCGGGCGCGCCCTTCATGGGCCTGTTCGGCACGGTCTGGGGCGTGATGGAGGCCTTCAGCGCCGTCTCGGTCCTGCAGACGGCCAGCATCCAGACCCTGGCGCCCGGCGTCTCGGCCGCCCTGCTCACCACCATCGCGGGCCTCGTGGTCGCCATCCCGTCGGTCTTCGGCTACAATTTTCTCATCGGCAACGTGAAGACGATGATCACCGAGCTGGAGAACTACGCGAGCAGCCTGGCCGACCGCATCGAACTGGAAGCCAAGAAGGACTGACCATGGCCAGAATCTTCCGACGCCCCCGACACCTGCATCCCGTCGCGGAGCTCAACATCACCAACATGGTGGACCTGGGCTTCACCCTGCTGATCATCTTCATGATCGCAACCCCGCTCATCCAACAGGAGCAGACCATCCCGGTTAACCTGCCCGGCGAATCGAAGCGGCTGCAGGACAAATCGACTCCGGACACCGAATTCATCGCCATCTCGATCGATCGCGCCGGCTTTTTTTATTTCGGCAGCCAGCGCGTGTCGCTGCCCGAGCTTTCCCGCCACCTGATGACCGTGGCCGGGCGGCCCAAGCAGCCGGTCATCCGGATTCGCGCCGACCTCACGCTCCAGTGGCAGCAGGTCGTGCGGGTGATGGATGAGATCAAGAAGCACAATCTGACGAGGATTACCTTTGATACCGAGGTCCGGTGACCCGATGCGCGCGCATGACCCCAGTTCGCTCCTCATTTCGCTGACGCTCCACGCGTTCGTCGCCGCGCTCGTATTTCTTACCACCATCTACCTGGCCCGGCGGGCCGGGGAGCAACCGGTGATTTTCGAACTGGTGGCCGGTCCGCCCACCGCGCCCGACGAACTGGTCGCGCCCGCGCTGGGCAACACCCTGACCAAGGTGAAGCTGGAAGTCCCGAAGGTGGAAAAGGTCGCCACCATGCCCGAACCCGAGCCGGTCGTGCCGACCAAGCCCGACACCTCCCTCGCCAAGGAAATGAAGCAGAGCCAGCGGATGTCTTATAAGGACTACCTCAAGAAGCACCCGACGCCCAAGCCCGTTGCCCCGACCCAACCACAGAAGGCGGCTAATGTTCCGCGCGTGGACGCCCAAGGCATCGCGCAGGGCGTGAAGGGTGGATCAACCGCCAACACCCGGGGCGGGGGAGGCGGCAACGCGCTGGTGCGGGAGCAGCAGAACCAGATGGACACCTACATTTCGCTCCTCATCCAGGAACTGAAGCGGGCGCACGAAGCGCCGCCCGGCGTCAGCGACATGCTGGAGGCCAAGGTGACCTTTGATATCACGGCCAGCGGGGCGATTTTAAACCCGCGAATCTCAAAGTCATCCGGCGACAAAGCCTTTGATGAATCGGTGCTTGAGGCGTTTCTGCGCATGCGGTCGATCGGACCCACCCCCAACCGCCGGTCGGACACCTGGACCGTGACTTTCAAGATGCGGGACGAGAGCTGAAAAGCCGGCAGTGGGTTAGTTCCTGTAGGTCGGGCTTTATGCCCGACACGAACCTGTAATATGTCGGGGCTAAACCCCGACCTACAAGGCTTCCCGTGGTTATCAGCAGACAAACAAACCCACTACAAAAAGTCCTTGCATTCCCCGCGCAAAAACGACTTTTAGGCCTTTCGTTTGGATTGGTTACGGGCTCTTAGCTCAGTTGGTAGAGCGCCTCAATGGCATTGAGGAGGTCAGCGGTTCGAACCCGCTAGGGTCCACCATCCGCCGTCGCTTTCGGGAGCCGAAAGCTAGGGCGAGATGCCTCGCCGAAGCCCGCAGTGGCGAAGGCGGGCGTTACACCTGCGATGCGAACCGAGTGGCTACGGCTGGCAGGCCATGCCCGGAGGCTCGTCCGCCATAGTCCGCAGGGCGTCGGCGGAAGCCTTGACGAAGGAAAGGCAATAGCTCGCGCAGTCGAGAAAGGCTATGGCTGGCAGGCCAGTTGAGCCGAAACACACCGGTGGGGCAGTCTGTTCAATTCGCCCCCGGCCAATCAGGGCTTTTCATATTTTCTCCCGTATTTTTCATACAGCTCCTCTGCGCGTTTGGTCGCTGCGCGGCTTTGGTCATTGGTCATCACCTTTTCGATGTCCAGAAATCGCATTCTAGTTTCTGCAGTTCCAGAAACTGCATTAGCAACTTGGAACCAAGCGCTGGCCTCAACCAGGTCCAGTGGCACGCCTTCACCGGTGAGATACAGCACACCAAGATTTATTTGCGCCCTCGCATTCCCTTGCTCTGCCGCCAAGCGATACCACTTCGCCGCCTCGGCTGCATCCTTCGACACGCCATCGCCTTTAGCGCAAAGCATGCCGAGTGCGCATTGCGCCTGTGCATTCCCTTGCTCTGCGGCCAGGCGAAACCATTTGACCGCCACCGCGGCATCTTTCGGCAGGCCCTCGCCCAGGCTGTAAAATAAACCGAGCATGCATTGATAAAAGGCATTCCCTGCCTCAGCCTTCCGTCTTACTTCCGCGACTTTATCCGTCTCGGCCTGGACCAAGCCGGCCAGGAGCATGACCGCACAGCCCAGCAGGAAGCGTTTCATGAAAACTGCATGAGCCAAATTGCCGGCCAGGTCAAAGCATCTGGCGGTGACGTCGGGAACACCGCGGCCAGCCCTGCAGTGGCGAAGCCGGGCATTCCATTCGCGGGGCGGGCAGGCCCTTCAATTCGGTCCGTGCACGATGAGCGGCGGCGGATTGTCACCCCGGGTATTTGCCTCCGACACCCGGCGGGCTGCCTCCGCCCAGTAGGCGGCCTCCTCCTCACGGCGGAGCAACGACTGGTATTCGTTTCCGCCTGCCACGTAGATGAACGCGAAAAGAATCCCCGCCATGGTGTTCTTGAAATAAAACACCGCGAGCAGGGCAAAAACCACCGCCAGGACCTGGCCGATCCGCACCGCCCACCAGGTCGCACGCAGGTAAGGCAGCTTTAGCGCCAGCAGGGCCCGGAAGATTCGCCCGCCGTCCATGGGAAAAACGGGGAGCAGGTTGAACGTGCCCATGATGAGGTTCGCCCACCAGAGCTGGGTGAGCAGGTCCGCGACCGAGAAGTCGGCGATTTCCACCGCGCCGAACAGCTCGCGCCACAGCAGCGGCAGCAGGAGGGCGACGATGCCGTAGTTTACCGCCGGCCCGGCGATGGTGATGAGCAGCTCGGCGGAAGGCTTGCGCGGGATGCGGTCAAACTCGGCCATGCCCCCGATGGGCAGCAAGAGGATGCGGGGCACCTGCACGCCGTAGCGCCGGGCGGTCAATGAGTGGCCCAGTTCGTGCAGGACGACACAGACAAAAAACAGCACAATGACCGCGACACTCCACAGCGCCCCGACCTCGCCGCCCAGCTCCCAACCGCGGTAGCCGTAGTAGGCCAGCAGGAGGAGAAAACTGGCGTGAACGGCCAGTTGGATGCCGAAGATGCGAAACAAGTTAATTGACCAGCCAAGCATGGCCGGTAAGTAGAGCCTTCTTCCGAGAAACTGCTAATCATTTCCCATACCTAATTCATGGCCGAGTCCTCCCCAATCCCGCGCATTCTGGTCATCGACGATGACAACGAGGTGAGGTATTCCCTTAACCGGGTGCTGACGTCGCAACATTACCAGGTGCAGGAGGCGGCCAGCGGGGAGGAAGGGGTCGCGGCGGTCAAGAAACAGGCCCCCGACGTTGTTCTGCTCGACAACCGCATGACCGGCATGTCCGGCATCGAGACCCTCCAGCATATCCGCGCGGCGAACCCCAAGCAGTTGATCATCTTCATGACCGCGTTTGGCACCGCGCAGACCGCCATCGAGGCGATGAAGTTCGGTGCCTACGATTACGTGGTGAAGCCCTTCGATCCGCCCAAGCTGCTGGCCTTGGTCGAGAGCGCGCTGCGCACGCAGGCCGACAGCAAGTCGGCCGCCGGCTACAAGCCGGTCATCAATACCGACGAGCACAAGGATGGCATCATCGGGGCCTCGGCCGCCATGCAGACCGTTTTCAAAATCATCGGGCAGTTCGCGGCCAGCGATGCCTCGGTCATGGTCACCGGCGAGAGCGGCACCGGAAAGGAACTGGTCGCGCGCAGCCTGCACCGCCACAGCCACCGGGCCGCCAGGCCCTTCGTCGCGGTCAATTGCGCCGCCATCCCCGAGAACCTGATCGAGAGCGAACTCTTCGGGCACGAGCGCGGCTCGTTCACCGGCGCCACGGCGCAACGCCTGGGCAAGTTCGAGCTGTGCGATGGCGGCACGATCTTCCTCGACGAGATCGGCGACATGACCCCGACCACCCAGACCAAGATCCTGCGCGTGCTGCAGGAGGGCGACATCCAGCGCGTCGGCGGCGTCGAGACCATCAAGGTCAGCGTGCGCGTGATCGCCGCGACCAACAAGGACCTGGAAGTGCTCGTCCGGGAGAAGAAATTCCGCGAGGATCTGTATTACCGCCTCAATGTCGTCCGGGTGAAACTGCCGCCGCTCCGCGAGCGCGTGGCGGACGTGCCCCAGATCGTCGATTTCTTCGTCCAGAACCTGGCCAAGGCCAAGAAGGTGAAGGCCCGCAAGGTCTCGCCCGAGGCCCTCGCGCTGTTCTCCAGCTACGGCTGGCCGGGCAATGTGCGCGAGTTGGAGAATGTCGTCTATCGCAGCGCGGTGGCGGCGACCGGGGACACCATTCTGCCCAAGGACCTGCCGGAAGAGGTGCGCGAGCGCAAGGCCCCGGCCTTCGGCGAAGACTCGCTGGAAAGTCTCTACGACCGGCTCGCCAAGAGCCTCCGCGCGCAGCATCCCGGCGAGGAGACAGCCACGCTGCAGGCCGCCATGGAATCACGCCTGCCCGACGGTGCCAAACCGGCCGCCAAGCCGCGGGCGAAAAAGTAGCGGAGGACGGCGGCTCAGCGCACCCGGCCCGAAGCGTCGAAAGTGAAATGGACGTCGAGCGTGTCGGGGATAAATTCGACCCGGATTATCTCCGAGGTTTTCTCGCCGTCCTTATCCGCCGGCTTGTAGTGGGTCAGGCAAGCCGCCCGGAACTGCCACTTCTTCATGACCTCGCGGATCGCGGCATGAAACGCGTCGGCGTAGGGTAGGGGTGGGGCAGGGACACCCCGCGCAGGCTCGGCTCGATGGAGGAGATCTCGCCCCGCTCGTCGAGGGTGAGTTTCACGTAGGCTTCGTAGCTGCCGGCCTTCGCGGCCAGGGCGGCCGCGGGATATACCGGCTTGGCCAATTCCCCGTAGGGATGGGCGGGCGAAAATACGACGGATTGCCGGTCCTGCACTTCCGCGTGCCCGGTGGAAGCAGGCGGCGGGGGTGCCGGCAGCGGTTCCAGGATCTGCACGCCGCTGCGACCATGCTTCCCGCTCTGGCAGCCGGTGAGCAGCAGCAAAGCCAAGACGGCGCAGCGGAAAATCATGTCAGTGATCCTAGTCCGCGTAACCCTTGGGCCGGGCCTGGTGCCAGCGCCAGGCCGTGGCGACGATGGGCTCGATGGTCTGGAACTTGGGCGTCCAGTTGAGTTCGCGCCGGGCCTTGGCGGCGTCGGCGAACAGCGCGGGCGGATCGCCGGCGCGACGCGCGGCGACGTTGGCCGGCACCTTCAGGCCGGAGACCTTCTCGACGGCCTTGATCACTTCCAGGACGGAAGTCGGCGTCCCCGTGCCCAGGTTGTAGAAGTGCTGCGCGCCGGGCACGGCCAGCTTGTCAAAGACGGCGATGTGGGCCCGGCTGAGATCGTCCACATGCACATAGTCCCGCAGGCAGGTGCCGTCGGGGGTGGGGTAATCGTTGCCGAAGATCTGCAGGGCGGGGCGTGAGCCCTGGGCGGCGCCGATGGCGAGCGGGATGAGATGGGATTCCGGCTCGTGGTCCTCGCCGATGGAGCCGTCCTCGGCGGCACCCGCGGCGTTGAAGTAGCGGAAGGACGCGAAGCTGAGCCCGGTGGCGGGAGCGAGCGCGCGGAGCATGTTTTCCACGTCCAGCTTGGTCTGCCCGTAGGGATTGATGGGCTTCTGGGGCGATTCCTCGGTGATCGGCATTTTTTCCGGAATGCCGTAGGTCGCGCAGGTGGAGGAGAACACGAATTTCTTCACCCCATGCTTCAGCATCGCCTCCAGCAGGTGGAGCGTGGCCGCCACGTTGTTCTGGTAATACTTAAGCGGATTGGTGACCGACTCACCCACGTAGGCGTAGGCGGCGAAGTGCATGACCACATCGGGTTTTTCCGCCGCCATGATGGCGTCGATTGCGTCGGGATGCCCGAGGTCGTTGGCGTGCAGGCGCACGTTTGGAGCCACGGCCGCCCGGTGGCCATAGACGAGGTTGTCGACCACCACGGGTTGGTGGCCGGCGGCGATGAGCTGGCGGACACAGTGGCTGCCGATGTAACCAGCGCCCCCGGCGACGAGAACTTTCATGGAGAGAGAGTTATTGATTTCCGGGCGTTGATGGCTAGGCAAATCTGTTCCCGCAGCCCATCCACCCATTTTAATGAAGCAAACCCGCATCGTCATCACCGGCCTCGGCCTCACCGCCCCCAATGGCAACAATCTGGCCGAGTTCCGCCACAGCCTGCTGCACGGGGTTTCGGGCATCAGCCTGACCGAGGTGCGCTACATGGGCCAGTGGCCGGCCGGCCTGTGCAAGTTTGATCCGCTCAAATACCAAAAGAAGAAGGATGTGCGCATCGGCACGCGGGCGGGCAGCATCAGTATCTATTGCGCCCGCGAGGCGCTGGCGGATTCCGGCATCTCCCTGGATTCGCGCGACAGGAGCCGGGTCGGCGTCTACCTGGGCATCACCGAACACGGCAATGTCGAGACCGAGAACGAGGTCTACAACATCTCAAAATTCAACTACGACACCAAGTACTGGACCCACCACCATAACCCCCGGACGGTGGCCAACAGCCCGGCCGGCGAGGTGTCGCTCAATCTCGGCACCACCGGCCCAGCCTATACCATCGGCGCGGCCTGTGCGGCGGGCAACATGGGCCTGATTCACGCCGCACAGATGCTGCGGCTCGGCGAAGTCGATCTCGCCATCGCCGGCGGCGTCAGCGAAAGCCCGCAGACCTTCGGCATCTTCGCCGGTTTCAAGAGCCAGAACGCCCTCGCCAGCCATGCCGATCCGACCAAGGCCAGCCGGCCTTTCGACAAGGCCCGCAACGGCATCGTGATTTCCGAGGGCGGCTGCATCTACTGCATTGAGCGGCTGGAGGACGCCCTGGCGCGGGGCGCAAAAATCTACGGCGAGATCGCCGGCTACTGCGTGAATTCCGACGCCACCGACTACGTGCTGCCCAATCCGGAGCGCCAGGCCCAGTGCGTCGAGAAGGCCCTGGCCAATGCCGGCCTGACCGTGGATGACATCGATATCGTCAACACCCACGCCACCTCGACCCCGCAGGGCGACATCCAGGAGTGCGAGGCCATCCGCGCCGTTTTCAGCAAACGGAAGGAGCCGGCGGCCATCAACAACACGAAGAGCTTCATCGGCCACGCCATGGGTGCGGCGGGTGCCCTCGAGTTGGCGGGCAACATCCCGAGCTTTGACGACCTGATCGTGCACCCCACGATCAATGTGGATGAACTTGATCCCCAATGCGATATCCCGGGCCTGGTCATCAACCAGCCCCGGGCTGTTAAACGGGTTGACGCAATCCTGAATAATTCCTTTGGTATGCTCGGAATTAATTCCACGCTCATCATCAAGCGTTTCCGACCCTGACCTCACTTTTCACCACCATGACCAAAGACGAATGCCGCAAGCTGGTTATCGACATCATTTCTGACATCGCCCCCGATGAGGATCTCACGACGGTGAAGCCCGAGGTGCGCCTGCGCGACCAGCTGCAGCTCGATTCGATGGACTTCCTCGATATCGTCATGGAACTGCGCAAACGCCACGGCATCGAGGTGCCCGAGGCCGATTACGTGCAGCTCGCCTCGCTTGACAGTTGCGCTGATTACCTGACCCCGAAATTCCAGGCCAAGGCCTGATTCAGCCCGGAGGTTTTCTTCTGTAGGGCGGGATCGCTGATCCCGCCTTTTTAATGGACAAAAGTGTGGCGGGGTCAGGCGACCCCGCCCTACAACTGAGGACTTCCCGCGCCAATGAAAGACTCCCATTACGACGCCGCCATCATCGGCGCGGGCATGTCCGGGCTCGCCGCTGGCATCCGGCTGGCCCATTTCGGCAAGAAGGTCTGCATCTTTGAGCGCCACAACGCGCCGGGCGGCCTGAACAGCTTCTACAGCATCGCCGGGCGCAAATTCGACGTCGGATTGCACGCGATGACCAACTACGTGCCACCGGGCGTCAAGGGCACGCCCTTGGGCAAGCTCCTGCGCCAGCTGCGGATCGACCGCGAGGAATTCGCCCTGTGCCCGCAGAAGCGCTCCCGCATCGCCTTCCGGGATTGCGACCTGAAATTCACGAATGACTTCGCGGTGCTCGAGGCCGAGGTGGTGTCCCGCTTTCCCGCCCAGGCCGGCGGCTGGCGCGCGCTGGTGCAGCTGGTCCGGGCCTACGACGATGTCTCGCTCGACGCCAAGGCCGTCTCGGCCCGCGAGGTCGTGGCCCGGCACCTTACCGACCCGCTCTTGACCGACATGATTTTCTGCCCGGTGATGTATTATGGCAGCGCGCAGGAGCGGGACATGGAGTTCGGCCAGTTCGTCATCATGTTCAAGGCGCTCTACCTCGAGGGTTTCGCCCGGCCGCTCGACGGCGTGCGCGTGATCATCCGGACGCTGTTGGAGAAATTCCGACAGGCCGGCGGCGAGCGACGCATGAAGTGCGGCGTGGCCGGCATCATCGAGAAGCAGGGCAGGGCGGCCCGGCTCCAGCTGGATGATGGCACCGAGGTCACGGCCGACCATGTCATCTCCTCGGTTGGCTACGCGGAGACCATGACCCTGTGTCAGCCCCCGCATCGGGCGGAGGCCGAGGCCAATACCGGTTCCTTGTCGTTCGTGGAGACCATCTGCGCCTACCGGCAGGCTCCCGCCACGTGGGGCTGGGGCGACGACACGATCATCTTCTTCAACGACTCGGAGCGGTTCGACTATTCGAGCGCGCAGGAACTCGTGGATCCGCGGAGCGGCGTCATCTGTTTTCCCAATAACTTCGACTACGCCGGCGCCCAGCTGCCGGAGGGATTGTTCCGGGTCACCTGCCTGGCGAATTATTCCAAGTGGGCGGCCTTGCCCGAGCCGGAATACCAGGCGGCCAAGACGCACTGGCTGGGAGAAATGCAGCGCAGCGCCCGGCGTTTCCTTCCGCCGGTGGCCGAGGCCACACTGGCGGAGAATCTCGTGACGACCGACATGTTCACGCCCCGGACGGTCCGGAAATTCACCGGCCACCTCAACGGCGCGATCTACGGTGCCCCGCGCAAGGTGCGCGACGGCCGCACGCATCTGAGCAACCTCTACCTGTGCGGCACCGACCAGGGTTTCCTCGGGATCATCGGCGCCATGCTCAGCGGCATCTCCATGGCCAATTATCACATCTTGCAAAAAAGCCCGTCCTGACAACTTATCTTACCCCTCCATGAAAACATCCCGTTACCCCGTCCTTGCCCGTGTTGTATTCACCCGACCCCTGGCCGTCGCCGTCCTCGCGGCCATTATTTCGTTCGCGCAATACGGCTGTAACACAATCGCGATTCCTGAGGCCCGTAAACCCGACTTCCACGACCACCTCGGCCTGCAGGTCTGGAGCCTGCGCGAACAGGCCAAGACCGACCTGCCCGGCTCCCTCGACTTGATCAAGACCTACGGCCTCACCGAAATCGAGGCCAACGGCGCCCCGCCGGTGCCGATCGAGCAATACGCGAAGCTGATCAAAGACCGCGGCCTGGTGTCCGTGGGCGCACACTTCGGCTACGAAATGCTGACCAAGGACCTCGCCACCGCGATCAAGAACGCGAAGGTCCTCGGCCTCAAGTATGCCGGCACCGCCTGGATTCCCCACGGCAAGGACGGCCTCACCGCCGAAGGCGCCCATCAGGCGGCCGCGGATTTCAACAAGGTCGGCGCGGCCTTCCGCGCCGAAGGCATCACCTTCATCTGGCATCCGCATGGCTTTGAATTCGTGCCGCTGCCGGGCGCGGGCGGCAAAACCGCCTTCGAGGTCATCATGGCCGAGACCAAGGCCGAGAACCTCAGTCTGGAAATGGACGTCTTCTGGGTGTTTCACGCCGGTCAGGATCCGGTGAAATTGCTCAAGCAATATCCCGGCCGCTGGTCGCTGCTTCACGTCAAGGACATCCGCAAGGGTGCCGTCACCGGCCTGTCCAGCGGACACGCTGCGCCGATCGACAACGTGGCGGTGGGCACCGGCCAGATTGACTGGACCGCGGTGCTCAAGACCTCCCAGGACACGGGCGTGCAGCACTATTTCATCGAGGACGAGACCCCCACGCCGCTGGTCTGCATTCCGGACAGCCTGAAGTATTTGCGCGCGCTCAAACTCTGAGTTGCCCTTTTGGCCGGGGCTCACTCACATGTGGGCCTTTCATGGCTTACGATTGGCTCAAAGACATTGCGGACCACTACGACGTGGTGGTCATCGGCAGCGGACTCGGCGGTCTGACCGGGGCCAATGTGCTCGCGAAATGCGGGCACAAGGTCCTGCTGCTCGAGCACCACTACCAGCTGGGCGGCCTGGCCACGTGGTTCACCCGCAAGGGCGGGCATATCTTCGACATTTCCCTGCACGGTTTTCCCATCGGCATGATCAAGTCGGTGCGGAAATACTGGAGCCAGAACATTGCCGACTCCATCGTGCAGCTGAAGGGCGTGCGGTTCATCAACCCGCAGTTCCAGATGGACACCACGTTTGACCGGGTGGATTTCACCCGCCAGCTCGTCGAGAAATTCCAGGTGCCGGCCGAGACCGTCGAACGGTTCTTCACCGACCTGCGGGCGATGAACTTCTACGACAACAATCCCGAGACCACGGGCCAGATGTTCGCCCGGTATTTTCCGGGCCGGGACGACGTGCAGCGCCTGCTGATGGAGCCCATCGCCTACGCCAACGGGTCGACGATGGACGATCCGGCCATCACGTTCGGCATCGTGTTCTCCAATTTCATGAGCAAGGGCGTCTACACCTTCCAGGGCGGCACCGACGTCCTCGTGAAAAAGATGGCCGGGGAGCTCAAGAAGAACGGCGTCGAGCTGCGCAAGCACGTGCTCGTGGAGAAAATCCTCACCACGGAGCGCGACGGCCGGCGGCAGGTGACGGGCGTCATCGCCAACGGCCGGACGATCCGGTGTGATGCCGTGCTTTCCAATTCCAACATCAAGAACACCGTGTTGCGGCTGGGCGGCGAGGAGAACTTCACCCCGGAATTCGTCGCCCAGGCCAAGGCCGTACGCATCAACAGCAGTTCCTGCCAGGTTTACCTCGGCATCAGGAAGGGGGAGACCCTGCCGCACATCGGCGACCTCGTCTTCACGTCCGACGAGCCGAATTTCTCCAGCGAGAAGCTGGTCGACCTCCATACCACGAGCCGGACCTTTTCGATGTATTACCCCGATACCCGGCCAGGCACCGACCGTTACACCGTCGTGGTCTCGATCAACGCCCGCTACGAGGATTGGAAGGCCTTGAGCGACGAGCAATACGCCATCGAAAAACAGCGCCTGATCGACGAATCCATCGCCGCGCTCGAGAAACATATTCCCGGGGTGCGCGCCAAGATCGACTGGATGGAGGCGGCCACGCCCCGGACCATCGAGTATTACACGAAGCACTGGAACGGCACTTCCTTCGGCACGAAGTTCGAGGGCCTGAAGGTCTCGATGGATTTGCCCGGCCAATTGCCCGGCCTCTTCCACGCCGGCTCCGTCGGCATCATCATGTCCGGCTGGCTCGGCACGATCAATTATGGCGTGATTGTGGCCAACCAGGTGGACAAATTCATCGCGGGCCGCAAACGTGCCCCCATGCCCGTTGGCGCCTGACCCTTTCCCCCGTGACTGCTGTCGAAAAACTCATCCCGCACCGTCCGCCGTTCCTCTTCGTGGACGAGATCCTCGCGCACGAAGGCGAGACCATTACGACGCGCCGCACTTGGCGGGCCGAGGAGGATTTCTACAAAGGACATTACCCCGGGGCGCCCATCACGCCCGGCGTTCTGCTCAGCGAAGCCGTCTTCCAAAGCGGCGCGTTGCTCATGGCCAAACTCATGGCTGGCGCCGGCGGGCAGGGGGGCGTGCCGCTGCTCAGCAAGGTCACCGCCATCCGTTTCCGGCTCCCGGTTTATCCCGGCGACACCGTCACCATGGAGGTGAAGCGCAAGGAGACCGTCGGGGAGTTTCATTTTCTGACCGGGGTCATGAAGCGCGGCGACAAGAAGGTCCTGAATGTAGAATTTGCCGTCGCCTGGAAAACCCCGGAGGGTCAGGTCACCAGCGCATGAGAACAAGGTTCACATCCTTAGTTGTGACCGGGGCGCAAACGCCCCGCCCACAACCTGTGCCCATGCAGGGCAAGCGAGTGGCGTTTTCAGTGCAACGATGAACGATTTTCTCCAACTGTCGGGCAAGACGTTTCTCGTGCAGGGCGTCGCGAACAAGAAGAGTGTCGCCTGGTTCATCGCCAAGTCCCTGGAGGAGCAGGGCGCACGCGTCGTCTATGCCGTGCGGTCGGAAGCCCGCAAAAAATCCCTGGAAGCACTGCTGGCGGACCGGCCGGTGTTTATCTGCGATGTCGAGGCGGAGGGTGCCTGCGACCGGCTGGCGGCGGAAGTGGCGACGGCAGGATTCGTCCCGCTGCACGGGCTGGTGCACTCCCTGGCTTTCGCGAACTACAGCGATGGTTTCAAGTCCTTCGCGGAAACCAAGCGGAAGGACTTTCTGCAAGCGACGTCGATCTCGGCCTTTTCCCTGGTCGAGCTGGCGCAGGCCTTCAAGCCGCACCTCGCCAAGAACGCCTCGGTGGTGACGATCGGGATCTCCTCGCTGCTCGTGACGCCGGACAATTACGGCTACATGGGCCCGATCAAGGCCGCCCTCGAGTCTTGTGCGCGGTTCCTGGCCAAGTCATTCAGCGCGGGGAGTGAGATTCGTTTCAATGTGGTTGGCTCAGGACCGCTCAAAACGAGCGCGTCGGCCGGGATTCCCGGCTATCTGGAAAGCTACCTCTACGCGGAGAAGCTGACCTTTCGGAAACGCAACCTGGACACCCAGGAAGTGGCCAACGTCGCGCTGTTTCTCCTGAGCGAGCGCAGCAGCGGACTCAACGGCGCTTCGCTGGTGGTCGACGCCGGTCTCGGCAACAATTTCTTCGACAAGGAGATTATCCGGCTCGCGATGCGGCCCGAGAAATAAGCCATGCGCTTTCATCATGCCTGCATCGAGTCGATCGCCACGGCGCTGCCGGACGAGAAGTGGACCTCGGCGGCGATCGAGGAGCGACTGAAGCCTCTCTATGAACGCCTGAAACTACCGGCGGGCCGGCTGGAGCTGATGACAGGCATCCGTGAGCGCCGCATGTGGCCCGCAGGCACCAAACCATCCGATGCGAGTGCTGCGGCCGGGAAAAACGTCTTGGCCCGCTCGGGTTTCAAGCCGGAACAAATGGAGGTCCTGATTCACTCGGCGGTATGTCGCGACATGCTGGAGCCGGCGACGGCGTCGTTCGCGCATCACAAGATCGGCCTCGGCCCGGCCTGCCAGATTTTCGATCTCTCCAACGCCTGTCTTGGTTTTCTTAACGGGTTGGTGACCCTGGCTGCGATGATTGACTCCGGCCAGATCAAGTGCGGGATGGTCGTTTCCGGCGAGAACGGGCGCCCGCTGGTCGAGCAGACCATCCAGCATCTCCTGACGGCGCCGCTGGACCGCAACGCCATCAAGCCATTCTTTGCCAATCTCACAATCGGTTCGGCCGCGGTGGCGGCGGTGGTCTGCCATGAGGACATGCTTCCGGCCGGGGCGCCGCGCCACCGGCTGCTGGCGGGCAGTGTCGTGGCTGCGACCAAGCACAGCGAACTCTGTCTGGGCGACACGGCCGGGGATGCGCTGGTGATGCAGACTGATTCCGAGCAGCTGTTACTGGCCGGCGTGGAAGTCGCCCAGCGCACCTGGTTGGCCTTTGAGCAGGAAACGGGGTGGAAGCGATCGACCCCGGACCGCATTATCTGCCATCAGGTGGGCTCCACGCACCGCAAGAAGCTCTACGAGAGCCTGGGGTTGGATCTCGCCAAGGATTTCTCAACCTTCGAAACGCTGGGCAATACCGGGTCGGCCGCCTTGCCGAGCACGCTGGCTCTGGCCGTGGAACAGGGAGCCCTGCGCGCGGGCCAGAAAGCGGCCCTGCTGGGCATCGGGAGCGGTATCAACTGCCTCATGCTGGCCGTGGAATGGTAAGACTTGATCCAATGCATCACCGAATCCGTCATCCTGAGCGAAGCGAAGGATCCAGCACGATGGACGCATGCGGTTGTGCTACTGGATTCTTCGCTGCGCTCAGAATGACACGCAAAGGAGTCGGGGTATGAGTTCTCGTGAATTACCAGCCTGGCTCAAAGAGCTCTATCCCTTCCAGCCGCGCCGCTTTGACACCGGGGCGGGCGCCATGAGCTACCTGGACGAGGGCTCGGGCGACGAGGCCGTGCTGATGGTCCACGGGAATCCCACTTGGTCGTTTTTCTACCGGAATGTGGTGCTGGCGCTACGCGGACGCATGCGGTGCATCGTGCCGGACCATCTGGGGTGCGGGTTGTCCGACAAACCGCAGGACTACGACTACACGCTTAGTCATCACGTTGAGAACCTCGGGCGCCTGATCGATTCGCTGAACCTGAAGAAAATCCATCTGATCGTGCACGATTGGGGCGGGCCGATCGGGCTGGGGACCTGTTTGCCGCGCCACGAGAAGCTCGGGAAGGTTGTCATCCTGAACACGGCGGCTTTTGCCGACACGGTGGTGCCATGGCGCATTCGATTCTGCCGGATTCCGGTGATCGGGGAGCTGGCCGTACGCGGCTGCAATGGCTTTGCGTGGCCGGCGACGTGGATGGCCGTCACCAAGCCGCTACCCGAACCAGTGAAGCGTGGCTTTCTGTTTCCCTACGATTCCTGGGCCAACCGCATCGCCACGCACCGGTTTGTACAGGACATACCGCGGGGGATAGGGGCACCGAACGACGTCGCCTTGGCCAAGATCGAATCTGCTCTACCTCTGCTGCGCGATCACTCCGTCCGGATCATTTGGGGTGGTGCGGATTTCTGTTTCAACCGGCATTACTTCGAACGCTGGCAGGGGCTGCTACCGAATGCCGCTGCTGATTATCTGCCCGATGCAGGGCATTATCTTTTGGAGGACGCCCAAGAAGACGCGGTGAACGCACTAGAGCGGCATATCCTGACGTAATCACCTGATAATGAGAATATAGTATTATAGACATAATGTATAGCGTTTGAGGACTCGGGGGCGGGGGTTTCGGTGGGGGCGGTTGCGGCCTTTTTGGCCGTTTTCCCTCTGAAAATGGGACGAATTTCGAGGTAATCGAAGAGGGCGGAAAGGTCGCTGCCGAGGGGTGTGCGCCAGCCCCGTTTGGTCTCCAACCAGTGACGCACAATATTCAGCCCACCCTTGCGGATGGCGTGGTGGCGGATGGCGTGGTTGAGCGTGTAGAGCCCTGCCGGGCCGATGGTGCAGCCTGTCCAGGACAGCCGGCAGATCGCGCCAGAGGCCACGGCAACGCGCTGAAAAAGGGCGAAGATCGCGCCGGCCGTGCGGCAGATATCAACCTCGATGCACTCGGCGGCATCGACCCAGACGACGCGGACCGGGTTGACCAGGTCACGGATTTTCGAGCGCCCGCCGTCAACCTCGGCGAACTCCGCGAGGAATTGCCCCGGGGTGAATTTCTTCCGGGTGATATACTCGGGGACGTTGACGACGTAGCGGGTCACGACTTTTTGAGGGGGAACCTTGAAAGTGGCAGGTCAAGCGCCCATTCAAGGGCGTGTATCTTGGCCCCGACCGCGACCTGGACCAAGGCGAGAACGACGTTGATTTGCACGTGGGCCGTCTTGTAGGTCATGCGTTCGTCTGCCTTTAGGCGGGCCAATTCTGAGGCCATCTGGTCGCGGGTTTTCATTGGAGAGGAAAGCCAGCCGCGCCGGCCCGATCCGGCCTGACAAAAGCGTGACCCG
>JAYTUA010000220.1:0-16404 GCA_043745015.1 Opitutaceae bacterium | reverse complement strand
TGAGTAAAACGAAGGATCCAGAATAACCATCGCCAGCGCACATGCTGATGGATCCTTCACTGCGTTCAGGATGACAGGCTGCGGTGATTTGATATTTATCCGTGTGCATCTGTGACCTCAGTGGCTGACCTTAGCGCTTGGAGAGGACCGCTCTCTCGTAGCGGGCGACGGCCTTGAGCCAGTCGGCGCCGGCGGGGACGCCATCCTGCTCGCAGAGCTGGTCCCACACCGCGCCCCACGGGAGCGATCGGGTGAGCTCCATGAGTGCGAGACGCTCGTGGCCGCGGCCGGAGTCCTCGGCCGCCTTGAGCCGGGCCGACGGGTCAAGCAGGCCGCAGAGGATGGCCTGGCGGGTGGCGCGGGCGCCGACGATGTAGGCCGCGATGCGGTTGATCGAGGCGTCGAAGAAATCGAGCGCGACGAACACGCGGTCCCAGGCATCGCCGCGGGCGATCTCAAGGAAGAGGTTGCGCACAGCGTCGTCGAGGATGACGACGTGGTCGCTGTCCCAGCGGACCGGGCGCGAGGTGTGCAGGAGGATGCGGTCGTGGAACTGCATCAGCGCGGAAACCTTGTCGGCGACGGACTCCGTCGGGTGGTAGTGGCCGAGGTCGAGGCAGGGCACGAGGCCGCGGCTCTGCGCGTAGCTGGAGTAAAACTCCTGCGAGCCGACGACGTAGTCCTCGCTGCCGAGGCCGAAGAGCTTTCCCTCGACGGCGTCGATGCAGAGTTTCCGGTTTACGGACTTGTCGGCGAAGATGGCGTCGTAGGACGCGGCGAGGCGCTCGCGCGGCGCCCAGCGGTCGGCCGGGGCGTCCTTGGCACCGTCCGGCACCCAGTGGTTGTGCACGCAGGGCGAGCCGAGGGTCTTGGCGAAGCTCGCGGCGATGTGGCGGCAGGCCTTGCCGTGGCGGATCCAGAACCGGCGGACGGACGGGTCGGCGTGCGAGAGCGTGAAGCCTGAGGCGGCCAGCTCGTGTGCGAAGTAGGTCGGGTTGAAGTCGAGACCGACACGGCGGGACTTGGCCCAGCTGAGCCAGCGAGCGAAATGCTCGGGGGCGAGATCGTCGCGGTCGACGACCTTGGCGCCGGTCTCGGCGTAGAAGGCGTGGAGGTTGAGGCGCTGTTTGCCGGGGAGGAGCGAGAGCACCTGGTCGAGGTCGGCGCGCATCTCGTCGCCGTTACGGGCGCGGCCGGGATAGCCGCCCGTGGCCATGATGCCGCCGGAGTCGAGGCCGGGCTTCGGGGTCTCAAGGCCGCGGACGTCGTCAGCCTGCCAGCAGTGGAGGGAAATCGGGATGCGCCGCGCGTGGCGGATGGCGGCATCGGTGTCGACGCCGAGTTGGGCGTAACTCTGGCGGGCGAGACGGTAGGCGGCGGAGATTTGTTTGGAAGTCATGGGGAAATTTTCCCGCGGATTACGCGGATTGACACGGATTCAAGGCAGTTTTGCCACAAAAGGCATCGAAGGCGCAAAAAAGATCGGAGTCGGTCGTATGGATGAATTGAGATCGAACACTTCTGCGCCTTTTGTGCTTTTTGTGGCCATCAGTTCTGGGGCGTTGATTGCTTATCCGCGTCTATCCGCGAAATCCGCGGTTAAGGTTTGGGTTCATAGACCGTCTGCTTCAGATCCGCGGCCAGACTTTCGCGGAAGGCGGCGAGGTTTTTCACGGCGCGGAGGGCGATGAGCTGGTTGGCGAGGTTGCCGACCGCGGTGCCCTCGAGCGCGAAGGAGACTACGGGTAGGCCGGACGCATCGGCGGTGGCCTGGCAGAGCAGGCCGTTCTTCGAGCCACCGCCGACCATGAGGATGCGCTTGAACGTGCGGCCGGAGAGTTTTTCGAAATCGCGGATGGCGAGCGCGTGGCCGGCACCGAGGGAGTCGCAGATGAGACGTACATAGCCGGCGAGGTTCTTCGGCAGCGGCAGGCGGCGGCGCTTCAATTGCGCGTTGATGGCCGCTTTCATGGACGGCGGGTTGGCGAAGGCGGCGAACTCCATCTCCAAAACTGTAGGAGGGGCTTTATGCCCCGATTTTGCGGTTCGCGATGAATCGGAATCGGGGCATAAAGCCCCTCCTACAGCCGAAGGCAGCTTCGCTGCCGCGGCGATGAGTTTGGCCCACTCACGGTCGTTCTTCGGGCGGGCGGTGAAATCCTTCATCGTCTGATCCAGCATCCACAGGCCGATGACGTTGACCAGCGGACGATATTCCCCGCGACCGGTGCGATCGTTGGCCACGCGGGCGGCGAGCGCGTCCGGTCCGAGCAGCGGGGTGTCGCTCTCGAAGCCGACCAGCGACCAGGTGCCGGAGCTGAGGAAGATGTCGGTGCCGTCGGCCGCTGCCGGCATGGCGTCGTAGGCGCAGGTAGTGTCATGGCCGGGCACGGCGATGACCGCGGTCTTCGCCAAGCCCGGCAAGTCGCGCACGCGGCCGAGCTTGGCCCCGGTGGCGACGGGCGGGGTCAGCCAGACGGGCGGCACGCGGAAATAATCGAGCGCGACGCGCGACCAGTCGCTGCCGTTCACGTCGAGCAGCTGCGTCGTGCTGGCGATCGAGAGGCCGTTGGCCATGCGGCCCGACAGGAGGAAGTTGAAATAGTCGGGGAGAAAGAGGCAGCGCGTAGCGAGGTCGGTGATGGCCGGACACGACGCGACGGTTTCAGCCAGCTGCAGCGAGCTGTTGTAGAAGACTGCCGGGATGCCGGTGGCGGCGTAGATGCGCTCGAGGGCGGCGCGGGTGTTCTGGAGGTGCGACAGGCCGGGCTGCGTGCGGGCGTCGCGGTAGGCATGCGTGGGAAACACGATGCGGCCGGCGTCGTTGACCAGCACGTAATCCACGCCCCAGGTATCCACGCCGACCGAGGCGAGCGTCTGGCCGCGCGGCAGCGAAGCCGCGGCGGCGCGCAGGCCCGCCTGCACTTCCGTCCACAATCCGGGAATGTCCCAGTAGTCGTGGCCGCCCGCGGAGCGCAGCGCGTTGGGAAAGCGGTGCACCTCGCGCGTCATGAGCCGTCCGCCTTTCCACGTGCCGACGATGACCCGGCCGCTGGTCGCGCCGAGATCGACAGCCGCGCAATGGATGGTTTTAGAGATTTTAGTCACAGAGGAAGAAGAGTTGGCACAGAGATCACGGAGAGGAATCCATTTCTAGTCTGGCTGGCTCAGTGCCCTCCGTGGATGCTCTGTGTTCTCTGTGTCACTGGATTGATTGCCTTAGCGCAGGAAGGCCTCGTGGAGGCCGCCGTCCACCGTGATGACCTGCCCAGTGGTCTTGCTCAAGCGCTGTGTCACGAGGAGGAAATACGCCTCGGCCTGGTCGGCGGGCGTGATCGGCGCCTTGGTCAGCGTGCGGTCGGCGTAGAACTGGGCGAGTTTCTTCACGAGGGATTCGGTCGCCTCGTCATCCTGATAGGGAATATTGTATTTGGCGAGCGAACCGATGACCCGGTCGCGGGGGAACATCGCGGAACCCTGCACGACGGTGGCGGGGGCGACGCCGTTGACGCGGACCAGCGGCGACAGCTCGATGGCGAGCTCGCGCACGAGGTGGTTGCCGGCGGCCTTCGAGACGTCGTAGGCGACGGAGCCCTTCTTCGCGACGGCGGCGTTGGCCGAGGTCGTGAGGACGAGCGAGCCCTTGAGGCCCTGTTCCTTCCAGGTCTTGTGCGCCTCGTCGCCGACGAGGTAGCTGCCGGTGACGTTGATGGCGAAGGTGACGGCCCACTTGTCGTCGGGGATGTGGCCGGTGGTGTCGCTCGGCACGAAGATGCCCGCGGTGACGCAGATGGAATCGAAGCCGCCGTAGGCCAGCGCGACCTCGTCGAGCATCTTGCGGATGCTGGCGCGGTCGGTGATGTTGGCGGCGAGGCCGACGGCCGGGCCGCAGGCGGACAGGCCGGTGCCCGCGACGCCGATGCCGACGCCGTATTTGTCGGTGATTTCCTTCGCGGTGGCCGCGGCAGCCTCCGCGTTGAGGTCGACGCACACGATATGCGCGCCTTCCTTGACGAGACGGTGGGCGGTCTCCTTGCCGATGCCGGAGCCGGCGCCGATGACGACGATGACCTGGCGGGCGAGTTCCTTCTCGGCGGGCATGCGCTTGAGCTTCGCCTCCTCGAGGAGCCAATACTCGATGTCGAAGGCCTCCTGCTGCGGCAGGGCGATATACTTGTCGATCGCCTCGGCGCCGCGCATGACCTCGACGGCGCAGTTGTAGAATTCGGCAGTGACACGCGACTCGGACTTGTCCTTGCCCCACGCGACCATCCCGACGCCGGGGATGAGCACGACGGTCGGGTTCGGGTCGCGCATGGCGGGCGAGTTGGCGTGTTTGCACTTCGCGTAGTAGGCGGCGTAGTCCTTGCGGTAGGCCTCGAGGACGGCGGCGAGCTTGGCCTTGAGGGCGGCGGCGTCCTCGGCCTGCGGGTTCCAGTCGATGTAGAGCGGCTTGATCTTGGTGCGCAGGAAGTGGTCGGGGCAGGACGTGCCGAGCCCGGCGAGGCGGGCGGCATCCTTGGAATTGACGAAGCGCAGGATCTTGGCGTCGTCCTGCACGGTGCCGATGAAACGTTTCTCCTTGGAGACCTGGCCGCGGAGCCAGGGCAGAATCGCGGCGAAAGTCGCGCGGCGCTTCGCCTCGTCGAGCGACTGGTATTTCGCGCCGCCGAAGGCCGCGGCGTCGCCGCCCTTGGCGGCGTATTTCGCCTCGATGTAGGCGGAGGCTTGCTCGATGCAGTCGAGGGTGTAGGTGTAGCAGGCCTTCTCGTTGTCGTCCCACGAAATGAAACCGTGCTGGCCCATCATGATGGATTTCACCTGCGGGGTTTTCCGCACGATCGCCTGCATGGCGAGGCCGAGCTCGAAGCCCGGGCGCATCCACGGCACGTAGGCCATCCCGCCGGCGAAAATTTCCTGCGTGAGTTTCGCACAGTTGGCCGAGGCCGCGATGGCGATGATCGCATTCGGGTGCATGTGGTCCACGTGCTTGCCGGGAATGAACGAGTGGAGCGGCGTGTCGATCGACGAGGCGCGGGGGTTGAGGTTGAAGGTGGTGTGCGTGTACATGCCCACCATGTCGTCCTCGGCCGCGGACTTGAGGCCCTGGTCGGCGCGGGCGGCGTAGAGTTTCTGCAGGTCGAGCAGCTTCGCCTGGTAGAGGGACGAGAAGTTCTCGCGCGTGCTGGTGCGGAGGTCGCCGCCGGAGCCCTTGACCCAGAGGACCTCGGTGGGCGCGCCGTTGAGCGGCTCTTTCTCGGTGATCTTCGACGACGTGTTGCCGCCACCGGTGTTGGTGATGCGCTGGTCGCTGCCGAGCAGGTTCGAGCGGTAGATGAGGCGGCCGACGGGATCGAGTGACGCGGCCTTGGCGTCGTCCCAGCCGAAGTTGACGTATTGGTAGGAGCTCATGGGGAAGGAGGGGAAGTGAGAGTGAAAGTGAAAGGGATTAAACCTCGGCCTCGTTTCTTGTCATCCTGAGTGAAACGAAGGATCCAGTATGATAGCCGCAAGCGGACGTGCCGATGGATCCTTCACTGCGTTTAGGATGACAGGTTGCAGGGTTTGGGATCTATCAGTGTTCATTTGTGTAATCCGTGGTTAAAAAGGTTTGGTGGCTCGGGCTTATCTGGCGGTGATCAGCCGGGCGGACGGCAGGGTAAGGCCGGCGGCGGCGAGCTGCGTGGGGGTCGCGTCGGTGACGAGCGTGCCGAGTTTGTCCCAGCCGGCGACACGGTGCGGGGTGACGCGGCCGAGCTTCGTGGCATCGAGGCAGAAATAGGGCGCGGGCGTGTGCCGAAGGACGGCCTGCTGGAAGGCGGCGATGTCCGCGTGGGAGTTGGTGATACCGGCGGGGTCCATCCCCTCCCCGCTCAGGAACGCGGCGGCGAAACGCCAGCCGGTGAGGGCACGGACGGCGGCGTGGCCGAGCAGGACGGCCTGGCGGTGGAGAAACGTGCCGCCGAGCACGTGCAGTTCCAATCCGCGCGCGCCGCCGAGCATGGTGGCGACGGGCAGGCTGTTGGTCACGACGGTCAGGCCGGCCAGATCGCCGCGGCGCAACAGGAGGCGGGCGAGGGCCGACACGGTGGTGCCGGCGTCGAGGAAGACGGTCCCGCGGCGCGGGAAGCGCGCCAGCGCGGCGGCGGCGATCCGGCCCTTGGCCGTGCGGGCGCGGCCCGAGCGCTCGCCCAGCGAGGCAAAGGAGGCGTTGTAGTCGGCGAGGGCCCCGCCGTGCGTACGAGTGATGTGGCCATTCGCCGCCACCACGGAAAGGTCCCGGCGCGCGGTCGCCTCGGACACCCCCAGCCGCCGGCAGATTTCCCCCAGCGGCAGGAAGCCGTCGGTGCGGATCAGGCCGCGCAACTGTTCGTGGCGGCTATCGACGATATGGCGGGGGACACGCATGGGCGGACGGGAAGCGGTTCATTTTATATGAGCGAAGTCAATCATATAAAAATACCCCGGAATCAGGGCGAATCAAACCCGCAGCACCCGCCAGGCGTAGCGGGCGAGCATCAGCGGGCCGGCGGGTAGCTTTTTGCCCGTGAGGGCGTCGGTGGCGCCGGACGGCAGGCGCACCCGCCCACCCTGCCCGTCCATGTTCACCACTACCCAGAGCTTTTTGCCATCCGGGGTCACGCGCGGGCAGACCAGAGTGCCGGGCGACACGTCGAAGCGGAGCGTGACGCCGGCCTGCGCGGCGTAATGCGTCACGATTTTCGCCAGCAGTTTCGCACCCGCCTTGCCGTCGGGCAGCGCACCAAGCACGACAACCGCGCCCTTTCCCAATTTGCGTTCGGTAAGGAACGCCAGGCCCGGCGCCTGCTCGCTCTTGAGCGTGCCAACCACCTTTGTGTCGCGGGACGCGGGACGCACCGCGGAGCACCAGCCGGCGAGCGGGGCGGTGAGACCGAAGGCCTTGCCGGTCGAGTCCGTGCCGGTGATGGGAAAGGAAAAGACCGTCTCGACCCCCGCGAACGCGTCGACGGCCCCGAGGCCCGCCTCGGTCGGCACGGTGTGCTCGGCGCCGCGCGTGCCGGTGACCGGCGCACAAATCCACACGCCGCCGGCGCGGACAAATTTTTCGACCTTGGCGAGAAACTCGGGCGACACATACGGCATCATCGGCGTGATGAGCAGCTTCAGGCCGTCGAGAGCCGCGCCCTCGAAGCGGACGTCGCGGTGGAGGCCGGCCCCGAGCAGCAGCCCGTGCCACGCGGCGACCGACTGGTTGAAGTCCACCGCGTAGCCCGGGCGCACGCCGAGCGGCTCGGTCTGCAGCATGGCGCGGCCGAGATCGGACCACGTGACGGCGGCCTCGGCGACGGCGGGCCGGCTCGCAACCATGAGCGGCTCGAGCTGTTTCCGCGCGACCTCAACCGCCTGCACCTCCGCATAACCAAGGGAAGGCTTGAACCACGTGCTCATGATGGCGCTGTGCGGCAGCTCGCACCCCGTGCGCTGCTGGCGCCAGAGCCAGTAGTTGATGGCCTGCGCGCCGAGGCCGAAGGAGGCGACGGCCTCGGCGGCAAGAAAGCCCGGCGGGTGCGTGACCTCATGGTTGCCGAGACAGCCGTTGTGCGCGACGCTGGTCTCCATGAACCAGTGCGCGCGGCCGGGCTTGGCCGGGCGGCAGAAGTCGTTGTCGAACACGATGGCCGCCCAGTGGTCGCGGTCGGGGTAGTCGTCGAACGACGCGAAATCCTGGTTCGCGAACTGCCGCTCCTGGTTCAGGGAGAAGGCCGTGACGGTGTTGTGCGTGATGGGCGCGGCCGAGTGGCGCCGGAGAATCGCGATCTGCGCGTCCATGAACTCCGCGATGCTCTCGCGGCAGAACATCCGGTAGGCGGTGCTGAGCGAAGCGTTGTGGAGAAAGGGCGTGCGGTGCGGAGCGGGCACCTGGTCGAAGCGCTGGTAGCGCTGGCTCCAGATTTCCGTGCCCCAGGCGTCGTTCAACCGGTCGATGGTGGCGAAGCGCTTGGCCAGCCAGCGGTGCCAGTGGGCGACGGCGTGCGGATTGAAATCCTCCCCCACGTGGCATTTCAACTCGTTGTCGATCTGCCAGGCGATGATGGCGGGGTGCCGGCCGACCGCCTTCGCCAGCGCCTCGACGATCCGCAGGCAGGCCGCGCGCACCTCGGGGTGCTCATAGGAAGCGTGCTGACGCGCGCCGTGGATCATGACGCGCCCCTCCGCGTCCACGAAGCAGCGGTCGGGCCGGCCGTGGGTCAGCCACACGGGCGGCGTCGGCGTGGGCGTGCAATACACCACGCCCAGCCCCGCCGCGTGGAGCTTGTCCAGCACGCGCACAAAAAAATCCACCGAGACCTTGCCCTCGTCGGGTTCCAGCTTTGACCAGGTGAACTCGCCCAGCCGCACCATGTTCAAGCCGAGGCGCTTCATCTCGGTGATGTCGCGGTCAATGTCCGCCTCGGGCCAGAGCTCGGGATAATAGCAGGTGCCGTGCAGGAGTTTGTTCATGGGGAGAGGCGCACGCCGAAATCGTCCGAGGGTTGCACCACAGAGGGGACGCCCAGTCAACCTCCCCGCCGGGCGACTGTCAAAGGCGCCGGGAATCGGATTGTCCGCATCAAACCACGGCGGTTCCGTTTGCGCCCGGGACAGCCCAGGCCATGGTTAACAAACCCCTTCGCTCCATGCGCCGTCTTGTCTTACTGCTTTCGCTCGCCGGCCTGCTGGCGTTCCCGCACGCGACAGCCGAAACCGTCGCCCCCAAGCCGCTCTTCCGCGACCCGGTCTTTGACGGCGCCGCCGATCCCGTCGTCATCTGGAATCCTTCGGTGCAGCACTGGTGGATGTTCTATACCAATCGCCGCGCCAACGCACCCGGCCTCTCCGGCGTCGCGTGGGTGCACGGCACCAAGGTCGGTATCGCCGAGTCGGCCGATGGCGGCGCGAACTGGAATTATCTCGGCACCGCCGACATCGAGCTGCCGGCGGAGATCGGTGGCACCGAGCCGACGCTCTGGGCGCCCGACGTCATCACCGCCCCCGACGGCATCCATCACATGTTCCTCACCGTGGTGCCGGGCGTGTTCGAGGACTGGCAGCACCCGCGCACCATCGTCCACCTCACGAGCACCGATCTGCGGAAATGGAAATACGCTTCCGCGCTCGCGCTCGCTTCCGACCGCGTCATCGACGCCGCGGTTTACCTGCTCCCCGGCGGCGGCTGGCGGATGTGGTACAACAACGAACGCGACCACAAATCCATCTACTACGCCGACAGCCCCGACCTGAACACGTGGACTGATCACGGCAAATGCGCCGGCGTCGGCGAGCGGCCCGGCGAAGGTCCGTATGTTTTCCGCTGGAAGGGCGCCTATTGGATGCTGGTGGATTTGTGGAAGGGCCTCGGCGTCTACCGCTCCGACGACCTGCTGCACTGGACCGCGCAACCGGTTAACCTGCTCGGCACGCCCGGCACGGGGGCGGACGACGGCGTGAACGGCGGCCATCCCGGCGTTGTGGTCAGCGGAGACCGCGCCTACCTTTTCTATTTCACGCATCCCGGCCGCGCCGGCACCATCAAACCCGAGGACAAAGCCTCGCTTGATTTGCGCCGCAGTTCGATCCAGGTCACCGAACTGGTCGAGCAGGGCGGGCAGCTCACGTGCGACCGCGACCGCCCGGTGCCGATCAAACTCCTTTCACTCCTGCCCTGAACCCGCCGCACCACGTCCCATGAAATTCCTCCCCACCCTTATGTCCTCCCTCCTTGCCACCACCGCCCTAGCCGAAAACCTCGTGATCCCCCTCTGGCCCGAGGGGGTGCCTGCGGCCGTCCGCGCCGATGCTCCCGCCGCCAAGGGCCCGCTCGGGCCGGAAAAAACCGAGGAGGGCCGCCTCGCCAACATCTCGATGCCCACGCTCACGGTCTACCCGCCCGCCGTGGACCGGCCCAATGGCACCGCCGTCATTGTCTGCCCCGGCGGCGGCTACACGCAGTTGTCCACGGACCGCGAGGGCATCCAGTACGCCCACTGGCTCTCCACCCTCGGCGTGACTACCTTCGTGCTCAAGTACCGCCAGCAGGAATACGGCCATCCCGCGCCGTTGCAGGACGTGCTGCGCGCCGTGCGGATCGTCCGGTCGCGCGCAGCCGAGTTCAAGGTCAACCCCGCCCGCCTCGGCGTCATGGGCAGTTCGGCCGGCGGCCACCTCGCCGCGAGCGCCGGCACGCTGTTCGATCATCCCGACGGCAAGACCGGCGCGCCCCTCGACGCCGTCAGTGCCCGGCCGGATTTCCTGATCCTGATGTATCCGGTGATCACGATGGACGATCCGTACGTCCATGCCGGCTCGCGCAAAGCGCTGCTCGGGGTCAGCCCAGCGCCCGCGCTGCTGCTGCTCATGTCCGTTGAGAAGCAGGTCACGCCCGCCACGCCGCCGACCCTCCTCATTCACACCCAGGAGGACAAGACGGTGCCGATCGAGAACAGCATCCTTTTTTTCCAAGCCCTCACCCGCGCCAAGGTCCCCGCCGAGTTCTATGCCTTCGAGCATGGTTCGCACGGCATGGGCATGAAGGCCGAGTTCGGCACGGCCTCGGACTGGCCGAAGCGCGCCGAAGAGTGGCTGCGCGCCCGCGGCCTGCTCACTGCCGGCAAACCCTGAGGCTCCGCCTGCCCACCAGCCCCCATGCCTTTCGGCCTGATATCCCTGCCGCTTTTTCTCGCCAGCGCGCCGGTCCCCGCCCCGTGGGTGCCCGACCGCGGCGACGGCACGTATAAGAACCCGGTGCTGTTCGCCGATTACTCCGACCCGGACGCCGTGCGCGTCGGCGACGATTTTTATCTCACGGCTTCCAGTTTCCTCGCCGCGCCCGGCCTGCCAATCCTGCACTCCAAGGATCTCGTCAACTGGACGATCATCAACCACGTCTTTGCCGCGCAGCCGCCCGCCGAGCATTTTGCGAAGCCCCGCCACGGCCAGGGCGTGTGGGCGCCGGCCATCCGCTGGCACGGCGGCAAATTCTGGATCGTTTATCCCGATCCCGACTTCGGCCTCTACGTCACCACCGCGACCGATCCCGCCGGCGAGTGGTCGCCCCCCTTCCTCCTCAAGGCCGGCAAGGGCCTCATCGACCCCTGCCCGTTCTGGGATGACGACGGCAAGTTCTACCTGATCCACGGCTGGGCCCGGAGCCGCGCCGGCATCGCCAACCTCCTCACCCTGCACGAGCTCAGCGCCGACGGCACCCGGATCCTCGACGCCGGAAAAAAACTCCAGACCACCGAGGGCAAGACCAACGACGTCGGCACCATCATCATCGATGCGAACAAGCTGCCGGGCTGGACCACGCTCGAGGGCCCGAAACTCTACAAGCGCCATGGCTGGTACTACGTGTTTGCCCCCGCCGGCGGTGTCGCCACCGGCTATCAGGCCGTCTTTCGTTCGAAAAACATCCAGGGGCCCTACGAATCACGCGTCGTCCTCGACCAGGGCTCGACCGTCATCAACGGCCCGCACCAAGGCGCGTGGGTCGACACCGCCTCCGGCGAGGACTGGTTCCTGCATTTCCAGGATCGCAGCCCGTTCGGCCGCGTCGTGCACCTCGAGCCGATGGTATGGCACGATGACTGGCCGGTCATCGGCGCCGACCCCGATGGCGACGGCAAGGGCGAGCCTGTGCTCACGCACAAGAAACCCGCCGTCGGCCGCACCTGGCCGGTTGCGGTGCCCGCGACTTCCGATGAATTCAATGAGCCGCGGCTCGGTCTCCAGTGGCAGTGGAATGCCAACCCGCGCCCCGCTTGGGCCTCGCTCACGGCGAAACCCGGTGCGCTCCGCCTCGCCAGCGTGCCCGCCCCCGCCACGCGCAACGACGGTTCCCCCGCGCCAAGCAGCCTCTACGACGCGCCCAATTTTCTCCTGCAGAAATTCTGCGCCCCCGCCTTCACCGCCACGACGGTGCTCGACTTCGCGCCCGCGGCCGACAGCGAGACCGCCGGCCTCGTGGTGTTCGGTTACAACTACGCCGTACTCGGCCTGCGCCACACCGGCGTGGAGCCGCGGCTCGTGCTGCGCGTGAATCTCGAGGCCCAGAAACCCGGAGCCGAGGAACGTGAAGTCGCCAGCGTCGCGGCCCCCGCCGGCCCGGTCTATCTGCGTGTCACGGTGGACGAGAAGGCGGTCTGCCGCTTCGCGTGGAGCGCCGACAACAAAACCTTCACTGCCATCGGCGAGCCCTTCCAGGCCAGCGTGGACCGGTGGATCGGCGCCAAGTTCGGCCTCATCGCCACCGCGGCGTCCGGCGCCACCCAAACCGGCCACGCCGATTTCGACTGGTTCCGTGTCGCGACCCTGCAGCACTGACCCCATGCATTTATTTCGACGACTGATGTTCCTGACTGTCACCGGCCTGCTGCCGTTGTCCGGCCTCGCAGCCGAACCACCGATCCGCGTGCTCATCGTGGATGGTTTCAGCAACCATGACTGGCAACTGACGACCGCTCTCATCCGCGGCATCCTGGAGCCCACCGGACAGTTTGCCGTTGCGGTGTCCACCGCCCCCGCGACGAAGGACGCCCCGGGCTGGGACTTGTGGCGGCCGAAATTTTCGGCCTACGATGTCGTGATCCAGACCTGCAATGACATCAACGGGGGCCCGCCGTGGCCGGCCGAGGTGCAGGCCGGTTTCGAATCGTTCGTGCGCAACGGTGGCGGTGTCTATGTCTGGCACTCGGGCAATAACGCCTTCGCCGACTGGCCCGCTTACAACGACATGATCGGCCTCGGTTGGCGCAAAAAGGACTTCGGCTGGGCCCTCGCGGTCGGGGCGGACGAAAAGATCATCCGCATTCCCGCCGGCGAAGGCCGCGACACCGGCCACGGCGCGCGGCTCGACACCGTCGTCAAACGCCTTGGCGATCACCCGATCCACACCGGCCTGCCGCCGGCCTGGCTCACTCCCGACATCGAAGTCTATTACTACGCCCGGGGTCCGGCCAAGGATCTCACGGTGCTTTCCTATGGTTTTGACCCGCGCACCCAGATGAACTGGCCGCTCGAATGGATTGTCACCTGCGGTCAGGGCCGCGTCTACACCTCGACCTTCGGCCATGTGTGGAAAGGCGACACGCAGCCCGCGCGCATGCGCTGCGCCGGCGTGCAGACTGTCGTCGTGCGCGCTTTGCAGTGGCTCGCCAAGCGCGAGGTCACCTGGCCGGTTCCGGCCGACTTCCCCACGGCGGAAAAGATTTCGGTGCGTGGGGAGATTTCCCTCGCCTCGCCACCATCCTCCCATGCCCCGGCCCCCTGACGATCCCACCCGCCGCAACTTTCTCGGCTCGGCGCTCAAGCTCGGCGCCGGTTCGCTCTTGCTCGGTTCCGCGCTTCCCGGCCGGGCCGCAACGACGGGACCGGCCCCGATGCCGACGGCGCTGCCGGACCGCCCCACCCGCGTCCTCATCGACCACGATGGTTCAGGCCTCAAGGCCGCCGACCGCTCGGGCTCGCGCTTCACGTCCACACGCGCCGCCGTGAATCTCACCGCGACCTCCGCCGGCCTCGCCGTCGGCGTGACCTGTTCCACCGGCCCGCTGTCGCGCGTGGTGCTGCGCTGGGAAACGGAGTTCCCGGCCGACGCGCTCTTCCTCGGCGACGCCTGGGAGCGCGGCTACGGTGATCTCCAGTGGCGCCACCTCCAGCCCGAGCGCATCATGCCGTGGTATTTCGCGGCCCACCACCTCGCGAGCGGCCGCACCTTCATGGCCGGCGTCATGACCCAGCCGGCCACGCTCTGTTTCTGGACCGCCGACGCCGCCGGCGTTTCCCTCTGGCTCGACTTCCGCAATGGTGGCAGTCCCTCGCTGCCTGGCGACCGCGAGATTGCGGCCGCGACCGTGGTGTCGCTTTCCGCCGCGGACGGTGAGACGCCGATGGCCGCGCTCACGCGCTTCTGCCGCACACTTTGTCCTGCGCCCCGGCTCGCCGACGCGCCGATCTGCGGCAACAACAACTGGTATTACGCCTACGGGCACAACTTCGACGCCCACGCCATGCGGCGCGACGCGGCTTTCCTCGCCGACCTCGCGGGCAGCCACGCCGTCCGCCCCTACTGCGTGATCGACGCCGGCTGGACCCCCGGCAGCTCCTGCCCCGGCGGCCCGTGGACCGCGGGCAAGCCGGGGATCTTCCCCGACATGCCCGGCCTCGCCGCCGACATGAAGAAACTCGGCGTGCGCCCCGGCATCTGGATGCGCCCCACTGCCCTGATGAAGGTCGACGACCCGCACCGCCTCCGCGCCGGTCCCTGCACCGCCCAGGAAAAGCCCCTCGACCTCACCCGGCCGGAAAACCTCACGCGGATCCGCGACGACGTCGCGCGCATCCGCTCCTGGGGCTACGAGCTCATCAAGCACGACTTCTCCACCTACGACATCTTCGCCCGGTGGGGCTTCGACCTCGGCGCCGAGCTGACCGACCCCGGCTGGCACTTCGCCGACCAGACGCTGACCAACGCCGAGATCATCCTGCGCCTCTACCGCACGCTCCGCGAGGGCGCGGGCGACGCCGTGTTGCTTGGCTGCAACACCATCGGGCACCTCGGCGCCGGCCTGTTCGAGATCCAGCGCACGGGCGACGATACTTCCGGCCACGTCTGGGAACGCACCCGGCGCATGGGCGTCAACACCCTCGCCTTCCGCCTGCCGCAACACGGCACGTTTTTCGCGAGCGACCCCGACTGCGCCGCGCACACCGACAAGACGCCATGGGAATTCGACCGGCAGTTCCTCGACCTCGTCGCGCGCAGCGGCACCGCGCTTTTCATCTCCGTCGATCCGCGCACGATCACCCCGGAGAAGAAGGCCGCGTTCCGCACCGCCATGCAGACCGCGCTTTCCGGCGGCACGCCCGGCGGCTGCGAGCCGATCGACTGGCTGCACACCACGGCCCCGCGCCGCTGGCGGATCGGTACCGAAACTGTCACCTACCACTGGGAAGAGCCCGCCGGGGCCCTCCCGTTGCGCGTGTAATCAGAATTTTCCCCATGAAGTCCTCTTCCCTTGGTCTCCTGCTGGCAGGTGCCGCCGCGCTGTCCGTCCTCGCCGCCCCCGCGCCAGCCAAGTCTTTCATCGACTACTTCCAGCCGATCCCCGCCCACGGTCCCCTGCGCAACGACGTCTGGGGTGCTCCTGGCGTGCTGCCGCGCGATGTCCAGAACGGCCTCGAGAGCGTCGACAACAAATACTGCTACTGGGACGGCCAGATCCTCAAGGGCCCCGATGGCCGCTACCACCTCTTCGCCAGCCGCTGGGACGAACCCAAGGGCCACAATGGCTGGTTCGAGTCTGTCGCCGTGCACGCCGTCAGCACCAGCCTGCTCGGGCCCTACGTGGACCAGGGACTCTGCTGGCCGGGCGACGAGGGCGGCAAGGGGCACAACGTCACCGCCCTGGCTCTGCCCGACGGCCGCTATGCCATCGTCATCAGCGAAACCCGCCCGGGCACGGTCTATGTTGCCAAGTCCCTGGACGGTCCCTGGGAAAAACTCGGCCCCATCGTCACCGAGGGCGAAACCCGCAAGCGCGCCTCCAATTACAGCGTCATGGTGCGGCCCGACGGCGATTTCATGATCGTGCCCCGCGCCGGCCAGATTCTCCTCAGCAAGGACGGCATCCTCGGCCCCTACAAGGCCCAGGGCCCGAGCGTCTACCCGGGCATCGCCGGGCTTGAGCAGCGGGACCTCGAGGATCCCGTCGTCTGGTTCAGCGGCGGCCTTTACCACATCGTCGTCAACAGCTGGAGCCAGCGAAAGGCCTACCACCTCACGTCGAAGGACGGCATCACGGGCTGGACCCTGCGCGGCCTGGCCTACGAACCGCTCAAGGATTTCGTGCGCTACACCGACGGCACCGTGAACCGCTGGGACAAGCTGGAGCGCCCGGGCGTGGTGCTCGAGAACGGCCACGTCATCGCCGTCACCCTCGCCGTGCTCGACGTCCCGAAGGATCAGGAGAAGGGCAACGACCGCCACGGGAACAAAATCATCGTGATCCCCTTCGACGGCGCGGCGTTGGACCGCGATCTCGCCACAACCCCCACCCAGCCATGAATACTTCCCCTGTCCTTGGTCTCCTGTTGGTCGCGCTCGTTCTCCCGGCCCGCGCCCTCGAGAAACCCGACGTCACCTACCAGGTGTTCCAGTTCCCGGCGGACAAAATCCCGCGCGTGGACGGCGACACCTCCGACTGGGCGATGGTGCCCGAGAGCTACGTCGTCGGAAAGGACCAGCTGGTCAACGACGTGAAGACCCCGCCCGCCGCTGGCGACAAGTCCCTCGCCGTGCGCGTGAAGGTCGGCTGGGTCAAGGGCCTCAACCGCCTTTATTTCCTCTACGAGGCGGAGGACGATTTCTGGGACTTCGGGGAGCCC
>JAYTUA010000219.1:0-16513 GCA_043745015.1 Opitutaceae bacterium | reverse complement strand
AATTTGAATAAAGCGCCAGCTGGAGGGACGATTCAAAGCGGGCGAACCACGGAGCGATAAACGGCGACATGCGATCATCGCGCTGGGGCTTGTAGCGGAAGAGGTAGGGCTTCCAGGTCATGCCGCCATCGTTCGAGCCGGTGAACTCGACCTCATATTTTCCCTCGGGGAAACTGGCAAAGGGGACGTAGGCATTCGCGCTGCGGAAATCACGAAAGGCATAATCGACCGGCCGGGTCATGGGGTCCGGGATGCCGGTCACGGGATTGCCGGTGGCGGATACGGCAAAGAAATAGACGGTCAGGCCGAAATGCATCCACAACATGGCCAACAAGCCGGTGGAACACCACGTGGGGCGGGCCAAGGTCACGGGCGCGCCGATGGGCGCGAGGCGGTCGGCCCATCGCCCGAACCGAAGTTTCCGGGCGGCGGTGGCGATCATTTGGTCGTCGAGGAGCAAAATGCCCAGGGCGATCGCGGCGGTGTTCAGCCAGCCAAAATTGCCGGTGAGTTGGATTCCGCCCTGCAGGATCACCCAGCTGCCCAAGGCAAACCATCGTCCGCGGCGCCCGCCGAACACCGCCACCACGGGGGCCACCAGCTCGGCCGTCAGGGTCAGCGCGATCTCAAACACATGGTAGGCGTGGGGCAGATGGGAATCGAAATAGCCCAAAATCGTCGGCGACGGGCTCGTCTCATACATGACATCCAGCGCGGTGAGATCGCGCCAGTGCGAATCCCCGGCGAAGACCTTGATGAGTCCCGACCCAAACATGATGCGGAAGAGCAGCCACCGCATCATGAAGACGGCGAGGGCCCGGGGCGGAGACATTGCGCCCAGGCCCGGGCGCAGCCCGGCCGGGGCGAAGACGATGCACAGCAACGCGGTTTCGATCAGGAGCTGGTCGATGATGGTCGGGGAGAACATCTGCCAGGTGGACACGAAGGAAAGGAAGATCGCCCAGCAGGCGAAAAGCGCCATCCGGGGCCACAGGTTCAGGACCAACGCCATGGCGGCACCCAGCCCGCTCCACTGGAGCACGGTGATCATCGCCGGATTGGTGCTGATCCAGAAGAGGCTGGGGGCGCGAATCAACCGCTCGAGGCCGTGCGGGAAAATCTCTCGCAGCTTTTCGCAATAGTCAGCGACGGGTACCAGGCCGTGGGGCCCGATCAGCGCCCGGCCCTCGACGATGATGCCCGAAAATATTAGCAGATAAACAATCCCGACGGCCCGGAGCACAATCCAGCGGGGCCACAGGTAACTGGCTTCGCCGGCCCCCGCGAAATCCTGCACTTGTCGCCAGACGAGCTTGAATGCGTGCATCAGGGGAGCGGGTAGTGCGGTTCAGATCCGCTGGCGCAGCGCGGCGGGCAGGAGTTCCAGAGCCAGCGCCCGGAGAGTGGGGTCGGCGATTTCCGCGCCCACGGCCTTGGTCAGGACCAGCAGGTGATAGAGTGATTGCGTGGTGAGTGAACGCAGGCGGAGATCACTGATTTCAGCGAGGCAGAGCTGCACTTGTTCCCGCGCCAGATCCAGGCGATTGCCCCGGGCCAGGACCACCGCGAGGCTGACCCGCCGGTCCCAGGGCAGGTAGCGATCCGCCCCCCGGGCGAGCCGGCCGAGGAGCGGCTCAAACACCGGGGTGAAGCTGGCTGCGTCGTTGAGCGACGCCCAAAGCTGCGCCCGGGCCACCTGCACGCCGAAGTCCGCCGGATACTTGAGCAAGGTTTGATGCGAGGCCTTGGCGTTTTCCCATTCGCCCTGCTCGACAAAGTATTCGGTCAGCCGGCTGGCTGCGAGGGGTTCATCCTGATCTTCCACCACCTCGAAGATCCTGACGGCCTGCCTCTCGAAGCCCGGGATGGAGGGCAGTTGATACGGGATGGGCCTGAGCCAAGGCGGCAAAGCCCACCGGTTCAAACCCCGGTAGAACATTTCGCCCACCTGCACCGAGGCTGATTTCAGGTAGGGATCGAAAAACGCGTCCCACGAGGGAATGATGATATGGGTCACGCCGCGCTGACGCAGCAGGGCGATGGTTTCGTAGCGGGAGGTGGAGATCGCAATGCGGATCGCGAACGTCAGCCCGGCCTGGTTTTCCCAGGACCGCGTGCCCAGACCGCGGAGACCGCCATAGAAGTTCAACGTGGTGGTCAGGTTGGGGGGAGCGAGAATCAAGGCCGGGCCGTTGGGGCTGCCGTGCTGGGCGAGCCAATGCGCCAGGTCTCGCTCCACGAGGCCGACGGCTTCGGGCACGGTCAGGGCATTGTCCGTGAGGGACTTTTTGGCGGGGATGAGTTGGATAACCCCGGGCAGGAATAAAAGGATCACGCCGCCCGTCCACATCCCGCGACGCAGCCCGCTGGTTCCGCCCGGGCAAAGCGCCGGAGTGATGGCGACCAGCAGGGCCAGGAGGGTGGCGTCGAGCAGCAGCCACCGCGAGAGTTGGAGACAGGCCAGCCCGAGTGCCGGCAGAACCGCGCCGAGCATGAGCGCCAGGCCCGTGCGCGGGGCCGGCCCGGTCCGACGCTGCCCGGTCAGCCAGATGGCTGGCACAAGTAAGACAAGCGGTAGCAGCGTAGCGCACGCAGCCGGGGTGAAGCCGTCTTCCTTGAGCCACGCGGCCAGATTTGCGGCCAGGATCCCGTCCGGCAGTTTCGTCAGGCGCAAGGAGAGCAGGTCAGCGGCAAGAAAACCTGGATTACCCGTGGCGACGATTACGAGTGGAACGGTGAGCAACGCCGCCAAGGCGAGGACCTTGAGGACGAGATCCCGGGGTTTCCACGAGACGCCGCCGGATTGCAGCCAGCCCGTGGTGCGGGCCAGCAGTTCGCCGCCACCGATCCAGCCCAGCCCGTAGAGCGGATGAACGGCCCGCAATTCCGAGGCACCGAGATAATCAGGAAAATACTCGACCAGGCTGGCAGCCAGCACCGTGACGGCACCGCTGAGCGACCAGGTTCGCCAAGGGAGCACGGGGTATCCCTGTTCAGGCCGCCGGATCCAGGCCGCCAGCAGGGCGCCGAGAGCCAGGCCGAGGTTGAGCGGCACCTGGCTGGCCGGGCTGATCCAGATGCCGAGGCCGCCGAAAATCCCGGCGAGGGAAAACCAAAACGAAACATCCCTGGTCTGGGGTGGGGCGGCAGAATCTCCGGCCGGCCGGTCGAGCGCGCGGAGGCCGGCCAGCAAGGGCAGCATACTCCCCAACGCACAGAGCCCTCCCAAAGTTGAATCATCGGGCATGCCCGGGTGAAAGCCCGCCGCCCAGGGAAACAGGGCCGCTCCGCCGATCGCGACCAGCGAGGCGGGCAGGGCACCAAAATGTCTGGCCCCAAACAAAGTGATGCCGGCCAGGATCAACAAGTGCAGCAGGGGATCGGCGTAAAGGGCCGCGCGTTCCACCGATATTCCGCGGAGATTGCCGGTCAGTAGCTGATTGCCCCGTGCGACCAGCCCCAGCCACCACCGATAGGGTGAAGCGGCATGGGTGGCGCGGCCCAACGGGGCATTTTCATCCGCAATCTGGCGGACCCGCCATTTGCCTTCCGCCAGCATAAGTTGGGTCTGGGTGATCCATTCATAGCTCCGGCCTTCATGATCGGGCAGAATCCGCTCGCGGATGCCACCGGCATAACCGGTCGGGGAAGTCGCGCTGGGCAAAGTATCCCCGCGGCTGAGGGCGGCGATGTGCTCAAGGCGCTGGATCCGCCGGCCATCGACCCAAATCGTGAAGCCGAGGGCCAGCCCCAATGCGATCATCCAGACACGAGCGGAAAGCAGCGAGGACGGACTCATTCAGGGTTGGGATAATGGGGCGGCGGACCGCAGACCGATGACAGGCTGAAACCCGGATAAAGCAAAGCCCGGATTTGGTGCCGCGGAGCCTTCCCTTGACTCCGCCAAGGGAGGTTTGTCCTATGGACGTTGATGATGCTGACTGCCGATAATCCCCGCCGCCGGGCAGTGCGCTCACCAGCCCGATCGACCTGGAGCCGGTGCATGAAAAGCGCGCTGGCCCTGATGGCATGCCACCTCAGCGTGGCCCAGGCCGCCGAGGGGATTGAGGCGAGGGCGCTGGCCAGCCGTTCCGGCCCGCGCGGGGCGACGATGTTTGTCCAGCTGGCACCGGAGGAAACCGGCGTGCGGACCACCAACCACTACGCTGATCCACTGATGTGGACGGACCACTACCACGAATTCGAGATAGGGCCGATTGGCACCGGGGTGGCCATCGGGGACTTTGACAACGACGGGCGCCCGGACATTTTTGTGGTGAGCAAAACGGAAAGCTGCCGGCTTTTTCGCAACCTGGGCGGTTTTAAGTTTGAAGACGTCACGGCCAAGGCGGGGGTGGGTGACATAGGCCCGGCCGCGATGATTTGGAAGCAGGGCGTCGCGATGGCGGACGTCAACAATGACGGCTGGCTCGACATCTATGTCTGCCGTTTCGGGGCGCCCAACCTGCTTTATATCAACCAAGGCGACGGCACATTCCGGGAGATGGCCAAGGAGTACGGTTTGGATGTGAAGGACTCTTCGGCCATGGCGGCCTTTGCCGACTACGACCGCGATGGCTGGCTCGATGTCTATCTCCAGACCAACCTGCTGAACAACTCCGAGCACCCCGCCGGGCAGCGGGACTATTTGTTCCGGAACGACCGGAACGGTCACTTCACGAACGTGAGCAAGCAGGCGGGCATCAGCGAGGAGGAAAGCCAGGGGCATTCCGCGACGTGGTGGGACTACGACAACGATGGCTGGCCGGATCTTTATGTCGCGAATGATTTTGCCGTCCCGGATTTCCTCTACCGCAACAACCGGGACGGAACGTTCACCAATGTCATCGATCAGGTGGTGCCCCATACGCCGTATTCCTCCATGGGCGCGGATCTCGGTGACCTGAACAACGACGGGCTGATCGACTTTATGGTCGCCGACATGGCGGCGAGCACCCACCAAAAGGACCAGCGAGCGATGGCCGATACCCGCAGCCGGACCAAGGACCTGCGGGATGGCACCACGGCGGTGCCCAACTACCTGCACAATGCCGTTTACCTCAACACCAACACCAGCCGGGCGCTGGAGGCCGCCTACCTCACGGGATTGGCGGCAACCGACTGGACCTGGTCGGTGCGTTTCGAGGATTTGGACAATGATGGCAAGCTGGATGTCCATGTGACCAACGGCATGCATCGGGAAATCCATAACACTGACTTGCTGCTGAAAATGATGACGGCGGAGAGCGCGCCCGAGCGAATCCGTCTCGCCCGCAGCGGCCCCGTGCTGGCGGAAGCCAATTTTGCCTTTCGAAATCTGGGTGACCTACAGTTTGAAAATGTCGGACGGGCCTGGGGATTGGACCAGAAAGGGGTGAGCTTTGGCGCGGCCTTCGGCGATCTGGATGGGGACGGGGACCTCGATATGGTCTACGCCAACTTTGAGGCCGGGGTGACACTGTTGCGCAATGACTCGGACAGCGGGCACCGGGTCATCGTCGATTTGCGTGGCACTTCATCCAATCGATTCGGCGTCGGTGCCACAGTGCGGCTGGAAAGCGCCTCCGGGGTGCAGGTGCGGCAACTCGTCCTGGCCCGGGGGTATATGTCCACCAGCGAACCGATGCTGCATTTCGGACTGGGGGCTGACGCGGACATCACCCGACTGGAAGTGGCGTGGCCAAACGGGCAAAAGCAGACCTTCCAAAACCTGCGAGCCGACCAGCGTTATATCATCACCGAACCGTCTGGTGCTGCGCCACCGGCGATTGTGGCCAAAACGCGGCCAGCCGGGCTGTTTGAGGAGGTGAGCCAAACAGCGAACCTCTCCTGGGTCGCCCGCGAGGAATCGATCGACGAGATCGCGCAGCAGCGACTGTTGCCGACCCGCTTCAATCGCCGGGGGCCCGGACTGGCGGTCGGGGATATCAATGGCGACGGGCTGGATGACATCCTGATGGGCGGCACGACGCTGGATGAGGCACGGATCTTGTTTGGTACGCCGTCCGGCCGGTTTGCCGAGGTGAAGATGCCCAAGGCGGGAACCGGCAGCCCGGTCAATGACGGTCCGCCACTCATCTTTGATGCGGATGGCGATGGGCGAAACGATCTACTGATCACCAAGGGTGGGACCAGCCAGCCGGCCGGGGCACCGGAATATCAGCCCCAACTCTATCTCAATACCGGCAGCGGCCTGCAGCTGGCCCCGGCGGGTGCGCTGCCGGCGCTGCCGATCAGTGCCGGTGCAGTGGCGGCGGCAGACTACAACCACGATGGGCGGGTGGATGTCTTCATCGGGGCCCGGGTGCTGCCGGGCCAATATCCCACGGCGCCCAGGAGTGCGCTACTCGCCAATCAGGGAGGAAAATTTACCGACGTCACCGACGAGATTGCTCCCGGGCTGCGCGAGGTGGGGCTGGTGACCTCGGCCTTGTGGAGCGATGCCGATGGTGATGGCTGGCCGGATCTGCTGCTCACCTTGGAATGGGGGCAGGTGAAATATTTCCACAACAATGCGGGTCGGAATTTTGAGGATTGGACGGAGCAGGCCGGCTTCGCCTCAGCGGGCACTGGCTGGTGGCAATCCCTGGCGACAGCTGATTTCAATGGCGATGGCCGGCCCGACTATGTAGTAGGCAATGTCGGGCTGAACACCCCGTATCACGCGGACCCTGAGCACCCCGCCCTGTTGTTTTATGGCGAATTCAAGGAGGGAGCGGGCCCGTTGGCCATCGAAGCGCATAGTGAAGGCGGAAAATTATATCCCTGGCGCAGCCGGAAGGACCTGGGGGCGGCCATTCCCGCGGTCTTGCAGCGGTTCCCCCGCAATGATTTCTATGCCCGGGCCACCTTGGGTGAAATCCTGGGTGAACCGAAACTGGCGGCAGCCCAACGATTCGCCGCCACGGAATTGCGCAGCGGGGTCTTGCTGAGCCAGCCCGACAAGCGTTATCGCTTCCAAGCCTTGCCGAACATAGCCCAAATTGCACCGTGGCAGGGTGTGGTGGCGGGAGATTTCAACCACGACGGGAAGGCCGATATCTATGCCGTGCAGAACTCCTATGCCCCCACCCCGGTGGTGGGTCGCTTTGACGGCGGCCTGAGTCAATTGTTGCTCGGCAATGGCGAGGGACAGTTCACTCCGGTACCAGTGGCCGAGAGCGGCTTGCTGGTGCCGGGCGATGCCAAGGCCGTGGTGGTGCTCGACATTGATCGTGATGGTTGGCCCGATTTTCTGGTCAGCCGGAACAACGATACCACCCTGGCATACCGGAACAAAGGGGCAGCACAAAGCGGCCACTGAGAATCAGCCGATTCGGTTCGGCGGCAGTGAGTCAGCTCGGAAAATTGTGGCGGCGGTCTGCCCGTCAGGTCGCAGCCTTGGCGAAGGCTGATGACCGCCGACTCGGTGGAATGGCGCTCATCGAGCGCCGCAAAGCAAGCTGACCCACTTCCGGCAGGTCATATACGGCAGAGAAGGAAGACCTTCCCTCCGGCAACCTTGGCTTCCCACAGTTGATCCAGGCAATAAAAAGTCCGGCGGCTTGTGGCCGCCGGACTTGAGAGTCCAGAGTTTGCTGGTCGGGTGACCGGCTTAGAACTCGAGGGTATTGGTCAACTGCCAGACCATGCCTTCCTGGATACGGGAGAAGGCCGTGGTGCCGTTGGGGTTGATGCTGACCGGGACCAGCTTGGTCGATTCGCCGACGTTGCGCAGGTTGGCCTGAATGCGCCAGTTGATCTTTTCCGTCAGCTTGCGCGAGTGGCCGAACCACATGTCGAGGTGGACATCGCTTTTGCCGCGCAACGGCTTCTTGATGTCCAGCGCGCCACCGGTGGTGCCGATGGTCGGGTCGAACAGGTAGCCCAGCACGCGCCTATCTTCCCAGCGATAGCCGCCGCCGATCCACGAACCCTTCAGACGACCTTCGCTGAAGTTATAGGTGGTGACGGCGTTGAAGCGCCAAGGGGCGATTTCAGGGGCATTGCTGCCTTCCTGCGACTTGAACGTATTGTAGGGATCGATGATGTTGTTCTTCCACTGATTGCGCAGGGCGTTGCTGGCGCCGCCACCCCAGAGGCGGATGTCGCCGGCGGGACCCGCGAGGAAGGCGGTCATCTGGTTCATGAGCGTGACGATCGTCGGCGCCAGGGCGGCGCGGGTCGCGAACGTCTTAGAGACGTTCAGCGACACGTTCCAGTTCTTGGTGGGTTGGGCGATCAGTTCGGTCTCATAACCCTTGGACAGGGTGTCGACTGTGAATGTACCGGTGCCGAAACCCGTGCCGCCAGGGCCGGGCTGGTTATCGAACTTCTGCGCCCAGATCGGGTCGGCAGCCGTCCAGTTGCCCGCGCGCATGGCGGCCACGTTGATGAGGGCCACTTCGCCGCCATAGGCGCCGAAGAAGCTCTGCTCAAGCGGCAGTTGGCGCCAAGCCGTGATGGCGGCCTTCTCAGCAATGGTGCTGGGATGGGTCTGCCAGGCTTGGTTCAGGGACTGGTCGGGGTTGCGGAACAGGGGCGCGGCCGAGTCATCCGCGGCGGCATAGTTCCAAGCCCACGAGTTGTTGTCGTTGTTGCCCTTGATGCCCTGGTCAGCGTTCGTCACGAAGGCCGTGCCCCAGACGGGGACCGCCCACAGGAAGTAGCTGTTCTGGCCGAGCGGATTGCTGCCCGGCAGGGTGGCGTTGGCGACCGTGGTCTCGTACTTGGTGATCTTCAGCGACAGCTTGTCGTCGAGGGTGTTGATCACGACGCCGTATTCCTTGGTCTTGCCGAGGGGATTCGGGATCGCATTGCCGAAGACGTCACCGCGGATGGAGTCGGCCTTGAAGTTCTCCGAACGATTGAAGAACATGCTGACCGTCGTGTTGCCCGGGAGGGCGCTCGTCCACTTGGCGGGGACGTGCAGCACGCCACCCCAGCTCTTGCTCTCGCCCGTCTGGAAGTTTTTACGGCTGTCCGGGATGTTGTAATCGGTGCGCACAATGCCGAGGGCATCGGGCGTGCCGCCGAAGCGGGCGTTCTCGATGCGGTCCTTGCGCCAGCCGAAGACGGGCACGAAGGCGTCGTTGAACATATGGCCCTGCCAGGTGATGGCCTGGGAGCGGTTGATACCACGGGAACGGCCGGAGCCGATGGTCAGGGCATCGATATCGCCCGCATCCGCGCTCAGCAGGTTCACGTTCATTGTCCGCCAGCCGCCGTAGTTGGCGGGGTTCTCCGACTGCCTGGAGTTGACGATCGCGCCATTGTTGGCGGGATTGAAGGACAGGGTCGAGTTCTGGCCGTAGTAGGTATACGGGGCGGCCGGATCGACGTAGTTCGGCGCACCCGGGACCGTGGAACGGGCCCAGTGGTTGTCGAACACGCGGACCAGCGCGCTGGTGGGGGCGCGGACGACGTTGTTGACCTTGCTCAGCGCGGCGCCACTGGCCACCGTGCGGCCGCGGAGGTCGCCGCTGATGTAGGACTGGAAGTCGAAGGACCGGAAGTGCGAGCTGAGGCTGTTGTTTTCGCCCGTGAATTGGGTGAAGTCAGCTGTCGCCGCCGAGGTGGCCCAGGTCTTGTCGAACCCCCGCTTGGTGTCCTGGCTCACGAGGGCCGTGAACACGTGGCGGCCGAGGATCTGCGCGAGCTTGGACGACTTGTTGAGGTAGTCGTCGGCCCGGACTTCACCATAGGTGGTGAAACGCAGGCCGTCGCGGGCGGTATCAGCCATGCCGTTGGCGCGCTCGGTGGAGCTGGCGACATAGGCGCGGCCCACGTTCGGGTTGGCGGTGCCGTCCCAGAAGGTGTTGATGAGATCCACGCCGATCTTATAGGTATCGGAGTTGCCGAGGAACTGGCGATAGCCATCGCTATAGCGCTGGTAATCATAGACGGCCTCGATACCAACACGGTCGTGGAAGAAGGTCTGGGAGAAAGCGATGTTGGCCGAGTCCCACTTCGACCACTCGTACTTGTTGTTACCGTCGATCAGATTGTTGAAGAAATCGTAGACGGTCGGGTCGGACAGGGAGCGGTCGGCGTAGTTGGAGCCGCCGGGGATGCCTGACGCGATCATGTAGCTGGAGAAGCTGGCGATGCCGACGGCGCGGGAGCCGGGCAGGCCGCCGATGCCAAGATCGGGGGCGCCGTCGGGGCCGATGCCGTTGCGACCCGAGCCACCGCCCGCCTGCTGGTAATAAGTGGCGTTGGAGTCATCGTTGTTGCCGTAGTAGCCGACGACGTCGGTCCAGAACTGCCGGCCCACCGCGCCGTTGTTCAAGCGGGCAAAGGGATAGGCCCCGCGATTGGCGCGGTTGAAGGGAGCCGCGCCGGGATTGGTCGTCTGCGCGTTGTAGGTGAACTTGTTCAGATTCAGGTTGCCCTGCTCGTCCGTGCCGGTGAGGAACCACGGGGTGATGGCGTCTACCGGGGGCAGGGTGCGGGGGCGGTTGGCGTTCACCTTGCCGCGCTCATAGTTGGCGCGGAACGAGGTGTTCGCGCCTTCGCCGAACAGCTCGGGCGTATAACGGATGGCGGCAAACTGGCGCTTGTCGTTGTTATAAGCCGGGACCTGCCGGTACTTCGTGTTGTCGTCGAGCAATGAGATGCGGATCGCGAGCTCGTTGGGGAGCAGCACGTAGTTGAAGTCAGCCGAGAAGCGCAGGGAGCCGAACTTGGCGATGCGGTTCTCGATGGTGTTCTTGTTCTTGAACGTGGCACCGTTGACCGAGGTATTGATGATACCGGCCGGGCTGCCGACGCCGAACAGGATGGAGTTGGGTCCGCGCTGGAGGTCGACGCGATCCACGTTGAAACCATCCCACGGGATTTCCGTCAGGAAGTAGTCGCGGGTGTTGTCGGCCGAGTCCAGGCCGCGCACACGGGTGTTGTTGTTCGGACGACGCAGGGCGCTGTCCTCACCGTATTGCAAGCCGCCGGCGGCGCCGGAGAAGTTGCCACCCACGCCACCGACCTCGGTGTTCGGGGTATAAACGAGCAGGTCCGCCGAGTTCTTCGAACCGGTGTCTTGCAGGAATTGTTTCGTCACGACCGAAATTGAGGACGCGATGTCCTTCAGTTCGGTGCGGACGCGGGTGCCGGCCAGGGTGCTCTTCGCAGCATAGCTTTCGGCATCCTCAGAGGCGTCCACCACGAAGGGGGAGAGAACGAGGGTCTCTTCCGGCTCGGCAGGTTTTGGGCCCTTGGCAGGGGCAGTAGTTTGCGCCTGGAGGCGCAACACGGAAACAAGACAGAGCGCGGCGGTGCCAATAAAGGCACGCGACCGCACGGTCAGGCGTTTCATGGTCATATTTTGGGTTAGGGGTGAGATGCGACTATTGGATTAATAATAATCGCCACTGGTAACCATTAGGTAATGGCATCCCAGCGCGTGAACTATACCTGTGACGGATACAGGTGGAAATGAGTTTTATTGCCGCAATATTAATACATATTGCCAACACTAACCTCGCCTAATCGCATCGATAGCAGAATTTTCTACCGAAACTCCCACATTCAAGAGCGCTGCGTACTTTGAGTGCTTCTCCTAAATGCACCGGGAGAGTTACCTGTGAGACGTTTGAAGACCACAGACATGTACTCCACATGCTCGAATCCAGCTATTTCTGCAATGCGTTTCAGCGGATAGTCCGTCTCGAGGAGCAGCTGTTTTATTTTGGCGACTTGTACTCGTCGGATTTCAGCTTGTGGTGATCGGCCCAAGTGCTTTCTGAATTTCTTTTCCAGTTGACTACGAGAAGAATACGTAGCTTTCACAACCACATTTACCGTCAAGCCTGTACAGGCGTTCTGGCGGATAAAACTTAGGGCTGTGGCCACGCTGCGGTCGGCAATAGCCAGTACATCGGTTGATGGACGAGTAACCACCCCAAGTGATTCAATTCGAAGATCATATGATTCTGGCGGTTTTTTTGCCATCAGCGCGGCCAGGGTTTCGGCAGCCTTGTAACCAGACTGGAAGGCATTTGGGCTGACACTCGAGAGAGGTGGGTAGGCCAGTTCACAACGGATCGTCTCATTATTGGCTCCCAACACGGCGACCTCTTCCGGTACCAGCATGTCGCTGGTGTGGGCGGCACTGATGATCTGCTGGGCCCGGAGATCGTTACAGGCCATGATCCCGACGGGCTTGGACAAGCGTTTAAGCCAACTGACCAGGGCCGAGATCTGCTCGGCATCCCAGAAGGGGGTAAAGTCACCGGGATAGTTCACATCCAAGACATCGCATTTGCGGCCGGCCAGTCGCATGGCCTCGACAAATCCATCGCGGCGTTCCCGGGACCAGGCGTTATTGGCAAAACCAGCAAAGCCGAAGTGCTGGTAGCCGCGCTCGATGAAGTGCTCGGCGCCCAGGTGGCCGATGCCGACATTGTCCGGCCGGATCTTGGGCACACCCGGAAAAGGTTCCGTGTCGTTCAAATCGACAAGGGGCAGCTTGAGCTCGGCACAGGCCCGGACCAAGGCCGGCGTGGTGTGCCGGCTGATAACCCCGTGCCATTTCTTGCTGCGCAGCCATTTGGGTTCGCTTTCGGCCCGGGCCTCGTCGTCGAGAAATCCGACCCACAGCTGGTAGTTACGCTCGAAATGGGCGATGCCTTTGAGCATCGCGGTGCACTCTTCGAATCTCGTCTGGAATATCAGGAGCACCTGAGGCCGCATGGCTGAAGCTGCGTCAGGGACACCGGATAGGCAAGCGTCCCCACATCAGTCGTGGGAAGCAAACTCAGGCCGGAGCGTTGCCCTCGGCTTCGCGGCGGGACTTCAGGTCGGTGGCGATCTGGGCCATCTTGGTTTCGTTGAGCGGATAGAAGATCACGAGGATCAGAATGGCCAGGATGCCAAAGACGGCGGGGAAGATGCTCATCAGTTTGACCAGGCCGTTCAGCGCGGCCGGCGACTGGACCTGGTTGGCGACAAAGCCCACCCCGTTGAGCATGATCAGCGAAAGACCGCCGCCCCAGCCCCAGCCGAATTTCTGCGAGAAGATGGAGGCCGAGAACACCAGGCCCGTGGCCCGACGGCCGGTCTTCCATTCCGCGTAATCCGCGGTGTCGGCATACATCGCCCAGAGCAGCGCGCTGAGCGGTCCGCCCGTGATCGAACCGAGGGCATTTGAACCATAGATCAACCAGAGCTGATCGGGCTTCCAGACGTAAAACGAAGCCGTGGACAGGATCGCGATGATGAAGAGGATGACAAAAGCCGGCTTGTTGCCGACCTTGCGGGCGAAAAACGGCACCAGCATGGCCCCGATCAGCGACAGCACCTGGTTGCTGGTATTAAAGACCGAAACGAGACTCTCCCAGCCCCAGGTCTGCGTGCCGGCGATCGCGGCGGGCAGGAAGGAGGGCAGGGTGATCGTCTGGGTGCCGACGAAATATTTGAAGTAATGCGCGATGGCGTTGCCGCGGAGCGCGACGAAAAAGATGAACGTGATGGTGGTCGCGAGCAGGACCAACCACGGGACGTTCGTGATCAGGTCGGTCAAGTCCTTGCCGACCGAGGTCTTTTGCGCCTTGGGCGGAAGCACCCGCTCCTTGGTGTTGAAGAAAACGATCAGGAAGGAAATGACGGCGGCAATGCCGATGATTACAAACGACATTTGCCAGCCCTGCTTCGCCGTCGTTGCGCCCAACCAGCCCCCCACCTTGGCCATCGGGAGCAGGGTGGCCGAGATGATGATGCCGCCCGCGAAGGCGCCGACGAACTTGATCGAGGAAAGCGCGGTGCGCTCGGCTGGATTGGGGGTGATCACGCCGAGCATCGCCGTGTAAGGAATGTTGATGGTCGTGTAGATGAGCATCAGCCCGTTGAACGTCGCATAGGCCCAGATCAATTTTCCCTTGTCGCCGAAATCGGGCACCGTGAACGTCAGGAAGCCGATGACCGCCATGGGCACGCACGTGTAGAGCAGGTAGGGGCGGAACTTGCCCCAGCGGCTGTTGGTCCGGTCGGCGAGCATGCCGATGACCACGTCGAAAATCGCATCGAAGGAGCGGCTGAGTCCGATCATCGTGCCCGCCGCGAGGGCGCTGATCCCGAAGATATCGGTGTAGAAGATCGCGAGGTAGACGGAGATCGTCTGCCAGTAGAGGCAGGACGCCAGATCGCCGAAGCCGTAGGACAGCTTCTCCTTCATGCTGAGTTTATCAGACGGGGTGGTGGACATGGGGTAGGGTGGGGTGACTGGGTTAGTAACTAGCAACGAGCGATTGCGGCACGAGGGTATTCCGCAGATTCCGCCCTGCTTGCAGTTGAGTAAATCGCCCCCTGAGGGAATTATTACTTCAGCGGATGGTCCTTCACGAACTGGACAATGGCATGCACGTTGCCGAAGCAAAGGGCGGAGAAGGTGTCGGCTGCGCCGTAGTAGATCGCGATCCGGCCGGTCTTGCTGTCGCAGAGGCAGCCGACGGGGAAACACACGCCGGGCACAAAGCCGGTGAGTTCGTAAGGTGCCTCGGGGCAGAGCAAAGCCTGGTTGGCCGAGGCGATGACCTTCCACGGCTGGTCGAGGTCGAGCAGCATGGCGCTCATCGAGTAGACGAAGCCGTTGCAGGTGCCGGTGACGGCGTGGTAGATGAGCAGCCAGCCTTCGCTCGTCTCGATGGGCGAGGGGCCGGCGCCGATCTTGGTGCCCTGGAACCAGGGCCAGCCTTTCCCCATCACGTGGCGGTGCTTGCCCCAATAGGTGAGGTCGGGACTTTCGCTGACGAAAATATCGCCGAAGGGCGTGTGGCCAGTGTCGGAGGGCCGGCTGAACATGAGAAATTTGCCGTTGAGCTTGCGCGGGAAGAGCACGCCATTGCGGTTGTAGGGCAGGTAGGCGTTCTCGAGCTGCTCGAAGTTCACGAAGTCGGTGGTCTTCGCGATGCCGATGGTCGGGCCGTGGTAGCCGTTGCACCAGGTGATGTAGTGGACGCCGTCGATCTCAGTGACGCGCGGGTCGTAGGCGTATTCGAAACGCGTGACCTCCGGATCGGAATTCTTGAGCACGATCGGCTTGGGCTCGAAGGTGAACTTGTAGCCGTCGGGACTGCGGCCGACGTGGAGATAGGGAATGCGCGACATGGTCTCGGTGCGGAACACGCCGATGAAGCCTTTCTTCCACGGGACGACGGCGCTGTTGTAGATGCCGGTGACGTGCGGGAGCGGGCGGCGGCCGATGACGGGGTTCTGGTCGTAGCGCCAGAGGAGGTCCGAGTTGCCGGCGGGGCGCGGCTGCCAGGGAATGTTGGGGAGCGGGGAACCGACGATCTTTAACTTCATGGGGCGTGGAGGAGAGGGGTGAGGGTCAGAGAATGGCGCCGTGGCGGCGGATGACTTCGCGATACCAGTAATAGGAGTCCTTGGGCGTGCGCTTCTGGGTCTGGTAATCAACATGGACGAGGCCAAAGCGGTCTTTGTAGCCTTCGCACCATTCGAAGTTGTCGAGGATGGACCAGTAGAAGTAGCCGGCGAGCGGGACGCCCTCGTCGGCGGCGCGCTTGAGTCCGCCAAGGTAGCGGGCGAGGAAGTCGATGCGCTGCGGATCGTGGCACTTGCCGTCGAGGTGGATGAAGTCGGTGTTGCAGTAGCCGTTTTCGGAAAAAACCACCGGCAGCTGGTAGCGCTCGGTCTGGAAGCGGGCGGCCCAGTAGAGCGCGAGCGGGGCGACCTGCAGCCAGTGCAGCGTGCCGCGCGGGTTGCCGATGCCCCAGCCGTTCTCGACTTTCTCGGCGTTGCCCTGGGCGTCAGCGCGCACGCGCCAGCCCGAATAGCAGTTGTAGGCGAGGAAATCGATTTTCTGGGAAATCAGTTTCATGTCTGCCGCGGTATGCGCGGGCACCTCGGCGCCAAAGGCCTTGAGGCCGTCCTCGGGGTATTTACCGAACATGACGGGATCGGCCCACCAGCTGAGGTTCCACATGTCGCGGTTGGCGCTGGAGAAATAATCGCGGCGGGCGGCCTCGATGTCGCGCTTGCCCTCAGTGGCGGGGATGCGCTCGCGGGCGGTGTGGGCGATGGAGATCTTCACTTTGCCCCGGCAGCCGGCGCGCAGGGCCTGCACGGCGCGGCCGTGCGCCATGAGCAGATGGTGGGCCGCGAGCAGGCATTCGGCGTGGGGCAGCGTGTAGCCGGGAGCGAACTTGCCTTCCAGCAACCCGAGGCCGACGACGCAGGGCGGCTCGTTGATCGTCATGAAATGCTTCACGCGGTCACCGAAGCGGTCGGCGATCAAAGCGGCGTAGTCGCCGAACCACTCGACCATGTCGCGATTCTGGAAACCGCCGCGGCGCTGGAGCGCATTGGGCAGGTCCCAATGGAAGAGTGTCACCCACGGCGTGATCCCGGCCTCGAGGAGCCCGTCGAAGAGTTTGTCGTAGAACGCGAGCCCCTTGGGGTTGGGCTTGCCGGTGCCCTGCGGGATGACGCGCGACCACGAGATCGACATGCGGTAGGCCTTGGCGCCGAGGTTGCGCAGGAGGGCGACGTCCTCCGGCCAGCGGTGATAGTGATCGCA
>JAYTUA010000218.1:0-16655 GCA_043745015.1 Opitutaceae bacterium | reverse complement strand
GCCCATCCTTATCATCTGCTCGCTGAATCTGCGCCACTACGGCTGGTTCGGCACGGTCGAGTTTCATTCGCGCGAATTCAAGGCCGCCTACGGCGCCCTCACCCGCCTGCAAACGGGTCCGACGCTGCCCCAGGTGCCCGTCACCCGGCAGATGCGCGAGCAGGCCTACGAACTCAGCCCGGCCTTCGCCCGGCTGCGCCCCTATCTCGAAGGCTTCGTCAGCGACAACTGGTCGGAAAAAAAACTGTTTGCCGCCAGCGAGCGCCAGATCCGCGGCGGCTGGTTCGTCTGGGCGTTGCGCGATGCCACCGCCGGGGCCGGGCTGGCGTCCGATGCCGGCACCGCCCTGCGCTCCTACCAGCTGATCGCCGACGAACTCAATGCCGCGTGCGATTCCGGCCGGGTGGCGGCGCGGCCGCCCCGCAACGGATTCCTGCCGCCGCTCTCCGCCCGCCTCATCCGGCCCCTGGCCGAGGGGGCTTTGGAAAACGGTGCCTATTTTCTCGGTTTCAAGGGATTCACCGCCCACGCCCCCGACAGCCTGGGCGACTATGCGGACCTGAAGCCGTTCCGCGACCTGGTCGGCAGCCGCATCAGCTTTGCGCCGCGCTCACCCGACCCGGTGCATCCCAGCCAGTCCACCCTCGATGCCTGGAAAGTCGAGCGACTCGAAGCTATTGGCCTCGGGCTGGGCCGCATTTTCACCTGGCTCGGGCCGGCCGTGCTGCTGGTCGGCCTCGTGCGTCTCTTGGAATCCGCCTTGGACCGCCGTCTGTCCTTTTCGCTCGGCCTCGCTGTGGCCCTGCTCGCCGCCTGCTCGGCGTATTTCGTCATCAATGTTCTGGTCCACGTCACCTCCTTCTACAACCTGAGCCCGGCGGCGCTGGCCTCCGCCTATCCGCTCTACCTTCTTGCCCTCGCCGCCATTGTGACCGACGCCACCTCTGCCTGGCGGCAGCCCTCGGCCGAAATCACCCCGCCATCCCGCGGGCGACCACGGACCCGCTGGTGGTGGCTGGTGCCCGCTGGTGCTGCGCTCGTTGTCTTCGCCGCCCGGCTCCACGAAATCCACCTCTATGCCGGCGACGTACCCTTCTACGACCAATGGATCATCGAGGCCGACCAGATTATCGCCCCGTGGCTGGATGGCACCTTGCGGCCGTGGACGTTTTTCACGCCGCACTTCGAACATCTCCCGGTCTGGACCCGTCTGCTCGCGTGGCTGCAGGTCGTGCTCACGGGGCGCTGGGATCCGCTGGTGCAGATGACCGTCAACGCCGCGCTGCACACCACGTTTCTCTGGCTCGCCGCCCGGTGGGTCTGGCAGACGCTTTCGCCGCGCGCCGCCGGGTTCGTGACCGCGGTGCTGCTGCTCGGCGGGGCGTTGCCCCATGCCTGGGAAAATATCGCGTGGGGCTTCCAGTCCCAATTCCCCCTGGCCCTGATTTTTCTGTTCCTGCATGTGTGGGGCGCTTGCACCCATCCGCCCGGTTCCCGGGGCTGGTGGTGGGCCCAGGCCGCGGCCCTGGCCGGACTGTTCACCCTGGCGAGCATGTGGCTCGCGCCGCTGGCCGTGGTGGGTTCCCTGCTTTGGACCGGTCTCCGTGACCGGCGGGGACTGGCCGCACCCCTGGCCATTGCGGTCATCGGCCTCGGGGTGCTGGTCGCCATTCGTGCGCAGTCGCCGGCGAACGGGTTCTTCGCTCAAGTTGCGATTTCCCCGGTGGATTTTTTGCACTCCGCCCTGCACCTGCTCGGCTGGCCCAGCGGGCTGCCGGGCGCCGTGGCCATTTTGCCCTTGCCGTGGTTGATCCATGCCCTGCGTCTCCGTCGGCAGACCGCTGCCGCCCCTTTCGACCGGATCATCTTCGCCCTGGGACTGTGGAGCTTGTGGCAGGCCCTGGCCCTCGCCTTTGCCCGCAGCGGCGACACCGGCGATTACGTTTCCCGCTACGGCGACATCCTCTTCATCGGCGTCTTCGCCTCCGCCCTCGCCTTGACCCGGCTTGCTCCAAACGCGGGGCGCGGCCGGCCGCTTTTTCTCACCGGGGCTGTGGTGTGGACGGGGCTGGCCGTGGTGGGACTCACCTACCATGCCACCGAGGGTCACGCCCGATATTTTCACCAGACCGCCGCGGAGACCGCCCTCATGCGCCGGACCGCGGTGCAGGCTTACTTGAAAAACGGCGACCGCCAGCTGCTGGAATCAGCCGATACACGCTCGGTGTTGACGCAAAGCACCGGTGTCGTGACGCGACTGCTGGATCGGCCGGCTTTCCGCGCCCTGCTGCCCGCGTCCGTCAATCCCGCCAATCCGCCCGATGCCACCGGCGGGCTTAATCACGCGTTGCAAGCCCGGTGGTCGTGGCTGCTGCTGGGTGGCGCGGGGATCTTCTTCGTTGGGCTGGGCTTGACCTTCTGGCGCGGTTCACCGCCGAACCTCTTGCCCATGTTGCCAGCGAGACCGGATCCCTGGCCCGGCCGGATCGCCCTGGCCGCCGGAGTTGCGTCCACCGCGCTGCTCTTTGCCTGGAACAACCCGCTCACCTTCAACCCGGAGTTTCGCTGGCGCCAGATGCTGGCTGGTAGTCAGGCGGTGACCGGACTGGTCTTTGAATTTGCCGGCCCCGCGCCGTTCGGACCGGAGCGACTCCAAGGGGCCGCCCCGATTTTGCCCGTGGCGCTCCGCAATCAATTTTATGGGACCGCCCCGGCCGGCCCCGGATTTACCGGCATCGTGCTCAGCTCCACCTTTGTCCTGAGCGAGCCCTGGCTGGTGGTGCCCTATGCCGGCTACCCCGTGGGCAATGGCAACGGGCTGCGTTTGCGCATCGTGGATGATCACGGCAACATGATCGGGTCGGAGATCGGTTGCCCGGGACCCAATACCGAGGGCATCGCCTACTGGTCGGTCGATGTTCGGCCCCAGCTGGGCCGGCGGGCCAGATTGGTGCTGTATGACGGCCGCACCGACACGGAAGCCTGGGTCGCCGCCGCCCCGCCTATACCGACGGACAACCCGGAACTTGCCGCCGCCTTGGCGCAGCGTTTGCAGAGGGAAACCCATGGCAGCATGCACACCACGCTGGGCATCATCGCCTTGGTCTCCTTCCTCAGCGCTTTCCTCGCCTGGTGGAACCGCGGCCGGTGACCGTGGTCTGGCTGCATGAACTGGAGAAGGACCGCGATCTCTCCGCCGGCTTCCGCTGGGAGTTCTAGCGGGGATATTTCTGCCTTTGCCATGTCCGGTCCGGGTGCTTTGCTCCGGGCCGTGTCTGTTGTCCCCACTCCCTCCGCACCCGCACTTGAACTCACCGTCGTGCTGCCGTGCCTCAACGAGGCCCGCACCATCACGGGTTGCGTGCGCGAGGCCGTCGATGCCCTCGCGGCCTCCGGCATCGCCGGCGAGGTGGTCGTCGCCGACAACGGCAGCACCGACGGCTCGCAGGAACTCGCCACCAAGGCCGGCGCGCGCGTCGTGCCCATCGCGATCAAGGGTTACGGCAACGCCCTGCGCGGCGGCATCGCGGCGGCCCGCGGCCGCTTCATCCTCATGGGCGATGCCGACGGCAGCTACGACTTCTCCCACCTGCCCCGCTTCGTCGAACGCCTGCGCGCCGGGGCCGACCTGGTCATGGGCAACCGTTTTCTCGGCGGCATCCAGCCCGGCGCGATGCCCTGGAAAAACCGCCACATCGGCAATCCCATCCTCTCCTTCATCGGCCGCCTGTTCTTCCGGACCGGCATCGGCGATTTCCACTGCGGCCTGCGCGCCTTCACCGCCGCCGCCTACCGGCGCATGGACCTGCGCACGACCGGCATGGAGCTCGCCTCGGAAATCGTCATCAAGTCCGTCCTCTTCGGCCTGCGTGTCGAGGAAGTGCCGACCGTCCTGCGCAAGGACGGACGCGACCGGCCGCCGCACCTCCGCCCCTGGCGCGATGGCTGGCGCCACCTCCGCTTCATGCTGCTGTTCAGCCCGCGCTGGTTGTTCTGGTATCCGGGCATCGCGTTGATGGCGGCCGGCATCATCACGGGCAGCGTCCTGGTGCGGGGGCCGCTGCCCCTCGGGCGCATCACGCTCGATGTGCACACGCTGCTCTTCGCCGCGGTCGCCGTGCTCATCGGTTTCCAGGCCGCCTCCTTCGCCGTGCTCAGCAAGTTCGTCGCCACCCGGGCCGGCCTGCGCCGCGCCGAAGCAGGCTTTGAGGACTGGTTCCGCCACCTGACCCTCGAAACCGGTCTGGTGACCGGCAGTGTGTTGGTCGCCGCCGGGCTCACGCTGTCGCTTGGCGCCGTCTGGTTCTGGGGCGGCCAGGGTTTCGGCCGGCTGCAACCCAGCGAAACGCTCCGCTTGGTCATCCCCGGCGCCCTGTGCCTCGTCCTCGGCAGCCAGATGATTCTCACGAGCTTCTTCCTGGGCGTGCTGCGGCTCGATACCCGCACCGACGCCGCATGACCGCCCCGGCTGCCAGTCGGAACCGGCTCTGGCTGGCCGTCGCGCTCGCGCTTACGGTCCTCAAGCTCTGGCTCACCCGCGGCCAGGGCGTGTTTGCCCTCGGCAGCGCCGGGCATGACGACCGCCTCTTCCTCGAACTGGCCCAGCACCTCGTGCGCGGTGAATGGCTCGGGCCCTACAACGAGCTCACGCTCGCGAAGGGCCCGTCCTACTCTCTGTTCATCGCCGCCGCCTTCTCGCTCGGCGTGCCGCTGTTTCTGGCGCAGCACCTGTTCTATGCGTTTGCCTGCGCGCTGTTCGCCCGCGCGCTGCGCCCGGCCATCAGCTCGGCCGCGGCCCGCTGTGCGATCTACGTTCTCCTGCTCTGGAACCCGATGACCTTCGACGGGTCAAGCATGGGCCGGGTGCTCCGGCAGCAAGTCTATGGACCGCTCGGGTTGCTGATCTTCGCCGGCCTGATTGCGTTGTATTTTCGCCGGGCCGACCCCGCACGCCGGCAGCTCCCGTGGGTGCTGCTGCTCGGGCTGGCGGGTGCCGCCTTTTATCTCACGCGCGAGGAAGTGATCTGGTTTGCCCCGAGCGTGCTGCTGCTGGCCGGCGCCTGGTTGCTCGGCTCGTGGAGGATTTCCCGCGCCACCGCCTGGCGCGCCGCCGGCGGGCTCGGGTTGGCCCTGGTTGTCGCCGCCCTTCCGGTGCTGGTCGTCTGCGCCCAGAACAAGCGCCACTACGACTGGTTCGGCACCTGTGAGTTTCGCGCGGAGGAGTTCCGCGACGCCTACGGGGCCATGCTGCGGGTGCGCGTGGGACCGGAATTGGCCTATGTGCCGGTCACGCGCGAAGCGCGGACGGCCATGGCCGCGGCGAGCCCGGCCTTTGCCGAACTGCAAAAGCAATTCGAGGCCGGCCTCGCGCCCGGCTGGGCGGGGGCTTCAGAATTTTTCACCCATCTGCCCCCCGCGCAGGGCCAGATCGGCGGAGGCTGGCTGGTGTGGGCTTTCCGCGAAGCCACCGCCAAGGCGGGGTATTGCGGCAACGCGGCCCAGGCCCTGATATTTTATCGCCGGCTGGCCCGCGAACTCAACCAGGCCTGCGACGCCGGCCGCCTGCCCGCGGATGGTCCCCGCAGCGGTTTTCTTCCCCCGTGGCGCGATGACCAGAGCGGGCCGTTCCTGCACGCGGCCGGCGCGTTTGCGGATTTCGTGGTGCGCTTCAGCCGGTTCAGTGCCCGGGATTCCGCGAGTTCCGGTTCACCCGGGGAATTGCAATTGTTCCGTGATCTCACCCACGAGCGCCTGGCTCCACCGGCCGGCGAACTGGATCCCGTGGGGGCCGCCCAATATGTGCTCAATGCCCGCAAGGTGGACTGGCTCCAGGCGGCGGGCAAGGCCCTCCGCCCCTGCCTGCTCCTGTTGTTCATCGGCGCGCAGATTCTCGTGCTGATTCGGGCAGGTCTCGCCCTCCGGCGGCGGCAATGGACCTACCTCCTGACTGTCGCGGCGGCGGCGTGGGGCGCCTGCGCTGCCTCCGTGCTGATGCACGCGATGATCGAGGCCACCTCCTTCCCCGTCCTGACCATCTCTTCCTTTGCCCCGATTTATCCCCTGCTGCTCGTCTTCATCATCGCCGCCCTGTGGGATGCAGCCGCGGCGTGGGCCACGCCAAGCACTACGCCGGCGCGTCCCGCGGACGACATCGCGCCGGATCAATCCCCGCCTGCGCCACCGCCGGCCACGCCCTTGCACCGCGCGCTGCCCTGGCTCGCGGGCCTCGCGGCCCTGGCACCCTTCCTGATCTGGCACCGCGAATTCCGGGAGCTCTTCTGGTTTGCCGACGACCTCTTCCTCCTCGACCAGCTGGCCGAGATGGGGCTGCCCGACTGGTCCACCCACGTTTTCTCGGAAAACTTCGTGCCCCTCTTCAAGCTGCTCTGGGGCGGCGCCGCCGTGGCCTTTGACGGCAGCTACGCGGCCATGCTCTGGTTGCTCTGGCTCACCCACGCCCTGAATACCTTTCTGTTCGGCCGGCTCCTGCTTCGCACCGGCTTCCCCTGGTTCGCCGCCCTCGTCACCCAGCTCGTCTTCGCCCTGACCCCGGCCAACCTCGAGACGCTCGGCTGGTCGGTCCAGTGGTCCGCGGTGCTGGCTGTGACTTTTCTGCTGCTGGCCCTGTGGTGGTATGAAAAACAACCGGACGACTCCCGCGTCTTTTCCTGGTGGCGGCATTTGCCGCTCTTTCTCTTTGCCGCGGCCAGTGCCTGTTCATTCTCCCGCGGCGTGCTGACCGGCGCCGTGCTGGCACTCGGTTTGGTTCTGCCCGCCCTGATCGGCCGCGACTGGCGCGCCGTGGCGCAGCGCCTGCCGGGTGCGCTCCTCTGCCTTTTGCCTGCCCTGTTGGTAGCCGGGGTGATCGTGCGCTATTCCAGTGGCAACCACCAGCAGCTGGGCGGCCACTGGGGCGAGGTGCTGCAATTCGGCGCCAGTTATTTCCTGTTGAATCCCGGCCATGGCCTGCTCGGCACCTCGCTGCATCCCGTGCTGCTGCTCCTGCTCGGCACCACCAAGCTCGGGGTGATCGCCGCCGCCCTGTATTTCGCCCGCGGCCGGGTGCGGCATCTGCTCCTGCTCCTGCTGGCCTATGATCTGGGGAATGCGGTGCTGATCGGCGTCGGCCGCTACCACACCGGCTTCCTCGCCTCGCTGAGTTCACGCTACCAATACAGTTCGCTGCTCGCCACTTTGCCCTTTGCAGCGCTGCTGCTCGCCACCGCCCTCGACCGGCTGCCGGTGGTCCGCCTGAAATCATGGACTGCAGCGGCGCTGGTTGGTCTGCTGGCAATTTATTGTCTCCGGGGCTGGCCGGCCGAGCTGCGGGATTTCACCGGCTGGCGCGGCACGGACCTGCGCAAATTAATGGCGGCGCCCGCCACCAGCGACCCGGCGGTCCGCGTGCCCGCCCTCGAGTTCATGCACATCGAGCGGGCCAAGGCCCTCCAGCGGGCGTATCACCTCCACTGACCTGCGGTCAGTTGGCCGTCACCGCGATGCTCGCTTGCTTCGCCGGCGGCGACTTCCATTGCTTCCAGCTTCCTTCCCAGAGGATGGCCGCGCCGGTGTAATCCACATCACCCGCCAGTCCGTCGCGGTAGGCCGCGCGCACCCGCACCTTCACCGTCGTCCCCGCCGGTCCCGGCTTCAGGATCGCCGACTGCGCGGCCTGCCCGCCTGATTTTTGCAGGTAACAGATCGCGGTCCACGTCTTGCCGCCATCCAGAGATGATTCCGCCTGGAGAAAACCCACCTGCTCCCCGTGGCCGGCATCGGTGCCGGCGGAAATCGTCACCGTCAGTTCCCGGCCGGCGATTACCGTGGCCGGCGCCTCGATCCGCAGCGTGCGCTCGACGGCACCCATCCGGCCCGCCGCCAGCAGCAGCGCGCCGAGCAGCAGGCCGCGTTTAATCCAAAAAATCCCTGCCAGGTTGTTTGTTTGCATGCGCCCATGACGACCTCACTCCCGACCTTGGCAAGTGGATATCTTTTGCCAAATTCGTCTGGAAATGGAACATCCGGCCTGTCTGTCTGGCGGCTCCCCTTTCCCTCATGGCCAAGACCCTTCTCGTCACCGGTTCCTCCGGACTCATCGGCTCCGAAGTCTGCGTTTATTTCGCTTCGCTCGGCTACACGATCCACGGTGTGGACAACAACCAGCGCGCCGTCTTCTTCGGCCCGTCGGGTGACACCCGCTGGAACCAACAGCGCCTGGCGAAGGACCTCAAGGGCTTCGTCCATCACGAGCTCGACATCCGCGACCGCACCGGCGTCCTCGCCCTCGTCAAGTCGGTCAAGCCCTCCGTCATCGTCCACACCGCCGCGCAGCCCTCGCACGACCGCGCCGCCGCCATCCCCTTCGATGATTTCGACACCAACGCCGTCGGCACGCTCAACTTCCTCGAGGCTGGCCGGCAGGCCTGCCCCGAATCGCCCTTCGTGCACATGAGCACGAACAAGGTCTATGGCGACGCGCCCAACTCCATCAAGCTGACCGAACTCGCCACGCGCTGGGATTACGCCGATCCCGCCTACGCCCACGGCATCCCCGAGACCTTCACCATCGACCAGTCGAAGCACTCGCTCTTCGGCGCGTCCAAGGTCGCGGCCGACGTCATGGTGCAGGAATACGGCCGCTACTTTAACCTGCCCACCTGCGCGCTGCGCGGCGGCTGCCTCACCGGCCCCAACCACACCGGCGTCGAGCTCCACGGCTTCCTTTCCTATCTCGTGAAGTGCAACCTCGAGGGCAAGGAGTACCGCGTCTTCGGCTACAAGGGCAAGCAGGTGCGCGACAACATCCACTCGCTCGACGTCGCGCGCTTTATGGCGGCGTTCGTCGAATCACCCCGCGCCGGCGAAGTCTACAATCTCGGCGGTGGCAAGGCCAACAGCACCTCCGTCCTCGAGGCCTTCAAGCTCGTGGAGAAATTCTCCGGCCAGGCGCAGGTCCACACCTACGTGGACCAGAACCGCGCCGGCGACCACATCTGCTATTACTCCGACCTGCGGAAGATGCGCACCCACTATCCGAAGTGGGACATCACCCAGTCCCTCGAGGAAACCATCCGCCAGATCGTCGCGGCGTGGCGGGTGCGGAAAACCTAGGATCCGGCTCCCTCCGCTCCGACTGGTCGAACAATCACGCCACCGCCGCATGCTAAAGGAAATTTTCCACTGGCTGGACGCACATCCCATTTTGTACTGGCTCGTCGCGGCGGCGGCGATGTTGCTCCTGGCCGGCTGGATCATCCGGGGCTTGCTGCGCCGGGCCGACGGTTCGACCCGGTCGCAACCCGAGTGGGTGCTGGGTCTCCTGCTCCTGGCCGTGCTGCTGGCCTGGCGCTGGCCGCCGCTGTTTGGCATCCAGGCCTACAACCCGGATGAGGCGCAGGTCATTGCCGGGGCGCTGACCCTGCAGCACGATCCGGTCTTCTGGCGGTCGGTCGACGGCAACACCTCCGGGCCGCTCAACTTCTACGCGCTGCTGCCCACCCACTGGCTCGGCGTGCCCCAGGATTATTTCAACGCCCGCCTCACCGGCCTGTTGCTGGTCTGGGGCGCACTCTGGTCGTGCTATCGCCTGCTGCGCTTTGACTTTGGCCCCTCGGTCGCGGCGCTCGGCCTGCTGCCCGGGCTGTTCTTTTTTGCCACGGCCATTGATACCGATTTTATCCAATATTCCACCGAGCATCTTCCCTTTTTTCTGTTCACCTTCAGCGCGGCGCTGCTGTGGCAGGCCCACCGCCAGGGACTCCCCGGCCAGGCCTATCCGCTCCGTCCCTGGTTGGCCGCCGGTCTCCTCATGGGCCTCCTCCCTTGGTCGAAGCTGCAGGCCGCCCCGCTCGCCGCCACCCTCGCCGCGTGGGGCACCGTGCTCGCGTTGACCAAACCGGCGCGCTCCTGGCCGGCCCGCTTTTCCGAGACCGGCCGGCTCGCCGCTGCCGCCCTCGCTCCCGGCCTGCTCATTCTGCTCCTCGTCGGCGGCACCGGCCAGTGGCCGCACTTCGTCAGCTCCTATCTCATCAACAATCTCGCCTACGTGAACAGCGACTACACGGTCATGTCCGCCGTGCGCGAATTCATCCGGCTCTGCCAGTTCACCTGGAATTTCCCCGGCTTCCTGCCGGCCCCGTTGCTCACGGTGGCCGCGGCCGGCCTCATGGCCATGATCCAGCGGCGGCGCCCCGGACCGCTTTTCCTCCTGGGTGCGTTATTCACGGCGGTGGCGTGCTTTTGCGTCCTCGCGCCCCGGCGCGGCTATCCCCATTATTTATTGTTCCTGATTTTGCCCATGACTTGGTGGAGTGGCGCGGCCTTGGGGGAATTATGGCAGCATCTCCGGTGGCCGCGGCAGCGGCTGTTGCTGGGCCTTGGCTTTGTCCTTCTGACCGGCGTGGTCTCCCTGCTCGTCCGGGCGCGGGAGCCCAAGCCGCTGCTTTTCGGTGAATTGGAAACCAACTGGCGGCAGCCCTATGACGAGGCCGGCCGCCTGCTCCGCCGTCTCCGCCAACCCGATGACTGCCTCGCCGTCTGGGGCTGGAACTGCCACCTCCATGTGCAAAGCGGCCTGCCGCAAGCCACCCGCGAGGCCGTCAGCGAGCGACAGATCAGCGAGTCAGTCCAACGCGACACCTACTACCGGCCGCGCTACCTGGCGGATCTTGAGCGCAACCAACCGGCCTTCTTTGTGGACGCCGTCGGGCCGGGGGCATTCGGCTTTACCGAGCGAGCGACGCATGGGCACGAGAGTTTCGCCGCGCTGCGCGACTATGTGCAGAGTCATTACCGGCTGTTGCGCGATCTGGCGTACGCGAGAATCTATGTGCGTGTCGACCGCTGGCCGGAGGCAGCCAAGCCCCCCGCCGGCGGCCGGCCTCAACCGGGCACATAGGCCGGACGCAGGCGCGTCCGCCTGAGGCAATTGCTCCCCGGAGGCTGAAAAAGGGTCAGGCTTTGTGGGGTGGGGTGGCCACGAGCGCAATGCACCCAGCGGCAGGAGTCCCTGGGGCGGGTGACTCCTTTGTAATATATTACGTTACAAACCGACCGGACCGCGGCGCACCCATTCGTGGTTCCGTATTCCATAGTCTGGGCCGGTTCCACTTCGCCTTGCTTCTTGACCTTCGCAGTTGCCTCCGTTTGAGCCCGGACTTGCCAAGTCCCGCCAGCGCATAGCCTGTTTCCCATGACCACCGCGCATCTCACCGAGACCGTGCTGGCGCTCCCGGAAGCGGAGCGACTGGCGTTGGCGCGGGAAATCATCGCCAGCCTCTCCACGGATGAAGCTCAAAAGGCCGCCATCGGCGAGGGTGTCCGGCGCATGGAAGAAATCATTCAGGGCCAAACTGCGGGGCTGACGGAAAGTCAGTTCCGCTCGGCCCTCGGATTTCATTCGTGTCATTTCGTGTCCATTCGTGGTTTAACCGCTTGAGTGTGGCCGGGGATTCCCTTCGCGGTTCTTTGCGTCCTTCGCGGTTAATCGCCTGATCTGATCCTCCATTTCCCGCTTCACCTGACCGGCGGGGTCTGCTTCCCTCGCGACGACATGCGCATCCTCATCACCGGCATCTGCGGCTTCGTCGGTAGCACCGTCGCCCGGGAGCTGGCCGCCGCCGGCCACCAAGTCACCGGTTTCGACAACTTCATCCGCCCCGGCAGCGAGACCAACCGCGCGCCGCTGGAAAAGCTCGGCATCAAGGTCCTCACGGCTGATCTGCGTAATGCCAAGGAAATGGATGCCCTGCCCGCCGCCGACTTCGTGATCGACGCCGCGGCCAACGCCAGCGTGCTCGCCGGCGTGGACGGCCAGACAAGCTCGCGCGAGCTCGTGGACCACAATCTCACCGGCACGATCAATATCCTCGAATACTGCAAGGCTCACAAAGCTGGCTTCATTCTCCTTTCCACCAGCCGCGTGTATTCCATCGCCCCGCTGGCCAGCCTGCCGGTCGATGCCGTGAACGGCGCCTTTCACCCCTCGCCTCTCGCCTCTCGCCTTCCTCCCGGCCTGACGGCCGGAGGCCTCGACGAATCCTTCACCACGACGGCCCCCATCTCGCTCTACGGCGCGACCAAACTCGCGTCCGAGGCCATGGCGCTGGAATACGGCGAGAGCTTCGGCTTCCCCGTGTTCGTCAATCGCTGCGGCGTGCTGGCCGGCGCGGGGCAGTTCGGCCGGGCCGACCAAGGGATCTTCGCCTACTGGATCAACGCGTGGCTCCGGAAAAAGCCGCTCAAGTATCTCGGCTTCGGCGGCCACGGCCACCAGGTGCGCGACTGCCTGCATCCGCGCGACCTCGTGCCGGTGCTGGCGAAACAATTCGCCGCCCCGAAGCTCGCCGTCGCCGACCGGATCGCGAACTTCTCCGGCGGCGCTGCCTCGGCCATGTCGCTCCGGCAGCTCAGCGACTGGTGCGGCCAACGCTTTGGTCCGCACACGGTGGTGCAGGATGGCACGCCGCGCTCCTTCGACATCCCGTGGATCGTGCTCGACCACGCCAAGGCGACGAAATTGTGGAACTGGAAACCGGCCACCGGCACCCCCGCCATCCTCGGGGAAATCGCCGCCCACGCGGAGAAAAATCCCGGCTGGCTGGAGTTGTCGGCCCCGCGCTAAGCCGTAACGATGCAAAGTAACCGCGGATTACGCGGATAAAACACGGACAGATCCAACGGGCAGGGCAACCCAACTTATCCACGCTCGATCGGATCACCAAACCATGAAGCTGAAGTTCTCCGGTCGTTTCGCTCTCCATCCGTGGTATCCGCGCAATCTGCGGGAAACTCCGACTGCATTAATCCGCCACACCAAGGCTTGCCGCGTGGGCGATTGTCGCAAATGTCGGGCCAATGCTTGATTCGCGCTCCCGCCCGCCCCTCCAGGCACCGCTTCACCTCTTCTCCATCGTCATCCCCGCCCGGGACGAGCAGGATTCCCTGCCCTCGACCGTCACGGCCATCCACGAGGTCTTCCAGCGCGAGGCCGTGCCGCACGAAATCGTGGTGGTGGACGACGGCAGCCGCGATCGCACCTGGGCCGTGTTGCAGGAGCTGAAGCAGAAAATCCCCACCCTCGTGCCGGTGCAAAACCCCGGCCCGCATGGCTTCGGTCGCGCCGTCATCTACGGCCTCAACCACCTGAAGGGCGATGCCGTCGCGATCATGATGGCCGACGCCTCCGACTCGCCCGAGGACGCCGTGAAATACTGGCGCCTGCTCAACGAGGGCTGGGACTGCGCCTTCGGCAGCCGCTTCGTCAAGGGCGGCAAGGTCATCGACTATCCCCGCGTCAAACTCTGGGTCAACCGGCTCGCGAATTTCCTGGTGCGGATCGGTTTCAACATCGCGTTGAACGACACGACCAACGCCTTCAAGGCCTACCGGCGCACGGTCATCGACGGCTGCCGGCCGTTCCTCGCCCCGCATTTCAACCTCACCGTCGAGATCCCGCTCAAGGCCATCGTCCGCGACTACACCTGGACCGTCATCCCCATCTCGTGGCAGAACCGCAAATACGGCGAGGCCAAGCTCAAGATCAAGGAGATGGGCAGCCGCTATTTCTTCATCTGCGCCTACGTGTGGCTGGAAAAATATTTCAGCCGGGGCGATTATCGGAAAAGGTAGCCGTGCCTGCGAACGCCGACACACCCCGTCGCTCCGCGCCACCCCTCTCCAGAGGGGATCCAAACCTTGGCCTGCGTAAATCCCCTCTGGAGAGGGGTGCCCGACAGGGCGGTGTGTGTTGGAGGAAAACTGCGGGTTGACCTTCAACCGCACCCTCATTCCCTTTCCCATGATCTATCTGCTCGGAGGTTCCGGTTACGTCGGCTCGGCCTATCAGGCGCTATTGCAGCGCAAGGGCATTCCTTTTCGTAATTTAAAGCGGACCGAGGCGGACTACTCCAACCAGGCCGTGCTGACCGCGCTCCTGCGCCGCGAGAAGCCGGCCTTCCTGATCAACGCCGCCGGCTACACCGGCAAGCCCAACGTCGACGCGTGCGAGTTGCACAAGTCGGAATGCCTCATGGGCAACGCCGTCCTGCCGGGCACCGTCGCCCAAGCCTGCAGCGACGCCGGCGTGCCGTGGGGCCATGTCTCCTCCGGCTGCATCTACACCGGCACCCGGCCGGACGGCACCGGCTTCACCGAGACCGATACGCCCAACTTCACCTTCCGCACCAACAATTGCAGCTTCTACTCGGGCACCAAGGCCCTCGGTGAAGAAGCTCTGGCCGGCGTGCCCAACGTCTATGTCTGGCGCCTGCGCATCCCCTTCAACCAGGTGGACAGCCCGCGCAACTACCTGACCAAGCTCCTGCGTTACCAGCTGCTGCTCGATGCCGCCAATTCCATCTCTCAGCTGGAGGAGTTTGTCGCCGCCACCCTCGCCAGCTGGGAACAGCGCGTGCCCTTCGGCCTCTACAACGTCACGAATCCCGGCCAGGTCACCACCCGCGAGGTCGTCGACCTCATCAAAAAGACCGGCGTGTCGCACAAGGATTTCAAGTTCTTCGCCGACGAGGCCGAGTTCATGCGCACCACTGCCAAGACCCCGCGCTCCAACTGTGTCATGAATTCCACCAAGCTCGCCGCCACCGGCATCAAGCTGACGGAGGTCCACGAAGCGGTCGAACGCGACCTGCGCCGCTGGGTCAAGGCGGGGTAACCGCGAAGAACGCGAATAGACGCGAAGCCCATGCCACCGGACGACCTGCTATATCGCGACGAATGCTACCGCATCATCGGCGCCTGCATGGCGGTGCATCAGGAGAAGGGCAACGGATTCGTCGAGCCGGTCTATCAAGACGCCCTGGAGATTGAACTGGAACTGGCCGGCATCCCGTTCGACGCGCAGCGCAACTACCAGATTTCCTACCGGGGGCGCCCTCTCAAGCACACCTACACCCCCGATCTGCTTTGCTTCGACCAGATCATCGTCGAACTGAAGGCGGCCAAGGCCCTGACTGACGAGCACTGCGCGCAAGTCCTCAATTATTTAAAGGTGACCGGACTCCAGCTTGGCTTGTTGGTTAATTTCGGTTCCTATCCCCGCCTCGAATGGGAACGCATCGTCCTCAGTCACTCCTAACCTTCGCGTCTTTTCGCGTCCTTCGCGGTTAAAATAATCTCATGAACTTACTCGTCACTGGCGGCTGTGGTTTTATCGGGTCGAATTTTATTCGGCAAAGACTCACCGAAAAAGGCTCGGCCCTTACCAAGCTCGTCAACCTCGACGCGCTCACCTACGCGGGCAACCCGGCCAACCTCGCCGACCTCGCCGGTGACAAGCGCTACGTCTTCGCGCACGGCGACATTGGCGACTCCGCCCTAGTCGCGAAACTCCTCGCCGACCATGCGATCGACGCGATCGTCAATTTCGCCGCCGAGTCGCATGTCGACCGCTCCATCGATTCGCCCGAGCCTTTCATCCAGACCAACGTCACCGGCACGCTCCGTCTGCTCAATTGCGCCAAGCAATACTGGACGAAACTGCCCGAACCGAAAAAGTCCGCCTTCCGCTTCCTCCACGTCTCGACCGACGAGGTCTATGGCTCGCTCGCACCCGGCGCGCCCGCCTTCACGGAGAACCACAACTTCGAGCCCAACTCACCCTACGCCGCCTCCAAGGCCGCCAGCGACCACCTCGTCCGCGCCTACCAGCACACCTACGGCCTGCCGACGCTGACCACCAACTGCTCGAACAACTACGGCCCTTATCATTTTCCCGAGAAGCTGATCCCGCTCATGATCCTCAACGCCCTCGAGGGCAAGCCGCTGCCCGTCTACGGTGACGGCATGCAGATCCGCGACTGGCTCTACGTCGAGGACCACGCCCGCGCCATCTGGCTCGTGCTGAACCAAGGCCGGATCGGCGAGACCTACAACATCGGCGGGATGAACGAAAAACCGAACCTCGAGATCGTGCAGACCATCTGCGCCCTGCTCGGCCAAAAGGCCCCGCGCGCCGACGGCCAGACCTACGAATCCCAGATCACCTACGTCACCGACCGCCCCGGCCACGACCGCCGCTACGCGATCGACTGCACGAAGATCAGCCGGGAGTTCGGCTGGAAACCGGTGGAATCCTTCGCCACCGGCATCGAAAAGACCGTGGATTGGTATTTGAAGAACCGCGCCTGGGCCGCTGATATCACCACCAAGAAATACTCCCGCGAAAGGCTCGGCACCGGGAAGTGATCAACCGCGAAGCCTGGTAGTGGGTCAGATTGCTGTAGGTCGGGCTTTATGCCCGACACGAACCTGGAACATGTCGGGGATAAACCCCGACCTACAAAACCTCCTGCGGTCATCAACAGAGCAAACGGACCCACTACCCGAAGTCGCGCGCAGTAGCGTTCCGTGAATCAGTCACCTGTTCCTGAGCTAGCCGGTCTGCGGTAGTCAGCTTGCCCATCCTTTCAGAAATTCGCGTATCTTCGCGCCCTTCCCGGTTCACCGTATTATTTCCCAGTATTCTTCAGGAGAGCTTTGACCTTTGGTGTAATTTCGTGTGTTTCGTGGGCACCCCTCTGACATGAATCGAAAAGGAATCATTTTAGCCGGCGGCTCCGGCACCCGGCTCTACCCCCTGACCATCGCCGTGAGCAAGCAGCTCATGCCGGTCTACGACAAGCCGATGATTTATTATC
>JAYTUA010000217.1:0-4255 GCA_043745015.1 Opitutaceae bacterium | reverse complement strand
CAGGGAGAGAAAGGTCGTTTGGTGGCTCATGACAGCATGTTACCCGCTGCCGTGAAATCTGTTCCAATGTTCATGAGGGTTTTCAGAGGCTCCTTAATAGAGGGGAACTATCGCAGCGGGTGTCTTGAATCCCCTCTGGAGAGGGGTGCCCGCAGGGCGGGGTGTGTGAGCACGTAGCCTTACGGCCGCGTCGCAGCTTCCTTGAGGGACTTGGCCTCGGCGGGGTCGATCGACTCCAGGGCCTTGGAGATATTCAGCGCGTCCTTGGCGAGCTGTTCCTTTTTCTCGCGTTCATGTTCCTCCAGGGCGCGCTCGGCGATGGAAGCGCCAAAGAGAGGCAGGGTGAATTTATTGAGGGCCTGGTCGAGGCCGCTGAACTTCTGTTTGGCGAGGTCTTCACCGAACGCCTTCCGCGTGACCATGATCTCCGGGGTGAGGCGCGGGCGGGGCTTCTGCTTCACCACCATCTTCGGGAGCTCGAGCACGTCGGGATTCGGCGCGTTGGCGGGCTGGGCCTCGACCGGAGGCGGCGGGGAATATTTCGGCAGACCGGTGAGGAGCAGTGGGGCGGGCTTTTCCACGGCGGGCACCGGAGTGACGACGGGCTGGACCGGGGTGTCGGCGGCGAGGGCGGTCACGGCCAGCGCGACGAGCAGCAGGCCCAGATTATTTGCCGTGAGTTTCATGAGATAAAGATAGTCAGGTTGGCGGGCCCTTCGAGAGGAAATTCGGCTAAGGTGATGACCTGCCATGCAACTCGCCCGCCGGCCGGGTGGTCCAGGTGTTGTCCAGCTCCTGCTTGAATTTCTTCACGGCCTCGGGATCGAGGGCCCGGCTGACGTCGATCACGTGCTCGAGCCGCTCCATTTCGCGGGCGCGATAGATGGCGCGGCCCCGTTCCGCCTTGGAGGGACTGAGGAGCGGAATGGTGAGGAGGTTTAGAAAATAGTTCAGCGGCCCAGCCTCGGCCAGGGTATCGAGATAGATGTTCTCCATCTTGCGGTTGAAATCGCGCGGGCTCATGAGGTGATCGTCGGCGTCACGGGGGAGTCGTTTCTCCTTCACGGTCATTTTGGGCAGGACGAGGACATCCGGGACGGACGGCTGGGTGTTGTCGGTAGTTTCGCCCGATGCCTTGGGCGCAGGCGCTTGATAGGCGGGCAGGCCGTCGCGAATCTTGGCTTTGCTTTCACGGGAGACCAAACCGGTGGATACTTCCTCGGCGGCGGCAATTGCGGCCAATCCGGCAGGGATGAACAGGAGGAATCCGGCCGGTTTCATCAGTGGGTCAGGGTGGGAACGGGTCACGGCCCGGATGTTCCCGCAAAAAAGCCGGCACGCGGGTGCCGGCCGGAGGATGGTCGTGCCACGGGACTTCAGGCTGCCTTGGGTTTGTGGAAAAAAGCCAGCACGGTCCCCGCCAGGGTGAAGGCCACGATATCGTGCAGCATGGTCATCAGGTGCCAGCCCCATTGCTGCAGCCACCAGATGGCCTGGCCGCCGTTGGCAAAGAGGGTGGCCAGCGTGCCGACCAATACGCAGAGGATCAGCCGGCAAGCATAGGTGTTCTGGTTGAAGTTGGACATGGACAGCAGCACGGCGAGCAGCAGGCAGCTGACAAACTCCAGGACGAAGCCCTTGCCCAGCATGGCCGGATCCATGTCCGTAACGCCGCTCTTCTTGATATGCACCGTGGCAAACAGGCCGCGTTTCGTCTGTTCGGCCATGACCTCGGGGGTGCCGCGCGGGTCGGGCACGAGGTAGGTGCCGTCGGCGGGAAAGAGCTGGCTGAGCGCGGGGCCGACATCGCCGGCCGTGCCGAGGGTCTTGTAGGGAATGCCACTGAGGCCGTAATAGAGGAAGCCCCAGAAGAACATGGCCAGGGCGGCGAGGAACGGGGCGAGCAGGAACTTTTTCATCGGTAGGAGTGGGAGTTCGGGGTTAAACCAACAGTCGTGGCTAGCAGGATGTGGTTCGCAGCAAGGCAGGGACCGGCGGAAACTCAATGGTGAAGGGGGCGCATGGAGGGCTCGCGTCTCTGCGAGCCGTGGTCCGCAGGGACGCGGACCCTCCACTCCAAGCTCAGAGTCGGCGGTCATAGACCGCCGCTACAGTTTATTTCAGCGATGCGGCCAGGGTGCGGAGCCGCGGCCAGTGCAGGTCCGGGATGGTGGCGCCGAGATGCTGGACGGATTCGGCGCCGAGGTGCGAGCCGAGGGCGCCGGACGCGGCGAGGGATTTGCCGCGGAGGTGGCCGTAAAGGAAGCCGGCGGCCCACGCGTCGCCCGCGCCGGTGGTGTCGATGACGCGCGCGGCCTTGACCGGCTCGATGCGGTGGAGGTCGCGGCCGTGGGCGACCCACGCGCCGTCCTTGCCGATCTTCACGGCGGCGATGCCGCCGTAGCCGGCGAGCTGGCGGGCGTAGGTTTCGTAGGGGGCGTCCTTTTGGAAAAGCGCGCGGGCCTCGTCCTCGTTGGCGAACACGAGGTGCACGCCCTGCTTGAGCTGGGCGAGGATCCAGTCGCGGGCGACGTTGACGACCTCGAAGGAGGACAACTCAAGACTGATGGTGCAGCCGGCGGCGCGGGCCGAGTCCGCGATTTTCTGGGCGAGGGCCGGGTTGAACAGCAGGTAGCCCTCGATGTGGGCGTGGCGGGCGCCGGCGAAATCGGCCGGCGAGATCTCGTCGGGGCTGAGGGTCATGGCGGCGCCGAGATTGGTGCGCATGGTGCGCTGGCCGTCGGGCGTGACGAGCGAGAGGCAGCGGCCGTTGGGCAGGGTGGCGTGCTTGAAGCGCGAGGCGTCGCCGCCGGCGGCGACGAAGTTGGCGCGGTAGTCCGCCGCGGTCTGGTCGGCGCCGATTTTGCCGACGTAGGCGGTTTTCAGGCCGAGCTTGGTGGCGCCGAGCACCGCGTTGGCGGCAGAGCCGCCGGGGGTCACGGCGAACTGGACGTCGAGCTTGGCGATCAGCGTCGCCATGTCCTGGTCATCCACGAGCACCATGCCGCCCTTGGCACCGGAGACGTGGGTGCGCAGGAAATCGTCGTTAACGTGGGCGAGGACATCCATGATGGGATTGCCGACGCCGATGAGGTCAAAGGTGGGTGAGGACATGAGGGAAATTGGTCAGGGTTCATTGGTCATCAGTCATTGTTCATTGGGCCAGGCAGATTGATTCCGCTGACCAATGACCAACGAACGCTGACCAATGATAAATAGTCAGGTGACCGTCAGGCTGGTGGCGAGGATGGGCTCGTCGTCCACCTCGATGAGGATGGAGTAGTCGCCGGGCTGGTCGAAGCGGAGATTGCGGAGCTCGTTGATCAGGTTGATGCGGTGCAGGGGGGACTGGGACTCGAACTCGCGGTGGAGCAGCTCGACGGGGTTGGTGGGGTCGAGGCTCATGGACATCCTGATCTTGTGCGTACCCGGCTGGGCGTCGGTCAGGGTGAGAAACCAGACCATGTAGGGGTGCATGACCGGGAAGGAGCGGGCCTTGATGTTGGAGAAAACGCCGAGGATGGTGTGCTTGCCCGAAGCGGGGTCGATATGGACCCCGTCACAGGTGATCCAGGCGAGGAGGGAGGGTTTCGAAGGCACGGCGCGAGGATGCGCGGGGGCGGGGGAGCGGCAATCTATTTTCGGGGTGGGCCAGAGCGAAAATGCCCCGGGATGAACCTTTTTCTTGTGTATGGAAATCGCGCCGGTTTTAACCGCTGCTGATGAAGTATATTTTCGTCACGGGTGGCGTGGTTTCTTCCTTGGGCAAAGGGCTCACGGCGGGTGCGCTCGGCGCCCTCCTGGAGATGCGCGGGCTCTCGGTCCGCATCCAGAAGTTCGATCCCTACCTCAACGTCGATCCGGGCACGATGAGCCCCTTCCAGCACGGCGAGGTCTATGTGCTCGACGACGGCGCCGAGACCGACCTCGACCTCGGCCACTACGAGCGGTTCACCTCGGGCAAGCTTTCGCGGACCAACAGTCTTTCGTCGGGCCAGGTTTACGAGGCCGTGATCGCCAAGGAGCGGCGCGGCGACTACCTCGGCAAGACCGTGCAGGTGATCCCGCACGTTACGAACGAGATCAAGCAGCGCATCCACAAGGGCGGCAAGGGCGTCGACGTGCTTATCACCGAGATCGGCGGCACGACCGGCGACATCGAGGGCCTGCCGTTCCTCGAGGCGCTCCGGCAATTCGCGCTCGAGGTCGGGCCGAAGGAATGCGTTTTCATCCATGTCACGCTCGTGCCCTACCT
>JAYTUA010000216.1:0-4381 GCA_043745015.1 Opitutaceae bacterium | reverse complement strand
CCAAGTCTGCCACGGCCACCACGGGCGGAACCTCCGCACCCTTTTTGAACGGAATCCCTCCGGCTGCGATGGGCCGCGTCTCCGGCGTCTGGCAACCCAGGAGCGCCGCGCCCAGCAGGATTCCGGCGACGAGTGTAAGCGACGGGCGCAACCGCGACGTGGGTGAATTCATGCTGCTGTGTTGTAAGATACCGGCCCGCTGCGGTCGAACGAAAATCCGGCGGCGGGGAAAAACTATGGCGGCGCTTGCGATGTCCGCGAGAACGTCCACTCGCATTGGCCTTGGCCTCCTACGGGGACTTGCGCAGGCGCGCACGCGAGACTTTCAGCGCAGCGGTGAACTCTCGCACACCATTGTCACTGGGCGAAGTGGCAGGTGCCAGTGCCACCGGCACAGGACTCGGCCTCGCCTTGATCAAGCCCCGACGGGAAACCCGGAGCGATTCCGGATGCGCGGCGACCAGCCCGCGCACCTCCTCAATATCGCAATCGAAGTGGTCGGCGATCTCGCGCAGACGCACGGCGCGGCGGGTCAGGATGAACCGCCGCAGCTCCTCCAAACCCACGGCTGAACGGTGGGGTGCTGGGAGCACCGCAGCTACAGGCAGCGGCGTGCCATCGGGCTTGAAGGTCTGCTCTAGGTTATCCGCAATGGCATTGAACTCCACCGCTTTCTGGCGGAACCAACGGACGATTTCGGCGGGTTCCAATGGTTTCATGACGGCATCATGTCGTGTGGCTCCTGAGCTTCTTGGCGAATCATTTCACGGCTCTGTCCTCGGCCAACACACAACGAAACCCGCGGCCATCATCGCGATGGCCGGGTGCGTAGCTGTCGCGATACGAGGACAACAAGTTGCCGGGATTATTGCAGCCCCACGCCGCACCGCGCAACACGCGGGCGCCCGATTTGCCATCAAAAAAATCTTCGCACCATTGCCACACATTGCCACCCATGTCGAACAAGCCAAACTCGTTCGCCTCGAAACTCCCTACTGGCGACGTTTTATCAAACGATTTCACGCCGAACGATGCTTCATAATTGCCTGCGCCTTTCGGTAGCGGCCATCGGTTGTGCGGTTGCCACGGATAATGGTTCTTGATTTGCATGCTCTTGTCTCTCGGCGTGCCTGCGCGCGGTTCGTTTAAGCCCACTGCCACGCTCCATTCCCAATCCATCGGCAAACGGTAGCTCTGGCTGGCCGTGAGTTTGCCTTCTTTCCGCTCCTTCTCCGTCAGCCATTGGCAGAACGCCTGCGCATCCTCCCAGCTCACGTTCACCGCCGGATGCGTCGGGCCTTGCGGGAAATTCGGCTTGCCCCAGCTCCGCCCCGTCGCTGTCACGAAGACTTCGTAGTCCTGGACTCGTGTGTCCCACACACTGAACAACACCTCCGTCCCTGCCACCGGCACGAAGATCATGCCAAGGCTGTTGGTCCACCTTTCCACGGCGGCAGTGTTAGACGTAAACGAGAGGTTTGTGAAAACGACCGTGCCTGCGATTGTCTTATTCGTGCCTTGATTAGGAACTGGCTTCTCAAGAATCGGGAAAGTTAACTGGGGCCTGATCATTGTTACGTAAACCCCATCACCATCTGCGCCGTTTTGAGACCACCCTACCACCAGCGTGTCATCGTGCAAAATCGCGTTGCCATGTAATCCAGCGTGATCAGTGATGCGCTGATTACCAGTGGTGTATTGATTGACACGGAATGAAGGGCACAATGGGATTCCCGTAGCGGATAACAATCTCCCATACACGTCTGAATCCTCGCCCCAAGTGACAAACAATTCGCCACGTAAACCAATCGCAAGGTTCGCAACCTCTTTCCGATTGGTTGAAGAGTTGTTTACCATCAACTCCTTTCCGAAGGGTTCGCCACTCGGGCCAAAACGTCTGAGATAAATCCCCGGATCGTCTTCATCACCCCGCCCGCTCCAAGCTATGATCAACGTGTTGTCACTTTGATACCGGGCGCTGGGATTTGCCCGCGTTCCCCTGGAGGAGGAATTGACAACAAATTCCTCGCTGAAGGGCGAAAATTCGTTCGAACGGTAACAACGTGCCATGATGTTCCCATCGGACGACCAGACGATAGTAAACCGTCCATCCGAACCATAGGCCAAAGAAACATGATACCAGCCGACTACGTGCCTGCCCGCTTGGAAGGCTTCTCCGTAGGGCACGCCGGCCGAATTATACCGCCGTGCATAAACCGGTCGATCCCTCTGACCACCAGCAACAAGGAGATCGCCATTTGTATGAACGGTAAGCGCCGGCCAGCAGTCTTGGGCAATAGGATTAAGAATCGGGCCAACGGGAACTCCATGATTATCGAAATACTGCATCAGTCCTGCAAAAGCACCCCAGGCCACAACAAATCCTCCATTAGGGAGTGCTGCTGGTGCTGGTCCAAAGTGAAAGCCAGTGGCATTTGTTGGACTGATCGGAAATCGGTTGCCTATGGCGTTACCATTAGTGTCGTAGATCTGACCCAAACATCTCGTTGGACTCCCCTCATGCCAAGCAACAAGAAAGGTGCCATCGTTGAGCACAGTTACGTTGGCATGTTGATTGCGCTCAAATCCGCCTATGTTAACTTTGAACTCCTTGACGGTGTATTGGCTAGCGTCGGCTAAAGCTTGGAACGCTTTCACCGAGCCGTTCAGCGTCTTCATTTTCGCCTGGACTTTCCGCAGCTCCGACTCGGCGTCCTTCTGGGCCTGGAGCGCGGCCTGCCGGTCCCGCTCGGCGGCGGCGGCCTGGGTTTTTTCCGCCGGCTGCCCAACCTGCGCCGCTGTTTTAACCGGTTGCATTTTAGCTGACTGGTTTGGGGTTGCCCCCTTTGCCGCCGGAGTAATTCCGGTCGCCGGCCTGCCCTGCGTCCACCATGCGCCAAAGATGCTGGCGACCAGCAGCGCGGCTAGGCCGGCCCACAGAGCGAGCTTGTTTCCGCCGCCTGGCGGTGCCGGGGCGGCCTCGTCCTGACCGTCCACGCTCGCGAGTGTGGCATCCACCCCGGTCGTCGCTTCCGCCGACGGACTCAGCGGTTGCAGCAGCGCGCTCGTCCGCTTCGCCGTGCTGGTTTCCAGCCCGATCCACTCCGCGACCGCCCGTGCGCTCTGCGGCCGCAGCGCCGGGTCTTTCGCAAGGCACGCCAACACCAGCGCCCCCACGTCAGCGGGTATGTCGTTCGCGAGTTCCAAGTCCGCCAACCGCTCCGTCAGCGGCTTGGGTTCCTTGTTGCGCACCTGGCTCAGGATGTCGCCGGTGTAAAAGGGCGGCTTGCTCGTCAGCAGCTCATACAGCGTTGCGCCCAGCGCGTAGAGGTCATCCGTCGCGCGCGGCGGCTCGCCGTCAATCTGCTGCGGGCTCATGTAGGCCGGCGTCCCGCTCAGGCCCACGTTGCGCGTCACCCGGCTCATCGAGTCCGCCGCCGTCGCCGCAATGCCGAAGTCCGCCAGCTTCAGGTTCCCTTCGCCGTCCAGCATCATGTTGGCTGGCTTCAAGTCCCGGTGGATCAGCTTGCTGCGATGCGCGTAGTCCAGCGCGTCGCAGAGCTGCCGCACCAAGGGCTTCAGATATTCCCAAGTGAAGAGGCGTTCGGGCTGTTGCGCCTTGTGTGCGCTCAAGGGCTTGCCCTCAATAAACTCCATCGAAATGAAGGCCGGTTCCTCGGCGGACTCGAAGAGATCGTGGATGCGGACAATGTTGGGGTGAGAAAGCTTGCGGCTCTTGAGCGTCTCGCGCCGCATATCCTCCAGCGCCGAGGCGTCGTGCGCCACTTCCGGCGTCAGGAACTTGAGGGCCACCTCCTCGCGCAATCGCTCGTCCCGCGCCAGCCACACCACGCCCATGCCGCCACGTCCGAGCTGGCGAATCAGCGTAAAGCGGCCCGCACCGACGGACGCGCCGGGCACAAAGCCGCTGCGGTCGTTAGAATTGTCGGCCTCGGAACTCATCGGAGTGCCCCGGTTCTACGCGACAACTTCTGGCGGGTCAAGCGACCGTCATTTCGGCACTGGTTCGAGCATCTGGCCGCGCTGGGCGGTGCCTTCCAGGAGCGTGGCGGTGGCGGAGAGCGGGCTGACTTTCACAATCTGGATGCGGCCGTTCTGCTGCCCGGGAATGGTGTCAATGACGTTGCCTGTGGCCGGGTCCGTGACGAAGCGCGGCTGCCCGCGCACGATGAACTGATCGCCCGGTTGCAGCCGGACATTGTCTCCGCCGTTGACCACCACCGTCCCCTGTTCCACCTCGGCCACGAGCGGACGCCAGTAGTCCACCGGCAACGCCTTGAGGAGTTTGTCCACCGCCTCCTTGATGGCCTGCTCGGTCGCCTTGCCCAGCGGGGTGCGCTTGAAGGCCTCGCCGCCAAGT
>JAYTUA010000215.1:0-4394 GCA_043745015.1 Opitutaceae bacterium | reverse complement strand
CACTCGTGGGCGACACCATCGTCGGTGAGTCGCACGATGACATGCGGATCGACTTGGCCAATGACCGCCCGCCTCGACGCGTAACGCGTGCCCCGCGTGGTGCCGAGTTGGACGACATCTGCCCCGAGCCGACGCAGCGCTCGCTGCACCGTAAGCCTATCAACCTTTAAAGCGGCGGCTAAAGCCTGGGCACTAATCGGCCCGGAGGCTTGCAAGTGCACACGAAGGAGCGCGGGATCGATTGTCGGAAGACGAGGCACGAAATAAGGCTATTATGAACAGGTAATACATAACAAACTAAATTACTAAACTATGTCTAAGAATGATATAGGAATTTATGTGGCGCTATTATGAACAGTTATTTGTTTAAATATGGCGAAACAGAAGCGAGGCCTAAGGCCGCGTTGCGAGTTCGAGTCCGGCGAGATGTGCCAAGGCTTCGTTCCGCGAACTCCCGCACATTTCCTCAGTCGGCCGGAGGCTCGTGCAGAACGCCGGGCGCTCGGGCTGGCCGAAGAGGGCGCCCTCCTTCGCTAAAGCTGCGAAGGGCAGGCAGCGGTAATCCGTCGGCCGTTGCCCGCTGGGAAGGCTCGCTGGTTTGCCGTGGGGTGTTAATATCTACTTTTGGGCTCTGCTCATTTGTCACTGCTGGAAGAAGACGGTGCGAACATTTGGGCCGGAAGCGTTGCCTCGAAACGATAAGTCCCCGCCTTGACCGTCTCCGGTTTACGGTTGTCGGGGAATTCGATCGTGGCGGTGGTGTTGGGCGGCACGACGATGACCATCGTGACCTTGCCCTCTTTTTTAACCCAAGCGCTGGACGCCTTGCCGTAGGGCGTTTCGAGTTCGGCGCGGGCCGAGTCGAGCTGCTGCCCGACGAGCGGCCGGACGAAGAAATGTTTGTAGCCGGGATGGGCGGGATCGGGAGCCAGGCCGGCGACCCGTTCATACATCCATTGGCCGATGGCACCGTAGGCGTAATGATTGAAGGAATTCATGCTCACCGGCCCGAAGCCCTTGTCGCGGGTGTAGCTGTTCCAGCGCTCCCACATGGTCGTCGCGCCTTGGTTGATGGGGTAGAACCACGACGGGTAAGTTTCCTGAAACAGCAGGTCATACGCGAGATCGGGTCTGCCCGCTTCGTCCAGCACCCGCGCGATGAATGGCGTGCCCAAAAACCCGGTGCGCAGATGGCCGGCCGCTTCGCCGACGAGACGCACCAAATTCGCGCCCACCCTTTCCTTCGCGTCCTTCGGGATCAGCTCAAAAGCAATCGCCAGCACATAGGCGGTCTGGGTCTCGGGCGCATTCTGCAGTTTGCCGGTGGCATCGAAATAGTGGCTGAAAAAAGCCCGCTTCACGGCCGCGGCTTCCTCGGCGTAGCGTTTCGCATCCTCATCGCGTTTCAGCACTCGGGCGGAGTCGGCCAGGATCTGTGTGCTGCGAGCGTAAAAGGCGCTCCCGAGGAGCGCGGAGGGCGTGTCGCCTTTCTGGTCTTTGGCGTAAGGCTGAAGCCAGTCGCCGAAGCCCTTGATTTTTGGCGTAAGACCATCGACGGATTGCGCGCGATACCAGCCGACGAGCTTTTCCATCATCGCAAAGTTCTCGGCCAGGATCCGGGCATCTCCTGTGCGGACATATACCTCCCACGGAATAATCGTGGCCGCATCCATCCAACCGGGACTGTCGCCACCGTTGCCGAGCACATTGGGAACGACGTGCGGGATCCGGCCATCGGCAAATTGGTCGTCGCGCATGGACGTCAGCCAGCTTTTCCAAAAGGCGAGACAGTCATAGTTAAATATCGCCGTCGGGCAGAAGGCTTGAGCGTCACCGGTCCAGCCGAGGCGCTCGTCGCGCTGCGGGCAGTCGGTCGGGATGTCCACCGAATTGCCGCGCCAGCCCCAGGTGATATTACTCTGCAGCCGGTTGAGCTTCGCGTGCGACGACTCAAACGTTCCGGTTTTTTCCAGGTCAGAGTGCAGCACGACGCCGCTCACCCAGTCCTTCTGCGGGTTTACCCCGGCAGGGAGGCCGGAGAGCTCCACATAGCGGAAACCGTGGAAGGTAAAGTGCGGCTGCCATTCGATCGTGCCCGTTTTCGCCGCCGTGTAGGTGTCCGTCGATTTGGCGCTCCGGTAGTTCTCGGTGTAGAGCGTGCCGTCGTCCTGGAGCATTTCGGCGAAGCGGATCGTCAGCGTTTTGTCCTTTTCGACCGGCAGTTTGATCCGCGGCCAGCCGACCATGTTCTGGCCGAGATCGAAAACGAAACGCCCCGGCTGCGGTTCGGTGATGGCCTGAACGGCGAGCGTTTCCGTCGCCCGCACCGGCGCGAAGGGTTTCGGCGTCAGCCGCTGCGCTCCGAGATCAGCATTGGCCAAAACCGGTTTCCAGTCCGTTATTTCCCTGCGCGCATCATAATCCTCGCCGTCGTAAATGCTGGAGGACAGAACTGGTCCATCATAAGTGCCCTCCCACTGCCCATCGGAAGCGATGGTCGCGGAAGATCCATCTTCATAAGTGATCTCCAATTGCAGCAGGAGCTCGGAATGGTCTCCGTAACGTCCTTTCGGGGTTTGTTTCTTGTCCCAGGTAAGCCGCCCCGCATACCAGCCTTTGCCCAGCAGGGCCTGAAGGGTGTTGTCCCCCTTACGCAGTCCGCCGGTCACATCGTAGGTTAGCGTATCCAGGTTCTTGTTATACGAAGTCCAGCCGTTGGCGAAGTGGTCATTGCCGACCTTCTGACCGTTCAGTTCGATTTCAAACAAGCCACGCGCCGTGACATACAACCGTGCCCGGGCAATTTTTCCAGCCACGGGAAATTCGCGGCGCAACACGCCCACCCGTTCGGCCAGGATCTGGAAGGGCGGAAAAGACCCCTTCTCCTTTTCGTTATAAACAGCCGTTTTTTCCTCTCCGTTGATCGTGTAGGTGAGCACCAGTTCCTTGACCTCGCCCGGAGCAGGATCGCCTCCCAGTCCCTCATTGCTCACGGTAAAATCACTCTTCTGTTTCTGTATAAGCTCGGCGACATCCTTGCTCTTTTCCGGAGCTGCTTTGGAGCGGTAACTCGCTTTGATCAGTTTGTAGTCCGCTTCCGGAGTGTTTGTCGCCTCCGCCGGGCGAATCCATTGCGCCTTCCAATCTTTCGCGGAAAGCAGTCCCAGCTCGAAACGAGCCGGCCCGTTCCAACCGGAGTCATGGCCTTTTTCATCGCGGAAACGAACGCGCCACTCGATCTGCTGACGTGAGGTCAACGGCGCGCCACCATATGGCACATGTGTAGTTTGATCAGACTCGACCCAACCGCTGTCCCAGCGGATTTCCCCGGCTTTTACTTCCAGGCGGTAGGCGGTCTGTTTCTCGACTCCCGCGGGCAGTTTCCAGGAAAAAGTCGGGGTGGCATCGTGAAAGCCGAGAGGATTGACGAAGCCCTCGCCGACGGTCGGCGAGAGCGGAGCAGCTCCAAAAGCCTGGAGCGTCGTCGCGATCAACACGGAACCGACGAGATAATGTTTCATTTGGTTTTTCATTTTGCGGGGAATCAATCATGCGCGGGAACCAAGAGCGAGAACGCCGGCGGGGTTCGTTGCCGCCTCGAGCTGCGCCAAACCAGCCAATGCTTCTTCCCTACTCGCTCCACACATTGTCTCGGTCGGCCGCAGGCTAACGCATACCGTCGGCCGCTCCGGCAGTCCGAACAAGGCACAACGCAGGTCGGGCAGCAATTGCACGCAGGGAATCCCCGCCGGCTTGCCCCATTTCATGCCCGGGATGGGTGAGGTAATGCTCGGGGCAATGCAGCATGCTCCGCAGCCAGCGCGACAGTTCATGACGCAGTGTTTAACCACGGATGACACGGATATCCACGGATAAATCCGATCCCTGTCGATCTGGTCACAGAGACCACTGAGCTGGAAAGAGTTCACGGAGCAAGGCACTGCGAAAGCCTTCACGCAACGCTCTGTGTTCTCTGTGAGGTCTCTGCGTCCTCTGTGTCCAACCGCCTTGTCTGGGTTTCCCCATCCGTGCCCATCCGTGCAATCCGTGGCCAAAACCTTCTGTGTATTCCGTGTATTCTGTGGTAATCACCAAACCCAATCCATGAGCGAACTGGTTCCAGACAGCATGTCCGCCCGCGGGCTCGAGGCCTTCCTGCACGAAAAAATCCCGCTGACCAAGGCCATGGGCCTGCGCGTCGCCGAGAGCAACGCCCAGCGGCTCGTGCTCGAGGCGCCACTCGACCGGAACGTCAACCATCTCGGCACCGCCTTCGGCGGCTCGCTCCACGCCCTCCCCACCCTCGCTTGCTACGCCGGACTCTGGACGCTGCTGCGCGAGGCCGGCATCGACGGCCATGTCGTCGTGAAACGCAGCCAGGCCTTCTACCGCGC
>JAYTUA010000214.1:0-17345 GCA_043745015.1 Opitutaceae bacterium | reverse complement strand
CAATACCAGTGGGAGGAGCTCTGCCGGAAGATCAAGCAGCAGATCGACCACGCCACCAAGAAGGACCTCATCAAGCCCCGCGAAGGCGTGCGCCTCGTCGAGTTCTACGAATCCCAGATGCTCGCCAAGACCTACCTCAACATCGAGCAGAACGGGAAGAAGAAGCGGTAAGGCTCAATTGACAATAGACACCGACCGGGGCACCCTCCTGCCATGAAATCGCTTGGGGAAATCGAGGCCGCCATCGCGGAGCTGCCCAAGGAGTCGCAGCAACAGTTGCTCCGCGACATGCCCGCCCTTTGTCCGGCCGTTTTCCCTTCTGACGGTTGGGATGTGCTATCCTGGCGGATACCACGCCGCGGCTTGGTTTATCTTCCCTGTTGGATCAATTGGATACTGAGTATCGTCAGCAACCCGACAAGTTTTTGGTGGTTAGCGAAGACACGCTGAAGAAGCCCCAAGGCGGCGCTTAGTCGGCGAGAAAATTGACGCCTTCGCCCCAATTAGCCCCATTTATCCCCAGTTCTGGCGAAAAGTGTATTGGAGCTTGAATCCCTCTTCAATCGCCCTCCGCCACGGCGATGACTGGCTCTGGTTCTGGATCGGCTCGCACAGCGATTTCGACCGGCGCTTCCCCCGCTGATCCCGGCAATGATGGAGAGCCCGCCTCACAGCGAACTGTTCGGTCAGCTTCACTCGCGTTCTTCAGACCGCCGGCGATGCCGTTGACCGTCAGCGCCAGGCCAGCCCCCACAGCTTGAGTGAACCACTGATGGGATTCATCAACGGATGAATCCTGGTTCATCTGCTCCGGCTGATCGCCTCCGCCATCAGTTCCGGGGTCCTGCTGTCGCAGGCTTTTCTCCGGTCCGCGATCAGCGGACCCCTGAAATCAATTCCGGAGCCGATCAGGCGGAGGGGACTCCGTAAGTTTCGCCTTTGGCGAAACCCATCAGTGGTTAACCAAACTCACCCCGTGTTCTTCAACCCGCCGGCGATGCCGTTGACGGCCATCTGGATCGGCCGCTGGTTGGGCGCAAGCACCTCGAACTTCACCGGGCCGGGCAGTTGACAGGCCCGGTCACGCAACGCAGCCTGCAATCATGAAGGGCCGCTGGATCATATCGGTAATTTTCCTTCTCCCGGCCGGTGGCGCCGGCTACATGACCTGGCTGAGCGGACAGGCGGGCGACGATGGCAAATGGTTGTTTGGTGTGTTCACACTGTTTTTTCTGCTTCTGGCCGCAGCGCCGTTCGCGCCCAAGTTCAAGCGTCAGTCGAAACCTGAACCGCCGCCCACGACCCGCTTCGTCCCGCACTGGTTCATGCTGCTGGCGATATTGGTCATCGTCCTCTCCATGATTGCCGCCATCGTCGGCGCCTTCCAGAGCCTCTGAGCTCCGCCGCCAGGTCGAAACGGCTCTTGCTCCCGGGCAAATTGCCACGTCTAGTCGCTTGTGAATCCGAAGTCCGCCAAGGCACTGGTGGGAGCCTCAGTGATCAGCATTATACTCGGCCTGGTCGTCATGTCGCCGGCGGGCGGTCTTTTTCTTTACGCGCTGGCCGCGCTCGCGGCGCTGGTCCCCACAATTTTCGGCAAGGGGAAATTGCGTTTCGCCGGCGCGGCGGCCTTGGTCGCGGCGCTGGTCCTGCTGGTCGTGACTTATCCGAAATATGAGGCGGAGATGACGCGCTACAAACAACGTGCCCAGCAGAAACCTTAAATGGCAAATCCAACCCAACCAAGTCCGGCCCCGCGCAAATGGCTTAAGGGCTGCGCCCTCCTGCTCCTGATTGCTGTTGGCGTAATCGCTTGGGCATTCTGGCAGATGGGCGAACCCAACCGGCGCGCCCAAGCCGTGCACCAGGCCCTCCACCCAGGCATGAGCGTGCTGGAGGTTGAGCCACTGTTGTCCGGCCGGTATTATTGCCTCTACCTGGTCGAGAGGAACGGCCAGTGGGAAACCGTCACCCGCGAGGCGTTCGCCCGGGAGATTGCCACACCACCACCGGGCGGTCCGCTCCACACCAGACTGCAGCTCACCTTCATGGGCCTGTCACCTGGACGGGTATCATTTACAGTGGAGGCGGACGGTGCCGGACGGATTACCGCCGTTGGTGAGCGCAAAGGCTGGGATTAGCCGCGGAACCGCCCAGTTCGGGCCCGCCCCGAACGCGGGATGGTTTGTCTTGCTTTTCTAGTCCGGTTGTCTTGCTTGCACGTCATGCACGTCGAGACCCTGTCCATTCGCATCTCCAAGGGTGAGCGGGCCGCGCTGCGGGCCGCCGCCAAGAAGGGCAAGACCTCCCAGGGCCAGATCGTCCGGCTGGCTTTGCGGGCCTATGGCGTCGCCCCCAAGGAAAAGACCGCGCCCAATGCCTATGATCTGGTGAAAGACCTCATCGGCAAATACAAGGACGGCCCGGGCGATCTCTCGACCAATCCCAAATACATGGAAGGTTTTGGTCGGTGAAAATCTGGCTGGCCGACGCCGGACCATTGATCGCACTCTTGGAGCAGGCGGAGCAGGATCATGTCTGGGCGGTTGACGCCATGCGCAACGCTCCCCTGCCCCTGCTCACCTGTGAAGCGGTGCTCACCGAAGCGTGTTTCCTGCTCAAACGGCAAAAGCGCGACCCTAATGATCTTCTTGTCATGGCCAAACGGGATTTCTTCCGGGTCGCGTTTGATTTCAACCGGGAGCAAGATGCCATTCGCAGTCTGCTGGCCAGTTACGCTGATCTGCCCATGTCGTTTGCCGATGCGTGCCTCGTGCGCATGTCCGAATTGCGCCCTGAAGCCGCCGTCTGGACCCTTGACCGTGATTTCAAAATTTACCGTCGCAACCGGCATTCCTTGGTTCCGCTCATCAGCCCGTTTTAACCCGCTCAACGCCACTCATGCCGCGGGTAGCGGCGCGACAACTCGGTCTTGATTTTCGGATACTGTTCCCGCCAGAAGTTGCTGAGGTCGTCGGTCACCTGGATGGGACGCTGGTTGGGCGCGAGCACCTCGATCTTCACCGGCACCCGACCGTGTCCGAGGGTGAACTTGGAGGTGACGCCATAGAGTTCCTGGATGCGTGCGCTCATCACCGGCGGACCATCCTTCGTGTAGGTCAGTCGCGCCTTGCGGCCGTTGGCCATGACGAGCCGCTCGGGCAAATACTCGTCCAGCACGGCCAGTTGCTCGGCCAGCAGCCAGTCGTGCAGCACAGGCATGACGGGCTTGTCCTTCAACTCACGCGCACCGTGACTGCCATAGCAAATCTGTTCGATGAGCGTGGCCCGGTCGGCGTCCGTGATCGGGTTGACCTCCAGCTCCGGCCACCACTTGGCGAGGCAATTCACCCTCACGATCCACTGCTCCACCGCCTCGTTCCATTCGGTTAGAACAATATTTCCGGCGATGACCTCCCGGGCCAGCAGCGCCGCCGCTTCTCCGTCGGACGGCTCCTCGGCCGTCTGCTTGGATTCCAACACGAGATCACGGAAGCGCCGCTCCTTGCGCGCCAGCACCCGCCGGGCGGTCACATCGTAGGTCACCCCGCCGGCATCCGCAAAATCCTCCGGGAAAAGTTCTTTGAGCCAGGGCTCCTCGATCGCGGTGCACAGGTTGAGCAATGTGTTCACTTCTCCACGGCTCTCGATCTCGGTGATCTCAGCCGCCACGAGCAACGGGGCCTGGTCGATGCAGCTCTCGCGGGCGAGGACGCCCTTGCGCTTGTGCACCAGCTCGCAGCGCAGCGTGCCCTGGTCCAGCCGACGGGCGAGGTGATCGCTGAAACCGACCAGCACGCACTTCCGCACGGCCACGCCGTCGATGCGCTTTTCGGCCACATCCAGTTTTTCAGCCGCAGCAATCTCCAGGAATTGCTCGTACAGCGGTCCGACCTGCCGCACGCCCTGCACATGGATGCCCAGCCGGCGGCAGGCGTCCGGGTTGTAGTTGGCCTTGTCCGCATAGCGCCACGCCCGCATGAGCAGAAAAAAGTCTGACTCGTGTTCCTCGCCAAAGAGATCGTCGCGGGCCTCCTGCGTGCGCTTGTCCACGTTGCGCAGGAGAAAATTCCGTCCCTGCGTCAGGGCCGCCATCAACGCCACGGAGCGAACGCAGCCGTAGTCCTGCGCCGCGAGGAACATCCGGGCATAGCGCGGATGCATCGGGAAGCGCAGCATCTTTCGGCCGACGTCAGTGATAGCGGTGGGAGGGGCTTTATGCCCCGACTCTGCCGAACCGTCGGGGCGTAAAGCCCCTCCCACATGGGCCACAGCCCCCAAGTCCTCGAGCAGGGTCTCCGCCCGCTCCAACGCCTTGGGCTCGGGCTTTTCCAGCCAGGGAAAATTAGCGATGTCGTCGATCCCCGCCGCCTTGAGCGTCAGGACCACCTCGGAGAGATCGAGCCGCTTGACTTCCGGCAGTTCCTGCAGCGGACGCTGGGCGTGTTCGCGCTCCGTCCACAGTCGCACGCACACGCCCGGCGCCGTCCGCCCGGCTCGGCCGGCTCGCTGGTCGGACGAGGCCACGGAAATTTTCTCGATCAGCAGGGTGTTGATCCCACGGTGCGGATCGTAACGCGCCACGCGGGCCAGACCACAATCCACGACCACGGTCACACCGTCGATGGTCAACGAGGTCTCCGCGACGTTGGTGGAAACGATGATCTTGCGCGTCTCGTAGCGGGCGACGGCCCGGTCCTGCTGCTCCGGTGGCAGTTCGCCGTGCAGCGGGAAGCAAATAAACCCGCGCAGCACATGTGACCCCTGCACGTCCTGCACGGTGCGGCTGATTTCGAAGGCACCCGGCATGAAGACCAGCATGTCGCCCTTCGTCTGCGCAGCGACGCGTTCGCACTCGCGGGTCGCCACGACCCAGACCGGGTCGTGCTCGAAGTCCACCGACTTGGGCAGGTATTCGACCGCGACGGGGAAGGTCCGGCCCTGGGACATGAGCACCTCGCACGGCGCGAGGTAGTTCTTGAGCAAGGCCGCATCCAGCGTGGCAGACATGACGATGAGTTTCAGGTCGGGCCGGATTGATTGCTGGATCTGCAAGGCCCGCGCCAGGGAGATGTCGCCGTAGAGGTGGCGCTCGTGGAATTCGTCGAAGACGATGGCACTGATCCCGCGCAGGGTGGGATCAAAGGACATTTGCCGGAGCAGAATACCCTCGGTCACGAAGCGGATGCGGGTCGCCTTCGACACGCGCGAGTCGAGCCGGATCTGGTAGCCGACGATGTCACCCAGCTGGGTGCCGACTTCCTCCGCCACGCGCTTGGCCAGCATGCGGGCGGCCAGCCGGCGCGGCTGGAGGACGACTACCTCGCCCGACCCCAGCAGGCCGTGGTTGAGCAGCATCTGTGGCACCTGGGTGGACTTGCCCGAACCGGTCGGCGCCTGCACGATGAGCCGGCCCGGCCCGCGCACGGCCGCGATGAGGCGGGGTTCGAGCTCGTAGATGGGCAGTTCGCGTGGCGCGGGCATGGAGGCGACTGATACAGACCAAGCCGACTGCATTGCAAGGACAAGCCCGCAAGCCCACCGCTCAGGGCAGGCGCACGAGCTTGGCCGCCCAATCGTTGATGATCGCAGGGTCGCCAGCGGGAAAGGGCGGTGCGGCCAGCGTGCCGTCGGGTGCAGCAGCAATATTGTGAATCTGGCCCCACTCCCCATTGCGCGGATTGAACCACGTCCAGCGGTAACGCCCGCCGGGGGAGAAGCCCGCAAGATTCGGTGCAGCGGCCTTGTGCTCGAAATACAGCAGGGCGAAATCGCGGTCCACGGTGCGCAGCATGAACGCCCAGCCATCGAGCCCGTCCGCCATCGCAGCGGAATCCGCGCGCGGGTGCAGCTCAACGGAGGCGGGAGCGAGTTGCTGGTAGCGATCGCCCTCAGAGAGAATGAATTTTCCGAGGTGCCGCATCTGCGCGCCGGATTCATAGCGCAGCGCCGTCCAGATGTGCGGACGCCAGCCGGCGGGTTCACCCGTGCTGGTGAGGTCATAGGCGGCGGTGCCGTGAACGTGACCGGCGAGTCCGCCGGAGAGCACGGAACCATACATCATCGCGCGGGAGAAATAATTGTCGCGGTCGGAGTTCTCGGGCGGGCTCTCGCCACCCGGCCGGTTGATCGGGTGGTTCCAACCGGTGTAGTAGGGCTCAAGGTTGGCGGCGGGATAGGCCGGCGTGAGGTTGAAGATCTCCTCGAGCGAGGCGTAGATGGCGTGGTTGCGCGGCTTGTTGCCGACCGTGTGCATGGTCAGCCAGGGGGCGTGGTCGCCGTGGCCGAAGACCTTGTAGGTCGAGCTGTCGATCAGCGTCGTGTAGGGCTGGCCGAACGGGAGCGGGCCGTAGGTCTTCCAGTGGTGCGTGAGCGCGGCGTTGAACTCGTCGCCGGTGAGGCTGTAATTCTTCGGGATCCAATCGAGGTGGATGCCGCTGAAGACCAGATTGAACGCACCGTAGCGGGCGATGAGATATTGGACGAAGCGGGCGTAGGAGGTGTTGAAGTCGAAGTAGGCCTTCCACGACGGGCAGTTGTCGCGGCGCACCGTCTCAAGAAAGGGCACAAAGCCCTCGCCGGCGAGATGGCGCATCTTGCGGTCGAGGCTGCGGAAGTAGGCCGGGTTGATGCGGTCGAAATTCGCCAGACCCTCGCGGTCGGGCAAAATCTCAAACGAGCGGTTGCCCTCTTCGTCATGCATGTCCTTGGCCGTCGTGGTTGCGCTATCGGCGGTGGAAATCTTCGCGTTGGGCGCCCAGTGGCCGAACTTCTCCCAGGCGTTGCGGAGGAAAACGCCGTCGGCGTTGGCGAACGTCGCTCCCCGGTGATCGGCCGCCCAATTGGGAAAGGCCGCAATGAAGCTGACCGAGTTGTAACCCTGGTGTTTGCGGAAACCGACGGCCTCCTCGAAGCTGATACCCGATTGCGGCACGTAGCCCGGAGTCGCCGGGGCGCCCCGGAACGGCAATCGCCAGGTAGAGGCCGCCAGCCAAGTGTCACCCAGGAGAAAGAACGGAGTGCCATCGGCGTAGCGCAGAGCGTGGCCGTTGGCGGAAGCGCGGACGAATCCGCGGCGGTTGAGGTTTTCCAGTTTCTCCGCTTCGCTCCAGGCCACGGCCTTCAGCTTGCCCGCGCCACCGTTCAGACCGGTGTCGGCGGGTTGGTTGGAGCCGGCCCGCCAGCTCCACTCGCCCGGCACGGTGGCGACGAAACGCACCCGGAAGGTGCAGCCACCATCCCAGAACCCGTAGACGCGCTTCGCAAAACCCGGGCCTGCGAGTTCGATCCAGCAGTCCACCTCGGTGTAGGGATTGGCATACTCACGTTCTGCTTGGAAAATGATTTCCTGGGTTTCCCATAGGCGGACCTCGCCCGAAGCCGGCAAGGCGTGCAGTGCCACGGGCGAAATGACCAGGACGAACAACCGGGCCAGAAGTCGTAAGGATCGATCCATCACCTGCTTTGTCTGGCCGCTGACCTCGCGCGGCAAGACTGCAGTTTCCCAGCTTCCCGTATAATTTGTGAACAACCGGCGAGCAAGTGGATGGGCCCAACTTATTCACCGGGCCAAGATGCAAAGCCCCCGCAAGACGGGTGAATAGTTTGCGAGGAAGAAATCCTTCACTTTCCCGCGGGGCGGCGCATCTTTTCCTCGTTCCTTGATAGAACAGTCGCAGCGCGGCGGCATGAAAAACCCGTCGAGAGCGCGATTGGGATAATCCCGGGCAACCGGGGAAAGGATGGCGGCAACTGGTGCCGTCCTCCCCTCGGCGGCGCGAGCCGCAGGCAGGCAAATATCACCAGTTCCTCTGGACGGCGTCGCAGCCGATCCAGTTTTGCGACAAAGGAGCTGTGCGACCAGGCGCGACCTTAGAAACCGCGTCCGAGTCGAGTCAGGTCCAGGGCCAGTTTCGGGCCTTGCACCGATGCAGTTACCCAGAGGGTTGTGGTTGCTACTGTATGACCAGGACGCAGCGCAGTGTTCCGGTGGGTCCACCCCACCAAAAGGCCCGGCCCACAAGGCGGGGCGCGAAAGGGGCACGGCGCAGCGGGGAGCGGGCGAGTCTGGCAAAGCTCGCAAAACCTCCTAATTGGGGCGGCGCGTAAAACCGCGTCACCCAACTGCAAATCGAAAGCAACCTGAGAGGTAAGAGGTCAGACCCGTTACACGGGGCCAACGCCCGGCCAAAAGCCGGGGCCGTCCCTGTGGCAAGGTGCTGGTGCGAAATGCAACGTTGCAGGCGTGCCAACACCCGTCCGGCGAGTTCACCATCGGCAGATGGAACCGAACCGGGCGAAGAGACCTCACTCGATAAATTCCGGAGCTGAAAAGGCCGGGACGGTCCCGCTATGAGACCGACAACATCGCATGCCGCGGTGAGTAGCGTCGGGAAGCACACGGCCCGCGAAAGCGAGGCGCCCAATGTTGTGCGAATGGGGAAGAGTGCGTGGCGAGCACCCACCCCCGATTTTGGCCCGGGAGCCGTGAGGCTCCCGGGCCTTTATCTTTAGTAGAGACCACTTTTCAGCGCGCCGGGCCCTGCGTGGGCCCGGAACCTCGTGCTTTCGCCCTGGCCCGGCGTGCTGATTTGGAGGGAGTTAGGCAGGCCGCCGGGCGGAAACGCCGGCACCCATTTGTCATCGGCCGGCAACAGGTTCATACTTGCCAAGCCTCAAACCGGGACGCACCGTGACCGTTTTCCCAATTACTACGAGTCGCCCGGACATGAACCAGAACATCCGCAATATCGCCATTATCGCCCACGTTGACCACGGCAAAACCACGCTGGTGGACAAACTTCTGAAGGAAGGCGGCGTCTACCGCGCCAACCAGCGCGTCGAGGAACGCGCCATGGATTCCATGGATTTGGAGAAGGAAAAGGGCATCACGATCAAGGCCAAGAACACTTCTGTCCACTGGCAGGACAAGACCGTCAACATCGTCGACACTCCTGGCCACGCTGACTTCGGCGGCGAGGTCGAGCGCGCCCTCCGCATGGTGGATGGCGTGCTGCTCGTCATCGACGCCTATGACGGGCCCCAGGCCCAGACCCGCTTCGTGCTCCGCAAGGCTCTGACCCATGGCCTCAAGGTCGTCATCGTCATCAACAAGATCGACCGCGAGAACGCCGAGCCCGCCAAGATGTACGACAAGGTGCTCGAGCTCCTCATGGAACTCAACGCCACCGAGGAACAGTTCGACGCGCCCGTCGTCTACGGCTCGGGCCGCGACGGCTACATGATGTATCACCTCGGCGAGGAGAAGAAGGACATGTCCCCCCTCTTCCAGACCATCCTCGACCACGTCCCGCCGCCGTTTGCCAAGCCGAACGAGCCCTTCCACATGCTCGTCTCCAACATTGACTGGAGCGACTACGTCGGCCGCATCGCGGTCGGCAAGATCCTCGGCGGCGAGGCCAAGGTCGGCGAGACCGTGTTCGTCGTCCGCCACGCCGACGGCAAGCGCATCCGCGCCAAGATCACCAAGGTCTTCGAGTTCACCGGCCTCGGCACCCGCGAGACCGAGATCGCCGTCGCCGGCAACATCGTCGGCATCTCGGGCTTCGAGGACATCGACATCGGCGACACGCTCACGGCCGACGAGGCCGGCCACGCCCTCCCCTTCACCCAGATCGACCCGCCGACCCTCGAGATGCAGTTCTGCGTCAACGACGGACCGCTCGTCGGCCGCGAGGGCAAGCTCGTCACTTCCCGCCAGCTGCGCGAACGCCTGTTCCGCGAGCTGAAGACCAATGTCTCCATCTACATCGAGGACACCGACAAGGCCGGCATCTTCAACGTCAAGGCCCGCGGCGCCATGCAGGTCGCCGTGCTGGTCGAGACGATGCGCCGCGAGGGCTTCGAGCTCCTCGTCTCCCGCCCGACCGTCATCGAGAAGAAGGGTCCCGACGGCGAGCGCCTGGAACCCTACGAGACCGTCTGGATCGAGGTGCCCGACGAGTGCGTCGGCGCCATCATGCAGAACATGGCCAACCGCAAGGGGCGCCTGACCAACATGGAGAAGCTCCCGCACACCACGATGCTGGAGGCCACCATCACCACGCGCGGCCTGATCGGCATGGAAATCGACGTCGTCAACGCCACCAGCGGCCGCGGCGTGCTCAGCCATTTGTTCAAGGAATACGGCCCCTACGCCGGCGAAGTCCTCACCCGCATCACCGGCACGATCATCGCGACCGAGGCCGGCATCACCACCGGCTACGCGCTCGAGATGGTGCAGGAACGCGGCAAGCTCTTCGTCGACCCCAGCGAGGAAGTCTACGAAGGCATGATTGTCGGCGAGAATCCCCGCAACGAGGACATCGCCTGCAATGCGGTCCGCGCGAAGCAGCTCACGAACTTCCGCTCGCAGGGTTCCGGTGTCGCCACCGGCCTCACCCCGGCGGCGAAGCTGTCGCTCGAGCGTGCGATCGAATACATCGCCGCCGACGAGCTCGTCGAGGTCACGCCCAAGAGCCTGCGGCTCCGCAAGCGCATCCTCGGCAACGCCGCCCGCCAGAAAGCCGCCAAGGCCGGCAAGGCGTAAGCCCCCCGCCGCTACTTCGCGGCACTACCGGTCGCGCCCTCGCTGAGGGTCGCGACCTTTTTTTGCGCCTCCACCACCTTGGGGTGGTCGGGGCCGTAGCGGGCAGAAAGCACATCCAATTCGACCCGGGCCAGGCGCAGCTCCCGCGACTCGTCGCCCGGCGCCAGCAGGTGCCGCTCCAGCGCGTGCACCCGGACTCTCGCGGCGGTCGCCCGCGAATTCCGGTCGCCATAACGCAGGTACACCACGGCCAGATCACCCCAGGCTTGGAGCAGCTCGGCCGGCATCGCCGGATCCGCCGCCAGCTTCTCCTCCATCATCTTCACCCGCGCCTCCTGCTCGTACAGCCTGGGATTATTTTCGCCGTAACGGGTGCGCCGCACGGCCAGGTCTGCCCGCGCCACCCGCAGCACCGCCGGTTCGTCCGGCGCCTCCCGCGCCAGCCTCAGCAGCTCCTTCAGCCGGAGTTGCTGGTCGACCACCGCGGGATGCTTCTCCCCGTAGCGGGCCTGCAGCCGCTCGAGTTCCTTCCGCGCATCGGAGAACTCGTCGGCGAATACCAGCGCAGGCGACAAACCCAGGAGGACCAGCAGCAGCCAGACCGGCAGTCGCAGCGGGGAAAACCCGTGCCGGCTCATGGGACAGTCTTCACTCGATGACCTTGCCGTAGTCGGCGGCGGAAAGGAGCGCCGCGGCCTCGGCGGGATTGGCCAGCTTCAGCTTGAGCATCCAGCCGTCGGCATAGGGCGAGGCATTGACCTTCTCGGGATTGGCCTCGAGGGCCTGGTTGACCTCAAGCACCGTGCCGGCGACAGGCGCATAGACATCCGAAGCCGCCTTGACCGACTCGACCACACCGAAGGTCTCGCCGGCCTTGAGCGCCGCACCGACCTTGGGCAGCTGGATGAAGGTGATATCGCCGAGGCTGTTCTGGGCGTAGTCGCTGATGCCGACCAGCGCGGTGCCGTCAGGGGCGACTTTCAACCATTCGTGGGACTTGGCGTATTTAAGATCGGCGGGAATGTTGCTCATGGAAAAGGGTGCGTGGGTTTTTGTAGGTCGGGCTTTATGCCCGACACACCTCTCTGTCGGGCATAAAGCCCGACCTACAGTCAGGATTTCTTTAGCGACACGAAGGGTGGCTTGACGAGTTGCAAATTCAGTTTCGTGCCGCGCACGTCCACCCAAAGCATTTCGCTTGCCGCCACTCTGTCGATATAGGCGGAGCCAATGGCCTCGTTCAGCATCGGTGACAGCGTGCCCGAAACGACCTGTCCGACCTCGTCTCCATTTTTGCCGAGCACGATCGACCCCGCCCGGATGATCCGGCGGTCGCCGGTCTTGAAGAACACGATCTTCTTCGTGGAGCCCTTCTCCTTCTCGGCCTTGAGCACGTCCGAGCCGATGAACGGCCCCTTGTCGAACTTCACCACCCAGCCGAGTCCCGCGGCGATGGGATTGATCTGGTCGGTGATCTCGTGGCCGTAGAGCGGAAACCCGGCCTCCAGGCGCAGCGAATCGCGCGCGCCGAGTCCGGTAAGTTCCAAACCCAGCGGCGCACCCGCGGCGAGCACAGCCTCGGCGAGACGCTCAGTGTCGCCCGTCGCGCAGTAAAGCTCGACGCCGTCCTCGCCGGTGTAACCGGTGCGGCTGATGAGGCATTTCACGCCCGCGACCTCGCCGTCGGCGAAATGGTAGTACTTGATGCCAACCAGCGTGGACTTCGTGAGCGTCTGCACGATCTCGATGGCTTTCGGCCCTTGGATGGCGAGCTGGCCGTAGTCAGCCGAGCGATCAGTCACGGTGCAGTTAAACCCCTTGGCCTGCTCCTGCATCCACGCGATGTCCTTGGCGACGTTGCCGGCATTGATGCAGAGAAGGTAGTCGTCCGGCCCGCGCATGGTGACGAGCAGGTCGTCCACCACCCCGCCGTGCGGATAGCACATAACTGTGTAGAGGATGCGGCCCGGGAAAAGCTTGCTGCAATCGTTGGTGACGAGGTGCTGGAGGAATTTAAGCGCCTCCGGGCCCTTCACGTCCGCCTCGCCCATGTGGCTCACGTCGAACAGGCCCGCGCGCTGGCGCACGGCCTTGTGCTCGTCGAGGATGCTCTTGTATTGGACCGGCATGTCCCAGCCGGCGAAGTCCACCATGCGGCCGCCGTGCCGGCGGTGAAAGGCATTGAGGGGAGTGGTCTGGAGCACGCTCATGCCCCGACGAAACTCGCCCCATGCAGCCCGGGCAAGGCAACAGTGACGAGGAGCCACGCTAGTATGACCGCTTAAGCGCATGTGAAGTACATGATGGCTTCGTCAAGGCCACACACCCCGCCCTGCCGGGCACCCCTCTTGATAGAGGGGATTCCCGTCTGCGCTGGCTTGAATCCCCTCTATCAAGAGGGGTGGCGCAAAGCGCCGGGGTGTGTCCGGCCGTGGACAAGCATCAAGCAGCGGAAGCTTGGGTCTGAAAGATATTGTGTTCAACCACCCCGAAGTTCACCTACCCTGACTCATGCTTGGCTGGCTACCGATTGCCTACTGGGTGCACACGCCCCACCCCTTTCTCCTTCGCTTCAGCGAAAATGTGGGCATCCGCTACTATGGGCTGTCCTACCTGCTCGGGTTCGTAGCGGCGTACTGGCTCCTGAGCCGCTACCATCGCGCGGGCCGCTCCCCGGTGGAAACCGGGATGATCATGGACCTGATGATGTACCTGGTCATCGGCGTGATGGTCGGCGGACGGCTCGGGCACTTTCTTTTCTATCACCCGGAAGATCTCTTCCACCCGCCCTGGGCCTTCTTTCAGGTCTGGAAAGGCGGCATGGCCAGCCATGGCGGCTTCATCGGCGTGATCCTCGCCGCGTGGTGGTTCACGCGCAGCCGCCACCTGCCCTTCCTGGCGGTCACCGATGTGATCGTGACCACGGTGCCGGTCGGACTCGGTTTGGGGCGGATCGCCAATTTCCTCAACGGCGAGCTCTGGGGCAAGACCACAGACGTTCCGTGGGCCATGATTTTTGAGCAGACCGGCGGCGGTCTGATGCCCCGCCATCCCTCGCAGCTTTACGAGGCGGCCCTCGAGGGCCTGCTGCTGTTCGCCTTTATGCAGTGGCGGTTCTGGCGGAGCGACGCCCCCAAGACCCAACCGGGTCGGATCTCCGGCGAATTTCTCATCGCCTACGCGCTGGCGCGAGTCGTCTGCGAAATCTTCCGCGAGCCCGATGCGGCGCTCATCCTCGGCCTCAGCCGGGGTATGTTCTATTCGCTGTTCCTCGCGGTGGGCGGCTTAGCGGTCATTTCGCTGACCCGCCGCCGCTTCCCGCGGTAGGAGGGTGCAGATCAGGTTTGGCCCAGCAGATCATCCAGCGGATTGGTCGCGGCCTCGATCACGGGGTGGCGGTAGCCGGCGGTGGTTTCCAGGGAGACATGGCCCATCCGCGTATAGACAGAGTCCACGCGGTTCATGAATTGGGAGAAATCTGCCGTAGGGGGTGACTGGAAAACCAGTGGCGACATTGTTTCGCCAAAAACTTTCTCCCGGAACCGCTTTTCAAAAATTCTTCCCGTCCCTGTGCATCCAGCACCTCCCTGTAGGCCTCATAGTAGATCAGCCGCCAGGGCCTGCGGTAGGAAGTAGCGAACGCCTCACCCGCCTGATGTTGCTTCAACCTGCGACGCAGATTTGCCGTGTAGCCGATGTAGAGCCCATGATCAGACTCGGATTGCAGCACGTAGACGTAATACATGCTCATCATCTTTAGACCGCGTGGGCGAAAGCCTCTACGCGGTCCTTGGCGCCCTTGACCGCGCGGATGACCAGTTGTTGTTCGCTCCACAGGATGTCCTTGATCCGGAGTTCCAACGGCTCGCTCACACGCAGGCCGCAGCCATAGAGCAGGTCGACGATGAGCCGGGCCGGCACGGAGGGCCGGTCGGTGACGGCTTGCCTCAGGGCACGCACCTGATCCCGGGACGGAGCGGTGCGCTCGCGCACCGGTTGCTTGGCGCGGAGGGCATTGATATCGCCGAGCGGCTTGGCCAGCACCTCGCCATAAAGAAACAGGAGGGCGGCGAGTGCCTGGTTCTGGGTGCGGGCGGCGACGCCCTGCTTGAGGGCCAGATCGGTGAGGAACGCCTCGGTCTTGCGCTCGGCCGGCCAAGCCTTCGGCAAACCCAGGCAAAAGTCATAGTAACGGCCGGCCCAGTGGCAGTAGGCCTGTTCGGTGCTGAAGGCGAAGTGACGCAGGCGGATCTTGGCCTGAATCAGCTTGAGGACCTCAGATCGAGATTTCATGGGGATCGCAACACCGGTGGCCCCCAGTAAGATTGGATTGATTTAACTCACAGAAAAAACATTCTCCATGAAATAATGGCAGATCGGGTTTGGGCCGGACCTGATTTTCAGCTAACCCCTTACCATCAATCATATCTCAATTTGGTTGAACCACTACCAGTGGCATAAACAACGTTCGGCAAAAGAAAGTATGACCGCGCAAGAGATAGTCTGGATCACGTTCGCGTATGCGGTCGAGTTGGCCGTTGTCATCTATTTCACGCGTGCGATTCCGCGACGCGTTTACGGTGCGGTCACCGCGGGTGCATTTGCAGCGTGGTTGCTGGTCGAGATCATCGCACTCGGAGAGGCGGTCGGATGGTGGCACTTTCAGTTCCCAGTTTCTTCCACAGCGAGCTTGGTGCTTTTGCTCTATGTTGGGACCGCTATCTCCTGCGTTCCCGTTTTTCTGATCACTTGGCGTGTAGCTCGCCGCTTCGGATGGCGAGGACTAGTGCTTGCTCTCGCTTTCGTTGGCATCATCGGGCCGCCGAGAGATTACTTGATCGTCGCGCATTTTCCCGAATGGGGCGCATTCGGACCCGGCATCGCTCCGGTGATTGCCGACGCTGCGGCCTATGTCGCTTTCGTTGCGGCTGGGCATGTGGTCATGCGGATCGTTGCCGGTCGCGCAAAGATGGATCGATTGGCACGACTGCCCTTGGTTGTAACCTGAGGGCGATGAAAAAAGAGCCGAACCAGTAGCTAGAGCCCATGACCACCGTCCCAGAAACGAAATACGCGAAGAGCGGGGATTACCACATCGCGTACCAAGCCATCGGCACGGGCCCTTTCGACCTTGTGTTCATGCACGGATGGATATCGCACATCGAGCACATGTGGGAAGAGCCCCGCGTGGCGCGGTTTCTGGAACGGCTCGCGTCCTTTGCTCGCCTTATCGTGCTGGACAAGCGGGGGACCGGATTGTCGGACCCGGTGCCACTGGACCGGTTGCCGACACTGGAAGAGCGGATGGACGACCTTCGCGCCGTGATGGACGCGGTTGGATCAGAGCGGGCCGCCCTGATGGGAACTTCGGAGGCTGGGGCGCTGAGCTTGCTGTTCGCGGCGACGTACCCGGCCCGAACCTCGGCTCTGGTACTCCTCAACTCCTACGCGCGGTTAGCGTACGCGCCCGACTACCCTCACGGAATTCCCGCCGAGCAGGCCGAGGGTCTCCTGCAGGCCATCGAGGAGGGCTGGGGCAAAGGTGTCGCCTTCGAGGCCTTGGTGGCCAGCCAGGCCGACAACGCGCCAATGAAGAGCTGGTGGTCCCGCTACCAACGCTTGGCAGCCAGCCCGGGCACGGCGGTCACGCTGCTCCGGAGTGCATTCGCGACAGACGCGCGTGCCGTCCTGCCCGCCATCACGGTGCCCGTGCTCGTGCTGCACCGTGCCGGCGATCCCTTCACCGGACCGGAGCACGGCCGTTATCTGGCCGAGCACATTCACGGCGCGCGGTACGTGGAGCTGTCTGGAGTCGATCACCTGTTCTTTGCCGAGGACGTGGACCGCCTGCTGGCGGAAGTGCAGGAGTTCTTGACCGGAGTGCGCGAGGCGCGCGAGCCCGACCGTGTACTGGCGACCGTCATGTTTGTCGACATCGTGGGTTCCACGGAGCAGGCGACGCGGCTGGGTGACCGGGAGTGGCGCGACCTTCTGGACCGCTACTATGCGATCGTGCGACGCCAGCTCGCGCGCTTCCGCGGGCGGGAGATCGACACGGCCGGCGACGGACTGTTCGCAACCTTCGACGGGCCCGCGCGGGCCATTCGCTGTGGGAACGCCATCGCCGACGCAGTGAGGGTGCTGGGAATCGCTGTCCGGGTCGGCATCCATTCAGGCGAGTGTGAGGTCATCGGCGAGAAGGTTGGGGGGATCGCCGTCCACACCGGAGCACGGATTGCGGGTCAGGCAGGCTCCGGCGAGGTCCTGGTATCGAGCACCGTGCGGGATCTTGTCGCAGGGTCTGGCATTCGTTTTGAGGATCGTGGCCGCCATTCGTTGAAGGGGGTGTCCGGCGAATGGTCGCTGTTCGCAGTGGCTGCCGACCTGAGTCAGGCCCAGGCATGACGCTCCGGTCTGTTTCGAACGCAGGCGAGGCGCACGCTCATAGGCGTGTCAGCCGTCGTCCAAGGCGCCGAACAACGCGCTGCAGCGGACCGAGGTTCGCGATGCTCACCTCGGCCGCTGAGCGCCGCGTTAGGCAAAGTATCACGCCATTGACTTATTGGCTGGCATAAAAACAACTGACTGTAAGAAAGATTGCATTATGAAAATTGCGAAAACAGCCGTCCCCGAAAAGATCAACGTTCCAGGCGCAATTGCCCGGCAGGAATTGAATTTCGGCGACGCCACAGGATACGGGAAAATTGCCGGAGAATACTTCTCACTAAAAGCGGGAACAGATATCGCCCCGCTCCTGAAAGGCCTCGAGGGCGACCTCTGCCAGTCTCCTCATTGG
>JAYTUA010000213.1:0-4425 GCA_043745015.1 Opitutaceae bacterium | reverse complement strand
ACCGGGCGAAACCCGCGTTGGAGATATGGTGGTCGAAGCACGCAATCGGGGCGGGATACATCTCACGCATCTTGTCCCCGGCGCGGCCGTGGTCGGCGCAGTCGGTGAAGATCGCCACCTTGCCCTTGGGCGGGATCTCGTCGCGCTGGAAGAACGGCGTGTCGCCCACCAGGAACTTGATGCGGCGCGGGACCCGGTCGGAATTGAGGCAGGCCGCGTCAATGTCCTGCGAGCGCAGCAGCCGGCACAACGCCACCTGCGAGCCGATGCAATCCGCGTCCGGCCGCTGGTGGCCGATGACGACGACCTGTTTCCCGCGCAGCTCCGAGAGCAGGACGGCAAACCGGGCGGCAAATTTCGGGTAATGCATCATGGCGCGGGGGTTTGCCGGTCAATTTCACCCAGGAGGGTTTCCACGCGCAGGGTGCGCGGGGCATGATTGTCATGCACAAAGGTCAGCAACGGGACATGACGGATGATGACGTTCTTCGCGAGCATTTCCCGGATCTCGTCGCGCTTCCGGACGAGCCATTTGCCGGCGGCGGCCACCTCGGCTTCCGCGCCCAGCACGGAATAGAACACCCGGGCCTCGCGCAGGTCGCCGGTGATTTCCACGCCCGTGATGGTGATGGCCACGGACTCGCTGCCATGCTTCCGGCGCAGGTGGGCGCTGATTTCGCGCTGCACCAGCTCGTTGACGCGAAGGAGTCGGTTGGACATGGGATTCTCGATTTTGGATTTTCGATTCTCGATTTGGATCGAAGTGTCCCAGCTAAATCGAAAATCGAGAATCAAAAAATCGAAAATCAGAGCGAAGCTCTGACCTTCTGGATTTCGAAGCACTCGATGCGATCACCGGGCTGGTAACCGTCAAAGCCGTCGAGCCGGATGCCGCACTCGAGGCCGGCGCGCACCTCGTTGGCGTCGTCCTTGAAACGGCGCAGGGTGCCGACCTTGCCCTCGAACACGGAGTCCTTGCCGCGGCGGACGCGGGCGGCGGTGCCGCGGTTAATCTTGCCCTCGGTGACCAGGCAGCCGGCGACAAAACCCTTGGCCACGGGGAAAATCTGGCGCACCTCGGCGCCACCGGTCTTGTTTTCCTTGAGGTCGGGATCAAGCAGATCGGCCATCATCTCCTTCACCCGGTCGCCCAGCTCGTAGATGATCGCAAAATTCTCGATGGACACGCCATGGTGCTTGGTCAGGGCCGTGACACCATTCTCCTGCTTGGTGTTGAAGCCGATGATGACGGCCTTGGCGGTGCTGGCCATGAGCACATCGTTCTTGCTGATCACACCGACATCCGAAGCGACAATATTAAGCGAAACCTTGGTGCTCTTGACGCCCTCGAGCACGTTTTTGACCGCCTCCAGCGAACCATAGACATCGGATTTGAGGACCACGCGCAGCACCTTGGCCTGCGTGGCCGCGATGTTGGCGAAAAGGGCGTCGAGGGTGATGTCCTTCGGCACGGCATCCTCGGTGACGGTGGACTTCTTGAGCAGATCCGACGCTTCCTCCGCGAGGCGCTCGGCTTCGCGGGCGTTCTTGGCCGTGACAAATTTCGCCCCGGAATCGGGCGCGCCGGACCAGCCGATGACCCGCACGGGCATGGCCGGCGGGGCTTCCTTCATCGTATTGCCCTGATCGTCGAACATGGCGCGGACCTTCGCGTAATGCGGGCCGCACACGAGGGCGTCGCCCACCCGGAGGGTGCCGCGCTGCACGATGACCGTGGCGAGCGGGCCGCGGCCCACATCCACCTGGGACTCGATGACCACGCCACTGGCCTCGGTCTTGGCATTGGCCTTCAGTTCCAGCACGTCGGCCTGGAGGAGAATCATGTCGAGGAGCTCGGTGATGCCCTGCCCCTTGATGGCGGCCACCGGCACGGTGACGGTCTCCCCACCCCAGTCCTCGGGCGCAATCTGGCGTTCCTGCATCTGCTGCTTCACGCGATCGAGGTTCGCGCCTTTGACGTCCATCTTGTTGACGGCGACCATAAGGGCAACCGTCGCGTCCTTGGCGTGCTGCAGCGCCTCGTCGGTCTGCGGCATGAAGCCGTCGTCCGCCGCGACGACCAGCACGGCGATGTCGGTGACCGAGGCGCCGCGGGCGCGCATCTTGGTGAAAGCCGCGTGGCCGGGCGTGTCGAGGAAGGTGATTTTGCGGCCGTGGTGCTCGACCTGATAGGCGCCGATATGCTGCGTGATGCCCCCGGCCTCGCCGGCGGCGACGTTGGCCTTGCGGATGGCGTCGAGGAGGGAGGTCTTGCCGTGGTCCACGTGGCCGAGGATGCAGACGACGGGCGGGCGCGGCGCGAGATTCTTGATGTCCTCCTCGCGGGCCTTCTCCTCCTTGTTGATCTTGGCGGTCTCGGGCGTGACGACCGGCACGGCGGTCTCACCGCGATGCTTGATGTCGAGCAGGAAGCCGTGCTTCTCCGCCACCTTGGTGGCGACCACCTCGTCGATCGACTGGTTCATCGACGCGAAGATGCTCATCTCCATGAGCTCGGAGATCAGCTTGAACGGCTTGAGCCCGAGCGCGACCGCGAAGTCGCGCACGATGATCGGCGGCTTGAGATGGATGATCTTCACCCCGCCTTCCTCGGTGATGGTCACCGAAGTCGTCGCGGCCGCGGCCGGCGTGGGTGGGGCGAGCGGAGGAGATTTGGCGGGCGCGGGCGCAGAGGCAACCGGCGCACGGGGTGCGGGCACCGGCGGCGGTGCGAGGGGGGCCTTGGCGACCGGAACCGGGGCGGGAACGGGAGCCGGACGCGAGGCCGGTGCGGCGGGCGAATACACCCGCGGAGCCATCAGGGGCGGCGGGGCCGGCGCTTTAAAGACCGGAGCGGGGAGCGACGGCCGGGCGACGGGAGCAGGTGCCGCCGGCGGGGATACCGAAGTGGGATGACTCGCCGCGCGAGCCGCGGCGGCGGCCTTCACGACCTCTTCCTTCTCGCGGACGATGTCTTGCGCCGACTTCACAAATACTCCTGCGGGCAGCCGGATCGAGGGCGTTTCCGCCGGCGCGGCCGGGGCCGGGGTCACGGGGGCCACGGGAGCGGGCGCCGGATTCTTGGCGGCGACTTCCTGCTCCAAGGCCTCGGCCGTGATGTTGTCGATCGTGCTGGAAACGCTCTTGGCCGGGTAACCGCGTTCCTTCAACAAGGCCATCAGGTCCTTGTTGTCCATGCTGAGCTTCTTCGCGAGTTCGTGAATGCGGATGCTCATTCGTGAGTGGTGGGGGCGGTGGGCGGGAGGGGGTGATCAGGAACCGGAAACCTTGGCGATGAGGCCGGCGGCCTCCTCCTCGGTGAAACCGAAGCCGACGAGGTCGGAAGCTTCGACGCTCTCGAAGGCGGCGGGTGAGGTGACACCGTTGGTCACGAGGCGCTCGGCAACGGCCTTGTCGAAGCCGTAGGTGCTGACGAAGAGGCTGATGGCCTGCGCGCGCGGGTCGGCGGCGACGACCTTGAATTCCTCGATGTCGATGCGCCAGCCGACGAGGCGGGAGGTCAGGCGGGCGTTCTGCCCCTTGCGGCCGATGGCGACCGCGAGGTCGTCGTTCACGACGCGGACGAGGAGCCGCTTGTTTTTCTCGTCGAGGATGATCTCGCGCGGCACGGCCGGCTTGAGGGCCTCGATGAGCATTTCCTTCGTGTCGGCGTGGTAGGGAATGATGTCGATCTTCTCGCCGCCGAGTTCGCGCACGATGCTCTTCACGCGGGCGCCGCGGGCGCCGACGCACGCGCCGACCGGATCGACCTTGGGGTCGGTGCTGATGACGGCGATCTTGGTGCGGTAGCCGGGTTCGCGGGCAAAGGCCTCGATCTTGACGGTGCCGTCGGCGATCTCGGTGACCTCAAGCTCGAAGAGGCGGCGGACAAACTTGGGGCTGGCGCGGCTGAGGATGATCTCGGGGCCGCGGCTGCTGTTCTCAATCTCGAGCAAAATGCAGCGGATGCGCTCGCCCGGCGCGTATTCCTCGCCGGGGACCTGTTCCTTGCCGGGCATGACCGCCTCGGCCTTGCCGAGGTCGATGAAGAGGTCGTTGCGCTCGCGCCGGCGCACGGTGCCGCTCACGATGTCGCCCACGGAATCCTTGAAGTCGTCGTAAATGCGCTCTTTCTCGAAGGCCCGGAGGCGCTGCATGATGGCCTGGCGGGCGGTCTGCGCCGCGATGCGCCCGAGGTAGGACGGATCGATTTCCTTCTCGATGATGTCACCCACCACCGCACCGGGCTTGAAGACCTGCGCCTTCTCGACGTGGATCTCGAGCTTGGAGTCCGAGAGCGAGTCCACGACCTTGAGCAGGGACCAGGCGTTCATCTGGCCGTTCTTCGGGTTGATCTCGATTTTGAGCTCCTGGCCGGAATTCACGCCTTTCAAGGCGGCGGTCTTGATCGCATTGACGATCGTG
>JAYTUA010000212.1:0-17493 GCA_043745015.1 Opitutaceae bacterium | reverse complement strand
CTGACGAACCTTCTGGAACGCAGGAATAGCCATCGCGGCCAAGAGGCCGATGATGACCACGACGATCATGATTTCAACGAGCGTGAAGCCCTTGGTTGCACGTGTATTCACTTTATTCGGGTTATTTGTATTAATTGCGCTGGGTCGACGCATCTTAGCCCACTTAGTGACTTTGATACACGACTGGCTGGTAAAGCCAAACAAATGCAAAATTATAACTATAGACAGGCGGATCAACGACATACTGCTGCCCAAAAAATGCCATGTGATGTGAACCAACCCCGCCAAGAATAATGCCCTATTTCAGCAGCTTGGCCAAGGGTAGCTCGGTTGCATCCTTCCACAGCAGTTCCATTCGATATTTGTCGCGATTCTCGGCCGTGAACAGATGCACCATCACTTCGAACGCGTCGATGACCATCCAGCCGCTCCCCTTCGTCGTGTCCATGCCCAGAATCCTTACCTTTTGTTCATCGATCACCTTCTCCAACTCGATGCGCAAGGCGCGCAGATGCGGCTCGGAGTTTCCATTGGCCAGCACCAGATAGTCGGTGATGCTGGATTGTTTGCTGACGTCCAGGACGCGCAGATTCTCCGCCTTTTTCGCCTCGAGGGCCTGCACCACGGATTTCACGAGGATCAGGGTGGGTTCGGCCTTGCGGGCGGTCTTGGCCGCGCGGATGGTCTTGGCGGGTTTGCGCGTGGGCTTGGGTTTCATCGTTTCAGCGATACAGTTGCCGGCTTTCGATATAGGCGATTACTTTCTGGGGACAAAAGTAGTGCAAAGACAGACCGGCGCACACCCGTTGCCGCAGCTCGCTTGAGCTGATCTCGATCAGGTGGCCGTCGCACCGGTGCAAGCGCAGGCCCGGAATGTCGATGTGCGGTTTGGTCGGATGGCGGGGGCGTTCCAGAAAGATGAATTCCACCAGCCGGGCCAGTTCATCCATCTCCTTCCATTGGTGCAGCAACGGCAGTTGATCGCCACCGATGATCCAGGACAGCTCATCATGCGGAAATTGCCGCCGGAAATGACGGACGGAATCGATGGTGTAGCTCACCCCGCCCTTTTTGAGTTCATAGTCTGCGATCTCCAGCCGATGATCCCACTCACAGGCCGCCCGCAGCATCGCCAGCCGGTCCTCGATGGAGGACTGCACATCATTGGGCTTGAGCGGCGCCTGGGCGGCCGGGACCAGGAACAGGCGGTCGAACTTGTATTTCTCGTAAACATCCTGCGCCGCGATCAAATGACCGAAATGCACCGGATCGAAACTGCCCCCCAAAAAACCGATTTTCATGCGCAAAGGCGAACCGCCCCGCTGGACGGCGGCCACGATAACTGCATTGGGAAGACACTTGCCACGCGCCCCACTTCATTCCGCAATCTCGTTTCAGCAATCCCAAACCTCGCCCGGGTGGCGGAATGGTATACGCAACGGACTTAAAATCCGTGTTCTGTAAGGAAATGTGGGTTCGAGTCCCACCCCGGGCACCATCCTTCGCTCCGCACTGCGGCGCTACAGCTGGCAGGCCATGGGTTAAGTTATTTTCCGGCCTGCGCCTGCTCCATCGCCAACTGGTCCCGGTACGCCTGCTCGGCCCCGGCAATCAGCTTTCTCCAACCTTCCGGGTCCACCAGCGCGCTGACCCCCTCGCCCCGGTCCAAGCGGGCAAACTTGTCCGCCATGGCAAACTGGCCGCCGTGCGGTGCCAGGAAAATATCGCACGGCATCGCCTTGAAGCGGGCAAATGAACGCTCCAGATCGGCCGCAATCCCGGGGTAAGACGGACTTTTCAGCAACCGCGTGCCGCTGTTGATGCTCGCGCTGCTGAAGAACACGAGGTGATAGGCCTGGCCCCCTTCCCTCACTTCCAGCGTCCAGGTTGTCGCACCCTGCGTGTGGCCCGGCGTAAGATTGGCCGTAAGCATCACGCCCCCGAGGGTCACCCGTTCACCATCCTGCACCGTGCGATCCACCTTCACCGGGGTGTAGAGGATGGTATCCTTGGGAAACGGGATGAAATCCTCTGCGCCGCCCGACTCGAGCACGCGCGCATCAGCGGCGCTGGCCATCACCTGCGCTCCGGTAAGTCCCTTCATCAACGCGTGACCGCCAGTGTGGTCGATGTGAGCGTGACTGCTGAGGATGAGCTTGATGTCCGTGAGCTTGAACCCCAGTTGCTCCACGCCATGCCGGATGATCGGCACCGTGTCCGCAAAGCCCGTGTCGAGCAGGATGTGTCCCTCCGGGGTCGTGATGAGGTAAGCGCTGACCCCGATCGCACCGACATAGTAGACGTTGTCTACCAGATGCCGCGGCGGCACCGGCGCTTTCCAGGCCTTGAACAGGTTGTTCACCCATTGCCGGGTCGGTGGCATTGGCAGGACGGATGCGGACACATCAACCGGTCGGGCCTCAACGACCGGGAGGACAAAGAGTCCAAGGCAAAGCACGGTACGGGGTGCGCGCATGAGATTCCGCACCACCCAACACCGGCCGCGCAACCCGGTCAAACCCTGTCTCATCATTTGGAGCTGCGGTCCAACTGCCGCAATCGCTCGGCCGCCCGGCCGTTGGCCGGATCCAGCCTGAGGGCTTCACTAAAACTTGCCCGGGCCGCCCGGCGTCACCCGTTTTTTGGTATGCATCCCCCAGATTGAAGAACGTCCGTGGGTCCGTTCGCAAGGCGATCGACTGCCGGAAGTATGGGATCGCCTCCGCCGGCCGCCCCTCCGCCACCAACAGGCACGCCAAATTGTTGTAGGCCTCGTAATTTTCCGGATCGAGGCGGATGGCCGCTGCCAGATAATCCCGGGCCTGCGGATATTCCTGGAGCAGATAAAACAGGCTGCCCACATTGTTGCTGTCATTTGAGGTGCGGGGCCGCAACCCAACCGCGGCGTTCAGGTGAACTCGCCCCTCGGTGATGCTTCCTCGCTTGATCAGGGCCGTGGCCAGATTCAGGCGGGCCTCAAAATAATCCGGCTCTTGCTCCACCGCCCGCTGGTACTCGCGAATGGCACCGGCTTCGTCTCCCGCTTGATCGAGCATCAACCCGTGGTTGTGGTGCGCCCGCGCATTGCCGGGTCGCTTCTTTGCCGTGTCCGCCCAGATGCGCAACTCCGACTGATCGTCGTTGTTCCGGGCCCGCATGACTCCGCCCAGCGCCAGGGCCAGCAGTATCACCATGCCCAGGGCCGCCCTTCCCACAATTCGATGGAGAACCACAACCGCCAGCACCAGCACCGCCGCCAGGGAAAGAGACATCCGGTGCTCAGCCCGCAACTGGGTCAGGATCGGGATGAAGCTCGAACTCGGGGCCAGGATCACGAAAAACCATGCGCCAGGAAACCCGAGCTTGGGCCATTTCCACAACGCGAACAGCGACCCGCCGCCCAGCCCGCTGACCAGCAGAAACTGCGGCCACACCTCGTGGATGTTCCAGACCATGTCCCCGGGATAATCGCCGTAATCAAACACCAACGGCGCGGGCCAGGCCGCCACTTGCAGGTAACCGGCCACCGCCCGGCTTTGCGTGAGCAGTGAGCTCCACCCGGTGGCGCGTTCATTCCACCACGCCGTGCCGCCGCGCCCGTCGGTCTGCCAGATCAGCTACGCCAGCAACAGCCAGGAAAGCGCCATCAGGCCATGGCAGCCCCGGTGGCGCCGCCAGGCCTCGCGAAAACTTCCCGCCACAAAGGTCCGGTCATACAGCAAAACGATCAGCGGCGCCGTCGCCACGGTCTCCTTGGTCGCCACCCCGAGCCAGACCGCCGTTACTGCCATCCCGAGCCATCCCCGGGAAGCGGGAGCGCCTGCCTCCGTTCCGCGGGTGAAACCATAGAGCGCCAGCAGATAAAACAAGCCGGCCAGCGACTCAGTCCGCTGAATCAGGTAGGTGACCGACTCGGTCTGCAGGGGTGCACCAGCCACAGCAACGCGGTCGAAAATCCGACCGGGAGCGCCGCTTCGCGCAGCCACTCCGGCAGCCCGTTTTTTCCCAGTGTGCGGCGCACGACCCCAAACAGCACCAGCCCGGCCGCAATATGAATCAAGAGATTGCCCACGTGATAGCCCCGGACATCCAAGCCGCCGATCGCGTGGTTGATCGCGAAGGAAAGATTAGCCACCGGCCGGCCCGCCATAGGATGGCCCCCGCCGGGCGGAGTCAGCGGACCGCCAATCGGCCAGAGTCCACGAATCGTCGGGTTCTCCCCGATGCCCGGAATGTCATCAAAGATGAATGGCCCGGCCAGGCTGTTGAAGTAAGCCGTTCCCGCCGCCACGGAAAGCAGCGCACCCAACAGGACCAGTCTGGCTCGGCTCGTGACTGGCATGGACATCCCCGCCGGCCGGGCCGGCGTTTATTTCATCGCCACCACCGGGGTGGCTTCAGTCTTAAGCCGGAGGACGTAGTAGGTCGCCGCGGTGTCGCCGACATTTCTCCAGCCGTGCTCGTCACCCGAGGAGAGGAAACAGATGGAGCCCGGGCCGGCGCGCTGGGTGGTGCCGTTGATGGTCACGTCCAGCTCCCCTTCCTTCACCAGGATAATCTCCTCATCCGGGTGGTGGTGCGGGGCGTGGGGCGCCTCGCCCGCCTTGAGGGTCGTGATGTGGCATTCGAAGTTCGCCAGCGTCAAGGTGGGCAGGTCGGTCACGTCGCGCCGCTCGCCGGTCTTGGTGGCCTTGACCGTGAATTTCTCCCAGTCGAAGATGCTGGAGCCGAGCCGGCTGGGGATGGCCGGTTGCGCAGCCTGACCCTTCAGCGTGGCGGTGACGGCCGTGGAAAAGTTGAAGACGAAATACGTCGCCGGCTTGTCGCCGTGGTTTTGCACGGCATGGGGATCATTGGACGCGAAGAAGAACAGCGAGCCGGGGCCGACCCGCGTGTTCGTGCCGTTGATGTGCACATCGAGCTGGCCGTCGCGCAGGATGATCAGCTCCTCCTGCGGATGCGTGTGCGGCGGGTGCGAGGCCCTGCTGGGGTTGAGCGTGCTGATGTGGCACTCGAACACCGCCAAGGTGGCCGTGGGATTCTGCGCGACATCGCGGCGTTCACCCACGCCCGTGGGCTTCACGGCGAGGCTGCCCCAGGTGAAAACCTTGGAACCGAGCCGGGGAAGTTCCGCCGCGGTCAGCATGACGGGCAATAACAGGGCGGAAAGGAGCCAACGACAAGGGCGGACATGCATGCGAATTGGGGGTGCGGGCAATCTTGCCAAGCTCCGGCCGGTTGCAAATAGCATCTGCGGCTCTCCCGGAAAAAGCTTCAGCCGCCGCAGCCCGGCGTGTAATCCATGGGCAACCAATCGCCCCATGCCCCGCACTCTTGTCAAAGACGCCCTGAACGCCACCGCCCCGCACGAAGCCATTTTGCTCCAAGGCTGGGTCCGCACCCGCCGCGACGCCAAGGCTTTCTCCTTCATCGAGCTCAACGACGGCTCCTGCCTCAAGGGTCTGCAAATCATCGTTGACGCCACCCTCCCCGACTACGCCCAGGTCGCTCGCGCCCACACCGGTGCCTCCGTCGAGGTGCAAGGCAAGCTGGTCGAGTCCAAGGGCGGCGGCCAGAAATGGGAGGTGGTTGCGGAAAAATTCACCGTGCTCGGCGAGGCCGACGCCACCTACCCGCTCCAGAAAAAGGGCCACACGATGGAATTCCTGCGCGAGATCGCGCACCTGCGCCCGCGCTCGAACCTCTTCGGCGCCGTCTTCCGCGTGCGCAGCCGGCTCGCCTACGCCATCCACCAATTCTTCCAGGAGAAGGGATTTTATTACGTGCACACCCCGATCGTCACGGCCAGCGACGCCGAGGGCGCGGGCGACATGTTCCGCGTCACGACCCTCGACCTGGCGAACCCGCCGAAGACCGAGTCGGGCGACATCGACAGCAGCAAGGATTTCTTCGGCCGGAAGACCTTCCTCACCGTCTCGGGCCAGCTCGAGGCCGAGATCTTCGCCTGCGCGCTGAGCAATGTCTACACCTTCGGCCCGACTTTCCGCGCGGAGAACTCCCACACCTCGCGCCACGCTTCCGAGTTCTGGATGATCGAGCCCGAGGTCGCCTTCTGCGATCTCAACGGCAACATGGACCTCGCCGAGGAATTCGTGAAATACCTCATCCGCGACGTCCGCGCACACAGCGCCGGCGACCTCGAGTTTTTCTCGAAGTTCGTGGACCAGGAGCTGCTCACGCACCTCGACTTCGTCTTGGACAAGCCGTTTAAGCGCTGCAGTTATACCGAGGCCATCGAGATCCTCGCTAAGAGCGGCAAGACTTGGGAGCATCCCGTCGCGTGGGGCGACAACCTCCAGTCGGAGCACGAGCGCTACCTGACGGAGGAGCACTTCAAGTGCCCGGTGACCGTCTACAACTATCCGCGCGCGATCAAGGCGTTCTACATGCGCCAGACCGACGGCTGCGCTGCCGGCCGCGAGACCGTCGCCGCGATGGACCTGCTCGTGCCCGGCATCGGCGAGATCATCGGCGGCAGCCAGCGCGAGGAGCGGCTGGACAAGCTCCGCGCCGGCATGGCGCTGCACCACCTCGACGAGAAGAACTACTGGTGGTATCTTGATCTGCGCCGCTACGGCACGGTGCCGCACGCCGGCTTCGGCCTCGGCTTTGAGCGCATGCTGATGTTCGTGACCGGCGTGGCGAACATCCGCGACGTCATCCCCTTCGCCCGCACGCCCGGCTCCGCCGAGTTCTGAGCTGGGCCCGCTGCCGTCACCTCATTTCGGCGAGGGTTCGGGGACAGCGGAGGAATGGTGGTCGATGATCAACCATCGTCCCTTGCGCCGCAGGTAGGTGAAACTGAAACGCGCCGGCCTGGATTCGGTCCGGCCCTCGCGGACATTCGTGAACGTGTAGTAGCCCGTATTGATGGCGAGGTCGCCAAACAGCCTGATGCGCTGCTCCCCCAGGGTCACCCGGGCCAGCGGACGGTCCGGCATGGTTTTGAAATAATCCCGGATCGCTCCGGGTGTATCGCACAGCACGGGCGACGTCGTGCCCCACAACACCGCCCCGGCATCATACAAAGCGAGCACCTGCTCCGGATCGCGGCTGTCATACGCCTGCACCCAGGCCCGGGTGGCCGCCGCCACCTCCTCTGTCGGCCCGGCCGCCGCCGCCACGGTGGCGGCCAGCAGGATAAGCCCCAGGATCACTCGGTTCGTGTTTTTCATGGGGCCACCAGGACGCGGACGCTAGATTTTGATTTCCTGGCGCTTGTCGCCGGCCGCGGCGGAGGCGTAGATCGCCTCGACCATGACCAGGTCGCGCCGGCCCATCTCGCCGGGCACCCGGCTTTCGCGGCCTTCGTTAATGCACCGGGCAAAGTCGTCGATCTGCAGCGCCTGCTGGCTGGCCAGCGGCGTGGCGACCACGGGCCCGCGGCTGGTGGCGGCCCGCAGGCCGCGGTAACTGTAGGCCGGCCCGATCTCAAACCAGCCGCCCTTCGCCTCGGCCCGGAAATCATTCCGGTTGTCATTGTAGCTGGTGTAGGCTTCGCACCGCGCGCCGTTGGCAAACTCCATGGTCCAGACGAGGCTCTCCTCCACGTCACGGAAAAACTCCGGGCGCTTCTTCGGCAGCTCGCGCGCGGTGATCGCCACCGGCACCGCCCCGGCCGCCATGCAGGCCTCCTGGAGCACATACACCCCGAGATCCATCAACGGGCCGCCCCCGGCCAGCTTCTTCTCGGCGCGCCACTGCGCATTGCCCATCGTGAAGGCGAATCCGCCCGACAGATTCATGAACGGCCCGAATTCCTGCGTCCGCACGAGCCGACGCAATTCCTCATGGAACGGATCGAAGTGCAACCGGTAACCGATCGAAAGCTTCACCCGGGCCGCCTTGCACGCCGCGATCATGGCGTCGCAGTCCGCCACGTTGTTGGCCATCGGCTTCTCGCTGATCACGTGCTTGCCTGCCTTGGCCGCGGCGATGGCGTGCTCCGCGTGCAGCCCGTTCGGCGTGACGACATAGACGATGTCGATGTCGGGGTTGTCCGCCAGCCGCGCCATCGTGTCGTAATGATAGATGCTCGACTCGGGAAAACCGAAATCCTTCGCCCACTTGGCGCCCTTTTCGTGCGAACCTGTGACCACGCCCGCCAGCCGGCAAAGTTCCGTGAGTTTCAACGCCGGCCCCAGCTGGCCGGTGCTGTAACTGCCGAGGCCCACGAGGGCGACCCCGAGTTTTTTCTTCGTCGGGTCGAGGGCGAGCAGCGGGCGCGGAGCCAGGGCCAGGGCACCAGCGGCGGACAACCGGCCGATAAAATGCCGGCGTGAAAGAGCGGGGAGAACAATCGGGGTATTCATGAAGGGTGGCGCATTATCGCTTGGACTTGCCGTTGGGCAAGCCGCCACTCGGTCTAAAGGATGGCTTGAATGTGGGAGGGGCTTTACGACCCGACACGATATACGCTGCCGGCAAAGTCGGGGCCTAAAGCCCCTCCCACATTTCCGACCAAAGGCAGAAAAATCCCGCTCACTTCGCCAGCGGCAGTTCCACGATGGCGCGCAGGCCGGTACCGTCAGGGCCGGGCTCCAGGCTGAGCGAACCCCCGTGCAACCGGGCGATATTGCGCGTGATGGCCAGCCCGAGGCCCATGCCCTGCTGTTCGCGCTTGGCCCGGTCAAACTGCCGGAAGGCCGCGATGGCCGAGCGCTCCGCGGGGGTCATCCCCGGGCCCTCGTCCGCCACTTCCAGTTGATACAGCCCGTCCACCACCCGGCCGGTCACGGTGACCGGTGTACCCTTGGGAGAAAACTTGAAAGCATTGTCCGCCAATTCACTGGCGGCGGAGCGCAACCATTCGGCGCCGATGGCCACCGCGGCCCGCGCACACTTCACTCGCAGGTCGGCGGACCGCCCGGCCCGCTCCGCGACGCCGAGCACCTCATCCTCGATCCCGCTGCCGGCCTCCACGGCCCCCAGCGGATTGTCCCCGCCGAATTCCTTGAGCCGTTCGAGCTGGAAATAATGCACCAGCTGCAGGGCCAGCCTTTGCTGGCGCAGGGCGCTGACGTGGATGGCCCGGGCCAGCTCGCGCAATTCGCCGGGCGCAACCGAACCCGGCTCGGACTCCAGCAAGGAGGCAATGCCGAGGATGCCATGGAGCGGCGTCAGCAGCTCGTGCCCCCACGGCGCCGCCAGTTCGCGCCGATGTTCCTCGGTGTAGCCGTGCAACCGGTTGGCCAGCACGGCGCGCTTCCCCATCACGCCCGCGATGCCCGCGAGCAATTCCTCCGGGGAGTACGGTTTGGTGAGATAGTCGTCCGCACCGAGCGCCATGCCCTTGCGCTGGTCCACCCGGCTGTTCCGCGAAGTCAGGAAGATCAAGGGAATGTCGACCAAGTCGGGTTGCCGCCGGAGCGCCTCCAGCACGCCGAAACCGTCCAGCCGGGGCATCTCAATGTCGCAGAGAATGATGTCCGGCTTTATTTTGGCCGCCAGCTCCAGGCCCGCGAGACCATCGGTGGCCGTATGCACCGTATGTCCGGCCGAATGCAGGTGGGTCTCAACCCAGGTCCGCCAACGGACGTCATCCTCGATGACGAGGACGTTCAAGGTCTTGACGGGAGCCGGCGCCACGCCAGTGGATATTGATTGATCAACCATAATGCCACCGGGCCGGCCCTTGCCCGGGGATGATCACACTACCGGGGAATATCCCGCCGTCGAGTATTTCCCTCAGGCCGGCAGCTTGAAAGTCTCGAACTGCTTCTTCAGCTCCATCATGAAGGCCGCCGCCCCGGCCCCGTTCACCACCCGATGGTCAAAGGTGAGCGAAAGTGTCACAACTTCGATCGGATAGACCACTCCGCCGTCCTTGATCATCTTCTCGTGGGCCGAACCGATGAACAGCGTGCTCATGGCCGGCGGCACGACGATGGGCGTGGCGTTCTCCACGCCAAAGGCGCCGAGGCTGGAAATGTTCAAGGGCGCCTGCACTTCGGCCATCCGGCCCGCCCGGATCATTTCGATCGCCTGCCCGTAGGCCGCGACGAATTCCGCCCAGCCAAGTTTGTTGGCCCCGGTGATGGCCGCGGTGCCCAGGCGGTCGCCTTCCAGGGCCACGGCCACACCGAGGTCGAAGTCCACGAGTTCATGGATGATCGCATCCTTGTTCACCACCCGGCGGAAACCCGCGTGCCGCTCCATCGTGCGGGTCACGCACCAGGCCATCATGGCCGAGGGCGAGGCGGCGGTCTTGCCGTGTTGCGTCTTGGCCTGCTCGCGCGCGAGGCGGATCGCCTCCCAGCGGCAGTCCATGAGCAGGTTGGCGGGCACGACCGTGTCGAGCCGCCGGGTGATGGCGGGGGAAAGGGCGGGCGGACGGACGTTGCCTTGCATAAGCGGAGGGGTTGAGGAAATGATCGGGGCCGGGCTGGCCGACTTGGCGGCGACGGCGGGGGAAATCTTGGCCGGCGAATCCTTTCTCACTGGAGTCTCGATCGCCAGGCCGGCCACGCTCGCCGCATCACCGGTCACGAGGGCGATCTCCTGGCCGATCAGCACCGTGTCATCGAGCTTGATCCGCCACGACTTGAAGGTGCCGGCGAGGGAGGACTCGACCGGGTAGACCGCCTTGTCGGTTTCCAACTCGCACAACACTTCATCCAGCCGCACCGCTTCCCCGGGTTTCTTGTTGAGCGCCACCACGCGGGCGGAGCGCAGGCCCTCGCCCATGATGGGCACATGGACGATGATGTCGTTGGTGCCGGCCACGAGGCGGTTCTGCGGCCCGTGGGCCCCAACCGTAATCTCGGCCGCAGTGGCAAGCGGCTGGCTGACGAGCTGCTCGATCCCCTCGCCGCGCGCGACATTGATCGCCACGGTCCGCCGGATGGCATCGCAAATGCGCGCGGCATCGGGCAGCGCGGCATATTCATAGATGGGATTGTAGCCGATCATCACGTTGCCTTTCGACACCAGGACGGGCGGAGCCTTCAACGCCGCCCAGAGCCCCGGCTGGCCCAGGATATGGGTGATGATCATCTGCCCGACCGAGCAATTCTCGGTGTCCTCCTGCACGATGACCAGACGGCCGGTCTTGCGGACGGATTCCTCGATCGCCGCCTTGTCCCAGGGCACGATGGATCGCAGGTCGAGGAGCTCGACCGCCGCCTCGTCCTTGAGCTCCGTGATGGCCTCGAGGGATTTTTCGACGGTGTTGCCCCAGGCGACGACGGTGACGTCGCCGCCCGCGCACATCCGCCGGGCCGAGCCGAACGGGATGGCCGCGATGGCCTCGCTCACCTCGCGCTCGGCCCAGAGCATGTGCTTCGGGACGAGAAAAAGCGTGATGTCCTCGCCGTGCATCGCGGTCCAGAGCAGGCCGGCGGCGTCCTCCGGCGTGGAGGGAATGACGATGTTGATGCCCGGGAAATGCGCGAAGACCGACTCGTTCGCCTGCGAATGCCACAACGAGCCGCCCGGCAGGTAGGCGCCGTAGGGCGCGTAGAACACCGCCGGCACCTTCCACTCGCCGTTCGTGCGCCAGCGGAGATTGGCGAGGTTGGAGACCAGCTGGTTGAAGCCGGGATAGATGAAGTCGATGAACTGGATCTCGAACACCGGCCGCCGGCCGTAGAGCGCCAGGCCGCCGCCAATGCCGATGATGGTGGACTCGGCCAGCGGGGAATTGAAGACCTGCGCGGGAAAATCCGTGGAAAGCTTCTGGGTCAGCCGGAACACGCCGCCCTTGGGGTCCTCGACGTCCTCGCCGAAAATCATGCGGCCCGGGTCGGCGTCGAGTCCGGCACGGAGCGTGCGGTTGAGGAGGTCGCCCATCCGGTATTTGCCGGCCGGGAACAACTCGGCGGTCAGCTCGGGTGCGGGGCCGATTGATTCCACCATCAGCTCATCGGCCCGCGGATTCTCCGCCTTCTCGGCGGCGGCGTAGTCCTTGCGGACCTTTTCCTTCAGCTCGCTATCCAGCTTATCGAAATCCTTTTCCGTCAGCTCCCCGTCCTTGACCATCTGCAGCTTCAGCTTGCGGACCGGGTCGCGCTGTTCGAGCGAGGCAATGTCCTCCTTGGACCGGTAGAGGGTGTGGTCGTCGGTACTGGTGTGGCTGGAAAGCCGCTCCAGTTTCACCCACAGGAATTCCGGGCCGCCGCCGCCGCGGATCTTCGCCAGCGCCTGCTGGGTCGCCGCATGCACCGCCAGCGGATCGGACCCGTCCACCTGCTGCCATTGCGCCGGATTGAACACCTGCAGCGCCATCGGGTTGGTCTCCCGGGTCGGTGTCGAGATGCCATAGGCGTTATCCTCGACGAGGAACAGCACCGGGAGCTTCTTCTCCAGGGCAAAGCTCAAGGCCTCGTAGAAATCGCCCTGCCGGGTCGCGGCGTCGCCGATGCAGGTGACCACCACCCCGTCCTTCTGGTCGAGTTGCAGGCCCCACGCGATGCCGCAGGCCGGCAGCAGCTGCGAGCCGGTCGGCGTCGGCACACTGACGATGTTCAGCTCCCGCGAGCAATAGTGCGACGGCATCATGCGGCCCCGCGAGGCCGAGTCGCGCTTGGCGAAATACTCCAGCGCCTGGTGCCGCGTCGTCATGCCCCGGCCCATGCACAGGCCGCGATCGCGGTAATAGGGCACGATGTAGTCGCCGTCGTGCAATTGGGCGCCCACCGCCGCCAGCGCCTCGTGGCCGCGGCCCGACACATGAAAATGCCCTTTGCCCTGCCGGTTCAGGCTCTCCTCCCGGAGATCACCGTGGCGGCTTTCCAGCATCGTCACCAGCAGGTGGCGCTTCTGTTCTTTATTGAGGGTGGCGACTTTGGCCATGCGCGGGGTAGGCAAATTACCCCGCAAACCGCCCCTGACTGCAACGCATTTCTGGCCGCGCGCTCAGGCGCCGCGCCGCACTTTCCCGATGATCACCGGCGCCTTGTCCAGGGCCGCCACGAACGCCAGCACGCGCTCCGCCGTCAACCGCGAGGTCTGCGATCCAATAGTCAACTGAACCTGCCATGAAGCCCCGACCGGATCGAAGAAACTCAGGCCGATGACCCGGCCCGGTTCGACGGTGACCGTGAAAAGTTCCTCCAGGCCCGGCTCCGCGGCGCACGTGGCCAGCACGGCATCCTTGGGCATGACGCGCGCAAAATCGGCGAACCGGGCGCGCTTCGACGCGGAGTCCTCGGTGAGGGTCTCGATCACCATGTCGCAGAATTCCATATCCTCCACGCTGGTGGTGATGCCGATCCCGCCCATCGCCTTGTGCGCCGCCGCATGGGTGATCTCGTGGCGTTCCTCCGCCGCCCGGAAGAGTCCGCGGACCACTTCCACCCCCTGGGTGAGCGCACCGGCCTCGAGGTCGTGCATGATCACCCCCAGTCCTTTCGTCGCGCACCATTGGGCGATGCCCGTGGCAATCTTGTCTGCCCCGACCAGCCCGATGGCCCGCAACGGCTTGGGGGCCGGCGCCCCGGTCGGGGCGGGCGGGAACCAAGGGTTGAGCGAGGGAATGGGGTGGGCTTGGCTCATGGTATCATATCGGTCCGATGGTCTTGGGGTTTAGCGGCCGGATGATGGTGGACAACGCAATTATCGCCGGGCGAATTTTTGCAGGTATTTCAACGCCACGGCGAAATCCTTCGGCCGGGGGGCACTGAGGGTCATTTTTTCCCGGGTGACCGGATGGGTGAAGGTCAGGTCCGCGGCATGGAGCGCCAGCCGGCTGATGAGCGGCCGCTCGTCGGCGCGACCCTTGTAGCCGCGCTTGAGGCCCGACAGCAGCAGTTGCACCTCGTTGCCGTACAACGGATCGTTGAGCACCGGCGTGCCCGCCGAGGCCAGGTGCACCCGGATCTGGTGCGGGCGGCCGGTCTGCGGCCGGCCCTCGACGTGGGCTAGGCTGGGGCGGCCCGCCGGCTGCGGAAATTTTTCCAACACCGTGAACTCGGTGAGACTCGCCTTGCCGTGTTTCTTGACGACGCACATCACCCCCGGCCTGGCCTCGTCCTCTTTTATCACCAGATCCACGGTGAACTCGTCGGTCGCCGGCACGCCCACCGTCAGCGCCTCGTAGCGCTTCGTCACGGTCTTCGACTGGAACTGCCCGCTCAGGAAATCCAGCGCGACCTTCGTCTTCGCGCACAGCACCAACCCGCTCGTGTCGGCGTCGAGCCGGTGGACGTTGGCCACCTCGTCGCCCATTTTCTCGCGCACCAGCTCCATCAGGCTCGCGCCCGGCTGGCCCCGGCGTTCGGGTGCGACGGCCAGACCGCTCGGCTTGTCGAACGCGATCAGGCATTCATCTTCGAAAATGACGGGGGGCAGGACGGACATGAATTTGCCATGCTGGTCCGGGGCACGACCGCCGCAACCCCATAGCCGCGGCTTTACCGTTTTTTAGGGTGAAATTCGGGAAAACCCTGTGGCTATCGGCCTGCTTGCGGGTCTATATCGCGATGCAGATGTCGCTGGCACCACGGTTTCTGGTCAATTTCTGGGCGGGTTTCCGCGCCGTCCGCTTCGGCCGTCAGCTCAAGTCCCGGGGACGCAGTATCGGGGCGCAGCAGGCCGCGTTTCGCTCCCTGATGACCCTCGCGGCCGGGACGGAGTTTGGCCGCACGCACGGGCTCGCGGCCGATATCACCTATGCGCAATTCCGCGACAAAGTCCCGCCGCGCTCCTACGATTATTTTCGCCCGCTGGTCGCCCGCATGGCCGCAGGCGAAACGGATGTGCTGGTGCCGGGCCCGTGTCACTTTTTTGTCGAGACCGCCGGCAGCGCGGGTCCCGCGCCCAAGCTGCTGCCCGTGCCCGAGGTCATGCTGGCTCATTACCGCCAGGGTCTGCGCGATGCGCTGTTCCACTATGTCCACCGGATCGGCCACTCGGGCGTGTTCCTCGGCCGGCAATTGCAGGTCGGCGCCAGCACGGCCTTGACCGAGAGGCAGGGCACCTACCGCACGAGCTTCGACGGCATTCTGGGCCTCTGTCTCCCTCCCCGGGCCGAGGCCAACCTCCGCTCGCCCCCCGCCCCCGTCGCCCATTTGCCCGAGGGAGTTGAAAAGCTGGCCACCACCGCGCGGGCCATGCTCGGGGAGGATGTCACGCTGGTCGGTGGCACGCCCGCGCTGATCTGCGCCCTCGCCCGCGCGGTCCGCGAGGCCGCGGGCAGCGACCAGCCCGGCCCGGCGAACCTCCAGGCGGTCTGGCCCAACCTAGAGTGCTGCCTCCATACCGGTGCCCCGCTCGGACTCTTTGGCGAGACCCTGCGCACCGCCCTCGGGCCCGCCGTGAGTTTCCACGAGGTCTATCTTGCGGCCGAGGGAATCTTCGCCGCCCAGGATGGCGCCAAGCCCGCCGCGCTGCGGCTGCTCGCCGACACGGGCGTCTTCTTTGAGTTTCTGCCCCTCAGCTCCTACCACGAGACCCCCGTGGAAAAGGCCGGCCCGCTGTGCCTGCCGTTGGCGAAGGTCTCGGCCGGTACTGACTACGTGCTGATCGTCACCACCCCGGCCGGACTCTGCCGCTACGTGACCGGTGACATCGTCCGCTTCGTCTCGGTCGATCCGCCGCGCCTGCAATTTATGGGCCGCGCCGCGTTTCAGCTCAATTCCCTGGGCGAGCACGTGAGCGAACGCGAAGTCACGGAAGCCTTGCTGGCGGTCTGCACCCGCAACGGCTGGCAGGCGGTCGCCTTCCATGTCGCACCCTACGCGCAGCGCATCGCGGCCGGGCAGGTGGTCCACGTGCATGAGTGGTGGGTCGAGCTGGGCACTCCCACGGTGAAGACCCCGATGGCCAACTTGCTTGGACCCGAGCTCGACACCGAGCTGGTTCGCCGCAACGCCGACTACGCCGGGCGCCGCGGCAAGCACCTGCTCGGCCCGCCCCAGGTTCGGCTCGTCATGCCCGGTGTGTTTGAACGTTGGGCCCGGGAACAGCACAAGACCGCCAGCGCCAGCAAACTGCCGCGCTGCCGCCCCGACCGGCTCATCGCCGACCAGCTCGCCGCGCTCGCGCCCTTCCACCAGCCCACCCTCACCCCGTTTCAGGGCGCTGAAACCCACGCCCCGTTGTGAGGCTTACTCGTCCGTTTTTTTGGCGCGGGATTTTTTCTCGGCGGAAGACTGCTTGGCGTTGATCCATACTTCGCCTTTGGCGCTGAGATTAAGCCAGTAGAGCTCGCCGCCATGCTCCGCAAAGGTGGGTTTGCCTTTCGGCGTGGCGGGCGGGGTCAACCCGGCCGCCGCGAGCACCGCCATCATCACCTCGGGGGTCTTCTCCAGTTTCTCCGCCAGCTGGCTGACAAGCGCGGTCACGCCCTCGCCACGTTTCTTCGGCTCCATGAGCAGGCGCACGGCCGTCAGGGTGTTCTCCGGCGGGAGGGCAGAAACAACGGGAGCCGGCGTTTCTGCGTTCTGTTCGCCGCTCACCGCTCCCTGCTCCCTGCTCACTCCGGGCTCAGCCCGGTCCTGCCGCTTCAACTCGGCGTTGATCCAGATCTCGCCGCGCTGGTTTTTGTTCAGCCAGTAAACGAAATCTCCTTCCGTCGCCTCCACGGGCGAGGTGCCCTCGGTCAACGTCAGGCCGTGCTCGCCGAGCTGGGCGAGCAGCTGCGCGTCGTCGAGCTTCAACGCCTTGGTGAGATATTGGAAGCTGCCGGACAGGCCGTGGCCGCGGCGGTTGCGGCGCATCATGCCACGGATCTTGTCGAGGAAAGTCTTGGGACCGGCCGAAGCACGCTCCTCGCGCGGTTGCTGCTGGCGCTGGTTTTGCTGGGTGGGAGGGGCTTTATGCCCCGAGGTGTCGGGAGGTAAACTCCCTCCCGCATTCTCTGACTCGGTCGCTGCGGGGGCGTCTGCTTCTGTCTGCTCCACGCGCTTGGCCTGCACGACCCGGAAGACCGGCTGGGGCTTGTCGCGCAGGTTGATCCAGATTTCCCCGCGGCGGTTGATGTTCACCCAGTAAAGCTCGCCTTCATACTCGGCAAAGACCGGCTTGGCGTTCTCGTCGGCCGGAATCTGGAGGCCGCATTCTACCAGCGCGCCCTTGAGGTCGGATTCGTCGAACGACCATTTCTTGGCGAGGAAATCGAGCCCCACGCTCATGCCGGGACCGCGCTGGTTGCGCCGCATGTGCGGACGCAGCGCGTCAAAGAAAGTGGGCAGCTCGTCTTCCGACGCGAGCTTGTCCCACTCGTCCTTCGGGGCGGCCGTATTTTCCTCCTCCGGCGCATCGAGGTCATCGTCGCGCGAGATATCGCGCAGCCGGCGGATGCTGCCCTCGGCCCCGGGTTTCTCCTCGGCCAGAAAGGTCTCGGCCTCCTCCTCGGGGGCGGCCTGGCCGGAGCCGGCCTTGAACTTGGCCTCGAACTCCGCGCGGAGCTTGTCGGCCTCGGCGCGGGCGGCCGCCTTGACGGCGTCCTCCAGCGTCCAGTCGCGCTGCGTGGTGCGGCGGGCCAGGCCGGTGAAGGCCAGGGCGTTGTCGGACGGTTGCTGGAAGCTGATG
>JAYTUA010000211.1:0-4465 GCA_043745015.1 Opitutaceae bacterium | reverse complement strand
CCATGTCGCCGCTCATCTGGCGGAAACGGCAGGCGTTCCAGAGCTTGTTACAGAAATTCTTGCCGCCCTCGATCCGGTCTTCCTGGAAGCGGATGTCCTGCCCCTGCGGGGCGATGGACACGATGCCGAAGCGCAGACCGTCGGCGCCGTATTTCGCGATCAGGTCAAGCGGATCGGGCGAGTTGCCGAGCGACTTCGACATCTTGCGGCCCTGCTGGTCGCGGATGATGCCGGTGAAATAGACGTTCTTGAACGGAATTCGCCGTTCCAGCGATTCGCCGGGACGCACAAACTCCAGGCCGGCCATGATCATGCGCGCCACCCAGAAGAAGATGATGTCCGGACCCGTGACGAGCGTGGTGGTCGGGTAGAAATAATCAAAACCCGCCTTGTCCATCGCACCCTTGTCGGGCCAGCCGAGGGTGGCGAACGGCCAGAGCCACGACGAGGCCCACGTGTCGAGGACGTCGTCCTCCTGCACCCAGTTGGCCTTGTCCGCCGGACCGGCGAGCGAGACGTGAACCTTCTTCGGGTCGGCGATGTCCGCCTCGGTGAGCTTTTCCTTGTCGAGCCCCTTGGCATACCAGACGGGGATGCGATGGCCCCACCAGAGCTGCCGGCTGATGCACCAGTCCTGGATGTTTTCCAGCCAGTGGAGGTAAACCTTGGACCAGCGCTCCGGGTAGAACTTGATGTGGCCGTCGCGCACGGCCGTCTTGGCTTCCTCAATGCGCGGATACTTGAGCCACCACTGCCAGGTGAGGCGCGGCTCGATCGGCACATCGGCGCGCTCGGAATAGCCGACATTATTCTCGTAAGGCTCCTCCTTTACCAGCGCGCCCGATTCCTTGAGGAGCTCGGCGGCCTTCTTGCGACCGGCGAAACGGTCAAGGCCCGCCAGTTCCGGGCCGGCGAGGGCGTTAAGCTTGCCGTCGGGCTCCAGCACGTCGAGGGGCGCGAGCTTGTGGCGCTGGCCGACCTCGAAATCCACCTTGTCGTGCGCCGGGGTGATCTTGAGTGCGCCCGAGCCGAATTCCTTGTCCACCGCCGTGTCGGCGATGATCGGGATCTGTGCCGCCGGCCCGAGCGGCCGGCGCACCTTCTTCCCGATCCACGCCGTGTAACGCGGGTCGTCGGGATGCACCGCGATGGCCACGTCGCCGGGGATGGTCTCCGGGCGGGTGGTCTTCACCTCGATGAACTTGCCCGGCTGGTCCACGAGTTCATACCGCACCTGGTAGAGCGTGCCCTTGGTGGGCTTCATGATCACTTCCTCGTCGGAAAGCGCCGTGAGACTGACCGGGCACCAGTTGACCATCCGCTTGCCGCGGTAGATGTGGCCCTTGCCGTAAAGACCGACAAACACCTTGAGGACGGCCTGCGAGTAGGCCGGGTCCATGGTGAACTGCGTGCGGCTCCAGTCGGCGGACGCGCCGAGCGCCTGCAATTGCTGGAGGATGATCCCGCCCTTCTCCTCGCGCCACGACCAGACCTTCTCCAGGAATTTTTCCCGGCCGAGGTGGTGGCGCGTTTTCTTCTCCTTGCGCAGCTCGCGCTCCACGACGGTCTGCGTGGCGATGCCGGCGTGGTCGGTGCCCGGGAGCCAGAGCGCCTCGCGGCCTTCCAGCCGGGCCCGGCGGACGAGGATATCCTGCAGAGTGTTGTTCAGCACGTGGCCCATGGTCAGCACGCCCGTGACGTTGGGCGGCGGGATCATGATCGTGTAGGGTGAACGCGCCGGGTTGGTCCGACCCGCAAAGCAACCAGCTTCCAGCCAGGCGGCATACCACTTCTTTTCAACGTCGCGCGGTTCGTAGCTCTTGGTGATCGAGGCCATGGCGGTTAGGTAGCCGCGCAGTGAAAGGCCCCCGCCCCACCCTGACAAGCTGGTTCGTTATTCGGTATCGCGGGACAGTTTGTTGTAGGTCGGGCTTTATGCCCGACACGAAGCCACAGCATGTCGGGGGTAAACCCCGACCTACGGAACTCCAATCCTACCGCAAGCCCCCTCACCCCCGGTCCACCACGTCGAGCTCGGGCCACTGGGCGATCTTGCGATGCAGGGTCCGGCGGCTGATGCCCAGCAGGCCCGCCGCCCGGGTGCGGTTGCCCCGCGCCTTCATCAGCGCCTCCTTGAGCAAGCGTTTTTCATTGTCCTCGACTGAATACGGATTCGCCGGGGTCGGGGTCTGCATGGACGGCGGCGGGGCCACCTCGCCGCGGAACTTGGGCTCGAGGTCGAACTCGCTCAGCTTGCCGCCCCGGCGCAACACGACGGCGTTCTCCGCGAAGTTGCGCAGCTCGCGAATGTTGCCCGGCCAGGGATAGGCCTGCAGATGCTTCATCGCCCCCGGCTCGATGGTCACGGGCTCGTAGCTGTTCTCCTTGGAGTAAACCTGGATGAAATGCTCCAGCAGCACGGGGATGTCGTCCGTGCGCTCGCGGAGCGGCGGCGTGGTGATGCGCACCACGTTGAGCCGGAAGAAGAGGTCCTCGCGAAATTTTCCCTCCTTCACCATCTGCTCGAGGTTGCGGTTCGTGGCCGCCACCAGCCGCACGTCCACCGTGATGGTCTTGGTGCTGCCGATGCGCTCGAAACTCTTGCTCTCGATGAAGCGCAGCAATTTCACCTGGATCTCCGGCCCGATCTCCCCGATCTCGTCGAGGAACACCGTGCCGCCGTCCGCCACCTCGAAGCGCCCCTCGCGACGGTCGGTCGCGCCGGTGAAGGAACCGCGCTCGTGACCGAACAGCTCGCTCTCCAGCAACATCGCAGGCAGGGCCGCACAGTGCACGGGCACAAAGGGCGCCCGCGCCCGCGGGCTCGCCTGGTGGATGGCCTGGGCGATGAGCTCCTTGCCGGTGCCGGTCTCGCCCTCGATGAGGATGGTCGCCTTGGACGGTGCCACCAGCTTCACCCGGTCGATGACCTCGGCCAGCTTCGTCGAGTGGCCCACGAGGCCCTCGACGCTGAATTTCTCGTCCAGCCGCTCGTGCAGCTGCTTCACTTCCACCTCGAGGGTCTTGGTTTTCAGCGCCCGCTGGATGAGAATTTCCATCCGCTCGATCTGGACGGGCTTGGTCAGGAAATCCACGGCGCCGCGCTTCATGGCCTCCACCGCCGAGTCGATGCTCCCGTAGGCCGTCATCATGATCACCGCCGGCTTGTTGGGCAGGGCGAGGGCCTTGTCGATGATCTTGAGCCCGCTCTTACCGGGCATCCGGAGGTCGGTGATAATCACCTCAAATCCATGGGCATCCATGAGATTGAACGCCTCGTCGGCGTTCGCCGCCACGGAAACATCATAGTGATCCTGCAGGGCCTGCTGGAGGCCCTCACGGGTGTGCTTCTCGTCATCAACAATCAAAACGCTCGGCACCATGCCACCATGAAGCCTTTGCCCTGCGCACCGGTCAACGGGAAATGAGACGAGGTGGCACAGGCGAATTCTACTGTTGAAGCCCGGCCGGCGAGGCTGCTTCTTACGGGCCACCACCCCTGCCCTTAAGTTTCTCATGAATCGACTCTTCCTTGCTTTAATTTTCGTGTGCTCATCCCTGCTGACCGCCTCCGCGGCGGAAAAAGCCAATACCGTGGTCGTTCATCTCGGTGAGGTGATCTACGCCCGCTTCGAGCAGAAGGGCGCCAAGATCAAGCTGGTCGCCACTTCCAAGACCAAGGACGAAGCGGCGCAGGTTGTCATGTCACTCCAGCCGGATGCGAAAAAACCGGGTTTAATCCTGAAGGTGGAGAACCACTTTACCCGCGACCTGCTCTACAAGGTGGAAATGCGCTCGGTGACCAGAAAGCAGCATTTCCCCGCGCCATCCAGTCCGGTGGTTGCCGGGAAAGTGGCGTTAGAGAGCTTTCCCCCGGTCGTGGAGGAAATCGCCGCCTTCGGCTTTGAGCTGGAAAAATAATTCCGGCGGCGGGCTTTCGCCTCGCGGCCAGGCGGCGCAGCCGCCGCCAGCACTGAAAGTGGTGGCAAGTCTCGGAATCGAACCGAGGACACAAGGATTTTCAGTCCTCTGCTCTACCAACTGAGCTAACTTGCCATTAAACTGATGAGCAATGATTTACGAATCTCAAAATTCTCTCCAATATTTGATTTGTAACCGCCAGTTGTCACCATATCATTTTGAGCATGGAAAATGTCACCGGTCAGGGTGCAAAGAGTGCTCGTAAAGTGGTGTTTCATCGGGTGGCTGAGAACCTCTATCGATTAGAGAATACTGGCGGGTATTACGCGTTGGTAAAACGCGGTGACAAGCAATTTCGTCGTTCTCTCAAAACGAAGGATCGGAAGCTGGCCGATCGGCGCTTGGACGAATATCGCGCCCAAGTTGGGAACCTGACGATTAGCGAGGATGCCCGGCTTTCCTATGACGAGATAGCCGCCCGCTGGAAGGCCACCACCCAGCACGGACTAAAAGTCAGCACGGTCACCCGTCGCCAGACCTGCAT
>JAYTUA010000210.1:0-4483 GCA_043745015.1 Opitutaceae bacterium | reverse complement strand
CGGCATCCGTCAGGGTCGCCTTGCGCCCCATGCGGTGAAACAGCTTCTGCCCGAACTCCTCCTCCAGGTTAAGGATCTGCTGGCTCAGCGACGGCTGGGAGACGTGGGCGCGGCTGGCGGCTTTGGTAAAGTTACCTGTCTCAGTGACTGCCAAGAAGTAACGTAACTGGTATAGCTCCATAGATAAATCAGATGATTATCATAGAAACTAAGTATTTTAACTATTGCAAGCTGTCAGGTATAGTAGGCGCATCACCAGAACAGGTGACCAACCAAGAAAATCTAAACCGAGCCAATTTTATGAAGACCAACACCATCCATGCCATCACAACCCTCGCCGTCAGTGGCCTCATCGCAGGTCTCGCTGGAGTGGAAGTCACGGGTGATCTCATCACCGGCGCTACGGGCGCTCTGAGCTACTTGGTCGTGGCGACACTCGTCGCGATCATCGCCTCGGACTACCGGTCCAGCCCAAAGGCCTATTTTACGTGCCCGGTTGTCACCAGCCACTTCAATGGCGCGGTATCGACATCCGACGCGCTGCGCAGACCGAGGGCGAAGGACCGCATGGCCGCCTGAGCCAAGGAGCAATTTTAAGTCAGGTTAAGTTCCAACAGAGGCCGGCGGGTGCGAACCCCCGGCCTCTTTTAATGTCTGCATCCCGCGTGCCCCCGGGTAGCCTTAGACAAATCCTCCCGTCCGTGACGCTTTTCAGGAAACAACGCGAAACCCACCGCATGGAGCGCACGAATGAGCAAACCAGCTGGAAACATTGGATCGAGGCCCATGGCCCCAAGCTCCTGTTATGCGCCCGCCAATGGACCCGCTCGCTCGCCGACGCGGAGGATGTCGTGCAGGAAGCCTTCGTGCGTTACTGGCGGCACCAGCGTCAGCTCCCCGGCGACCCGCAGGCGCTCATGGTCACTTCCATCCGCCGTGCGGCCATCGATCTCGCCCGCCGGCAGGACCGTCGCACCGCCCGCGAGGAGAAAGCTGAAGGAGGACTGGAGGAGCCCGAGGCCATCTTCGGGAAATTGCCCGGCGAGGGCGATGAGCGGCGCCTCGAGATCGAGGTCGCCCTGCAGCGTCTGCCCGCCGAGCAACGCGAGGTGCTCGTGCTTAAGGTCTGGCAGGAATTCACCTTCGAGCAAATCGGCGAGGCCCTTGGCATCCCGCCCAACACCGCGGCATCGCGGTATCGCTACGCTTTGAATGCGCTCCGCCAGCAACTCGAGCCACTTTACCATGGATGATGCACTGCTAGAGCTGGAAAACGAATTGAAGCGCCTGGCTCCGCGCCAACCTTCGCCTGCCCTGATGCAGTCCCTGGAAGCGGAGCTTGGTCGCGTGGACGTGAGCAAACCCAGCCGGGCAAACGGTCTGCGCTACGGGAAGTGGGCGGCCTGGTCACTCGCGGGCGTGGCGGCAGCCTTTGCCTTGGTGTTGGGGTTGCAATCCACGCGGCACCCGGTGGCCCCTCCCGGGTCCGTCGCCGCCACCGCCCAGCATGCTGTGACCAAGCCGTTGGCAATGCCGGTTAACCGCTACCAGCCGGTTCGGGCCTCGTCGGTGCTCTACGACATGAAGGAGGGCGACCCCGCCCAGCTGCCCGACCGGACCGAGGGCCGGCAGGTCCGCTATCGTTACGTCGATACCTACACCTGGAAGAATCCCGCCACCAACGCCTCACTCCGCTGGAGCGTGCCCCGCGACGAAGTGCGTCTCGTCCGGGCCCGCCTTGATTGATGAATTTTACCATGAACAAAAAAATAGTCAGCTCCCTCATTCCCCTTTTGGTGCTCGCCACCTCGGCCCTGGCCGAGACCGAGTCCAAGAAGGAGATTGTCATCCGCCGCGCCGAAGCCGGCGGGCCGCACTTCAACATCAAAGTCGACCGCGACGGCCCCCCGGGTCCCGTCGAGATGGAGAAAGTCGCCTACCTCGGAGTCGAGACCATGCCCGTCGATCCCACCGTGGCGGCCCAGTTGTCCCTGCCGCGCGATACCGGGCTGGCCGTGCGTCGCGTGGCCGAGGGCAGCCCGGCCGCCAGCCTGCTCCAGAAGCACGACGTCCTGACCAAGCTCGATGACCAGATCCTGATCGACATGCGCCAACTCAGCGTGCTCGTGCGCAACCACAAGGCGGGTGACGAAGTGAAACTCACGCTGATCCGCGGCGGCAAGGAGACCACCGTCAAGGCCAAGCTCGGCGAACGCGAAGTGCCGAAACTGGCGATGGACGGGTTTAACTTTAACATGCCGTTCATCAACGGGGATGGTCCCGGGGGTGGGGGCGACAGGTTCTTTAACTTTGCCGTTCCGGGCGGCGAAGGCACGGGGCCCGGCGATGTCATGCGCATGATCGGCGGCGACCGGATGAACTGGTTCGCCAATCCCCGGGTGCATGTCTTCAAGCGCCATGGGGGCAAGGGTTCCACCATCCTGGATCTGCCGTCGGGCAATTTTGTCTTCTCGGACGACAAGGGGTCCGTCGAACTCAACGCCAAAGAGGGTAAACGCGAGCTGACGGTCAAGGACAAGAAGGGTGAAGTCACCTTTCAGGGGCCGATCAATTCGCCCGAAGACCACAAAAAGCTTCCGCCCGAGATCATGGCACGCCTGGAAGACATCGGCGGCGCGGACTTGGACGACGACAATGACGAATTGGAAGTCGAGACCAAGGTCATGGAACCCGCCACCAAGACGAGGCAGATGCTGCCGCCGCCGCACGAGCCCGGCCTGCGTTCGCTTTGAACAATTGCGGCGCGGTGGGTGTAATTCCATCGGGGGTCGCGCCGACGCGCGGCCCCCGATTAATTTTCAGGAGGCGGGGGCATCCGGCGGGGCCGGGCGCTTCAGGAAAATCGCGATGATGAGGGACAGGATCAGGCCGAAGAACACCGCGATGATGGGGGTCATGATGGCCATGGCGACGGGCCCCATGAACATGCGGGTAAAGCCCTCCATCTTTTCCATCTGGTCGGCGCCCATGCCGGCCGCTTCCCATTTGGCGCGCACCAGCTGCATGTTGTAGTCCGCAAACTCCGTGTTCACGAACTTGAAGTGGATGAAGGTGTAGACCGCGCTCATCAGCCCGGAGAAAAGGGAGATCAGCACGCCGGTGCCCACGCCCTTGCCATAGCCCATGTATTTGCCGGGCGACTCCTCGCGCACGGCCTTGATGCCGAGGAAGAGGACGGTGATCATGATGCCGAAGCCCAGCCACTGGAGATGTTGGCCGACGGCAATTTTCTCGGTTTGGAAGCCGGTGAAATACAGGAGCAGGTTGAAGACTGCGCTGGCGATGGTCAGGATGAGTGCGTAGGTGAATTTAGTGCCCATGTCCCGAAGCTGGGACAATCGGGCGCGAGGCACAATGCTGGAGTGACGGGCGGCGTACGGGCCGGTTGGGTGGCTTAGCTGTTGTCGCCGTCGAGCACGCGACCGAGTCCGCCCAGGTCAGCCAGTTTGACCGGGATGATCTTGCCGGGGTAGGGCGCGCCGAAGGCGACCTTCTTCTTTCCCGCGCCCTGATTCTGGAACACGGTCATGAAGAGCGATTCGCCGGTGAGGAGGCGCTTGCCGGCGCCGAGCAGCGCACCCATGAAGCCGGAGTTCTGCGTCGAGCCGTCGCCGAAGATGGTCTCCATGGCGATAGGCTCGTCCATATACATCATGCCGCCGGCCTCGGCCACGCCGGCCTCCTGCGGGTCGAGTTCGATCTCGACGAACTGCATGTCGTCACCGTGGATCTTGTAGTCAATTTCGTGCATTGAGTTCATAGGGATATGGGAAGGAGAACCCGCATCATCGCAGGAAAGTCGCGGAAGTTCATCAGGAATTTGCGGGCTGGAGTGTAACGATGGTCGCCCCCCAGCCGCCGGAAGTCTCGTCACCCGGGCCATAGCTGAGCACGGCCGGCGACCGGCGCAAATGGGACTCGACCGTCGCGCGCAAGGTGCCCGTGCCCTTGCCATGGACGACGCGCACCCGCCGCAGGCCGCGCCGGCGGCACTCGGCGAAATAGTCGTCCAGCAGGCTGGCAATCTCCGCGGGCCGGAAGGTATGCAGGTCGAGTTCGCCCGTGATCGGGATGACTGTCGGTTCGCTGGGATCGTCCGGCTGCATGATGGTATTTCGCTGATTCTTAAAACCGGAGGATACAATATCCCTGGCGATTTACCATGCGGAAGGGCTCGTCTTTGGCCGGGTCTGGCTCAATCGTGCGCGCCCATCGGCAGCTTTCCCATGCTAACCCTCGAAAATGTCACCAAGCGTTACGGCGCGCTCACGGCCTTGGATGGGGTGTCGCTCCAGATCGCCCCCGGAGAATTCTTTGGCCTGCTCGGCCCCAACGGTGCCGGCAAATCCACGCTCATGTCCCTGGTGGCATGCAGCGCCGGCTCAACATTGCGGCTTCGCTCCTGCACCGGCCCAAGCTCCTCCTCTGCGACGAGCCCACCGTTGGGGTCGATCCCCAGTCC
>JAYTUA010000209.1:0-17657 GCA_043745015.1 Opitutaceae bacterium | reverse complement strand
TCCAACACTTTGCCGAACATGAATCCGACTGCGATGCAGTTGCCGCTCTCTCCGCCCGAGCCGGTCACTACCAACTTATCTTGCCTATGAGTCCGGCTTAGAGCTAAAGATAACTCCACCGAATGAATTTGCCGATCCTCTGGAATTCACGCCTTTACTGAAAGACACCAAAAAAGAACGTGAAGTCGCTAAGAGACGCTATGGTATTGTGCACACGAAAGCTGCAGCCGATGACTTTATTCGCGGGTGGTTGCGGGGAAGGTGATGTATTTCCTGAGATTGGAAAAGGAGGCGATCAATCGCATCATTCTCGGAAAAGAAGCGACAGTCGAATTTGAGCGTGAGGTCCGCAAGGCCGCCGCCCATAGCGGGATTAACCCGGAGTGCATAGTTCGTGCTAAATTAAACCATCAGAGCCTTTCCGTGGAAATTCCATAGGGCGGCTTGCCAAGCGAGGTGAAACATCCATGTTTCACGTCGCCATGAAGACCGCCAGCATCCGCCAGCTCCGCACGGAGTTTCCCAAGGTGCGCGACATGATCGCGCGGCAGGGTGAGGTGGTGGTCACGGAGCGCGGTCAGGCGGCGTATGTCATCAAGCCCTATGTGGAACCGAAGCGGAAGACCAAGGCCAAGCCGTTCGACTACTACGCCCGCCTGATGAAGCGGATGCCCAAGCCGATCTCGGCGGCGGCTTCCCGGGCCATGGATGCGGACCGCGATGACCGTTGAGCATTGCTACATTGATTCGAGCGCCCTGCGCCAACTCTACGCGCACGATAAGCATTCTGCGACGATGGCGGCTTGGCGCTTCAAGAATCCCGGTCCAGTGCGTGTGACCCGTTTTACCCGGACCGAGTTGATTAACTCCATGGCGGCAGCGGTGCATCGCCGCGATTTGAGCGAGGCGGATTTACAGGATTTCCTCAGCGATCTGGCGGCGGATCTCACTTCTGATCGGTTGCGCTTGGTCGATGTGCCTTGGCGTGCGGTCCTGGACCAAGCGGCGGAACTCAGCCGCCAACATACTCCACGGTTCGGCACCCGGACATTGGACGTGCTGCACGTCGCGTCGGCCCTTGAGCTGAACGCCCGGCGATTCGTGACCTACGATTCGAGGCAGGCCCGGTTGGCCAAAGCCTGCGGCCTCAACGTCATCCAACCATGATCCCCGGACCCGACGCCCAGCGCCTGAAAATGCACCTGCTGATCCTCTGGGTCGTCTGGGGCAGCAACCTGATGGGACTCGGTGCGCTCCACTTTCTGCTGGGTGAGGGCGAGCCGCGGTTGTTTTCCGCGCCGGCCCATCTCTTCGTTAATCTGGCCGGCTTCGCACCTTTGTTTGTGAGTATCGTCATCCGGTGGTTGGTGCTGCCGCGGGCGACCCGGGCCGGAGCCATGCTGGTGATGTTTGTCCTGGGCACGGCAATGGCGGAGGCATGCGGCATCCTCGGTCTGCTCCTCGGCGGGCCGTATCGCGACAGCCTGTTCGTGCTCGGCGTGCTGGGGGTCACGTCGTATGTGCCGTTGTTTGCCAAGCGGCTGCTGGAGCCGAAGGGCTCCGGCTTCATCCCGAACAACTGACTTTAACCAGCAGCAGGAAACCGCGGATCACGCAGATAACCGCGGATAGGCCGGAAACAGAACAATCAGCCCAAACTCACCCGAGAAGGTGAGGCGCTTGGTGATCCAGTTTTCATGTTTTATAGCCTGATCCGTGCTCATCCGTGTAATCCGCGGCGAATCCGACGGAATTGTTGACTAGGCGCCGAGCTTCCCGGTCTCGGCGAGGCGCTCGAGGAAGATCCAGCTGCGCTTGGCGCGGGTCTCGGCGCTCTTCGCGTCCTCGATGTAGCGGACGACCTGACGACGCATCGCCACGCTGTGGGTGAGCCAGCGGTCCTTCAGCAACGGTCGGGCTTGAAAAACCTTTCGCATTTCCTCGGGGAGGTCGGGTTCGCGCGAGGTGGTGTCGGGCTCGAGGGTGAAGTCGATGGTGTCACCCGCATCAACCCCGGCGGCACGGAGCAGCTCGACCTTGAATGCCAGTTTGTAGTGGCCGCGCTTGCCGGGGAGCAGCGTGACGCGGTCGAGGTCGTCGTTGAAGCGCAGGAGCGCGTTGAGGCCGTGGCCGCCGCCCTTGATGTCGGCGGCCGGGAGATGGAGCGGGGCGATGGCGCGCTTGGGCAGGTCAACCCAGCGGACGATGGCGACGCGGTAGAGCTTCGCGCGAAACTTAGCCATGGTCGCGCCGGCGCAGGAAACGGGAAATCTCGCGCGCCGTGGGCATGGACTCGGCCGTGCCATGCTGCGTGACGGCAAGGGCCGCCACGGCATTGGCGAAATGGGCCGCCTCGAAGACGTTCTTCTTGAACTTCACCAGGCCGGCGGCGAAACCGCCCACGAAGGCGTCGCCCGCCCCGGTGGTGTCCACGGCATCCACCTCGTGGGCCTGCACCCAGGCATAGACGTCAGGCTGGGAGATGAAGCAACCGCGCGCGCCGAGGGTGACAATGACGATGGGCACGTTGAAGGTGCGGCAGAGCGAGTGCAGCCGGTCGGGTGCGAGCCGGTGCAGGGCCTCGCCGGTGAAATTTTTCACGCCGCTGCGAGGCGAGCGGTTCACCAGCGTGACGAATTCCGATTCGTTGGGAATCAGCACCTCGACGTGGCGGAGGATGGCGAGGTCCACCTTGGCGTGCATGGGCGCGGGGTTGAAGACCGTGACGGCCCCGTTGCGCCGGGCATGGCGGAGGACGTGGGCCGTGGTCTTCATGTCGCACTCGGCCTGGCAGACCACGACATCGGCGGTCGTCAGGGGCGGCAGCGGGACATCGCGGATGTGCAGGGCGAGGTTGGCGCCGAAGGCCACCATGATCTGGTTCTGCCCGGCCGCGTTGACCGCGACGGCGGCGGCCCCGGTGGGCTCTTTCTTCTTCACGATAAAGTCCGTGTGCACCCCGGCCTGCCGGGCGAACTCCTTGGCGTGGGCCCCGGCGGCATCGTGGCCGATGGCGCCGATGAACAGGGTGGGGGCGCCGGCGCGCGTGGCGGCGACCGCCTGGTTAAAGCCCTTGCCGCCCGCCCCGGGCCGGAGATCGGCCAGCACGCATTCGCCGGGCCGGGGAAACTCCCGCACAAAGAAGGAAAGATCCTGGACATAACTGCCGACGATGACGACGTGTGCTCTCATTCTCTGGATCAGGTAAACGGAAGTGCAGCGTGCGCGGCCGGGTGCGGCGGGTAAAGGGGTTTTTCACGGTCACCGAGAATTTTAACCAGGGGAATACACGACAGTCGTGCCGTCTGACGCCATGCGCTGACCGCTCGTCCAATCACGAGTGTGTGCCGGCGGCGCGCGACGCAAATTGGCGGCATGGCTGCAGTTTCCACCGCATCATCTTCCCTGGGTCGTCCGGACGGTCTTGCCGTTGGCCCTTCGGCCGTGGTTCGCTCCGTGGCGATGAGCGTTGATACCGAGGCCAAGCTGTTGCGGGCGAAAAACCGACTCTATGTGCTTTGCCAGCTGGTCGGTTGGGGCGGGTTGATGAGCATGCAACTGTTCTATCAGAATGCCGCTGACAGCCGGACAGGCCGCCGCAGTCACGACGAAGCGATCACGGTCATGATCATGTTGATCGGCTTGTTGCTCACCCATTATGTGCGACCGGCGATCAAGCGCTGGGGTTGGATGGAACTGGGCTGGGCCGCGCTGCTGCCCCGGGTGGCGGCGATCTCGGCCGCGTTGTCCATGGTGTGGACCGTGGTGGGGTTCGGCTACGTCTATGGGGCGCTCCGCGAGCCCTGGACTTCCAACTTCAGCCCCACTTTTGCCATCACCGCGACGACCTTCAATGGCGTGCTCGTTTTCATCGGGTGGTTTTGTGTCTATTTCATCTATCACGCCTTCGAGCGGCTGCGGCGCATGCAGCTCGAGCAACTCCGGCTGGCCGCCAGCGTCAAGGAGGCCGAGCTCCGGGCCCTGAAGTCGCAGGTCAACCCGCACTTCCTCTTCAACTCGCTCAACAGCCTGCGGGCCCTGATCGATGAGGACGCGCCCAAGGCCCGCGAGTCCGTCACCCGCCTCGCCAACATGCTGCGCTATTCGCTGCAGTCGGGTCAGCAGGAGACCGTGCCGCTGGAGGAGGAGATCAGCATCGTGGAGGACTACCTCGCGCTGGAACTCATCCGCCACGAGGACCGGCTTCGCGTGCGCTGGACCGTGTCGGATGATGCCCGGACGCGATCGGTGCCACCGATGCTGCTCCAGACTCTCGTCGAGAACGCCGTCAAATACGGCATCTCCACCCGGCGCGACGGCGGCGAGGTCACCATCACTGCGAGCATCGAGGCGGACAATCTCCATATCACGGTGTCCAATCCCGGCGAGGTGGCCCCGCCAGCCAGTGCCGCCGCCGCGCGCGCGGGCTCGTCCACCGGGGTCGGCTTGCGCAACGCCTCCGAGCGCCTGCAGCTGCTCTTTGGCGACAAGGCCCGGCTCAACCTCGCCACCGAGCCGCCTGGTTGCGTGACGGCGCACGTTCTGATTCCACTTAAGCCAGCCAAATGAAAGCCCTGCTTATCGATGACGAACGACTGGCGCGCAATGAGCTCCGCCGCCTGCTGGCCGCCCACCCGGACATCGAGATTGTGGGCGAGGCGGTGGATGTGGAAGACGCCGCGAAAAAAGTGATCGAACTCAAGCCCGGCCTGCTGTTCCTCGACGTGCAGATGCCCGGCGCGGACGGCTTCAGCCTGTTGGAGCGGCTCGAGCCGCCGCTGCCCGCGGTTATTTTCACCACGGCCTACGACGAGTTTGCCGTGAAAGCCTTTGAGTTCAACGCGCTCGACTACCTGCTCAAGCCCGTGGACCCCAACCGGCTTATTGCCGCGCTGGAAAGGTTGCGGCACCACGAAAGCGCCGCGCCCGGGGCCGGGGCCGCGCCGCTGTGTTTGTCGCTCGAGGACAAGGTTTTTGTCCGCGAGGGGGACCGCTGCTGGTTTGTCCCGGTGAAGAACATCCGGCTGCTCGAGTCGGAGGGCAATTACACGCGTCTGCACTTCGACGACCAGAAGCCGCAGCTGTTCCGTTCATTGACGGCGATGGAGGAGCGGCTTGATCCCCGGAACTTTTTTCGCGCCAATCGCAAGCAGGTGATCAACCTCACCTGGGTCGAAGGCATCGAACCGTGGTTCAGCGGCGGCCTGCTGGTGAAGCTCAAAGGCGGCCTCAAGGTCGAGCTGTCCCGTCGCCAGGCGCAGGAATTCCGCGAACGCATGAGTCTATGATTTATCCCCTATGAACCTGAAAAATATCGCCAACTGCTCCATGTCCCCCGCCGCCCGCCTCGCGATCTGCGTGGGGATCGGCGCCTTGCTCACCGCGTCGAGCGGCGCCGCCGCCGGCCTCTGGCTCGCCCTGACGCTCGACGCCCGTCGCGCCTGAATCCGCCATGATCGCCGCCCACCATCTCACCAAGACCTTCAAGGACAAGAAACGCGGCCTGGTCACCGCGGCGGCCGATGTCTCCTTCACCTGCCAGCCCGGCCGGATCTACGGCCTGCTCGGGGCCAACGGGGCGGGCAAGACCACGACGCTGCGCATGCTGGCCACGCTGCTGAAGCCCACCAGCGGCACCTGCACCGTGGCCGGACACGACACCGCCACCGCTCCGGAAAAGGTGCGGGCCCATGTCGGCTTCCTCGCGGCCAGCACCGCGCTGTACGGCCGGCTCACCGCTCGTGAGATGATCACCTATTTCGGCCGGCTCAACAGTATGACCGATGACGCCATCCGCACCCGCCTCAAGGGGCTCGCCGACGAGCTAGACATGCACGAGTTCCTCGACCGCCGCTGCGACAAATTTTCCACGGGCATGAAACAGAAGACCTCCATCGCCCGCACACTCATCCACGACCCGGCCGTGATGATCTTCGACGAGCCCACCCTCGGGCTCGATGTCATGACCGCGCGCTCCATCGTCAAATTCGTCCGCGAGTGCCGCAATCACGGCAAGACCGTGATCTATTCCACCCACGTCATGAGCGAGGTCGAGAAGCTGTGCGACACCATTGGCATCATCCATGCCGGCCGGTTGGTGGCCGAGGGCACGCTGGGGGAGCTGCAGGCGCGCTACGGCGAACAGGACATGGAGGAGATCTTCGTCAAGGCCGTGGGCGGCGAGGCGGCCCTGGCCGAAGCGCTCAAACACTAAGGAAATCACCCCCATGAACTGGCAGCATATTGTCACCATCTACCTGAAGGAGCTGAAGGATTCCCTGCGCGACCGCCGCACCCTGATCTCGATGATCGTCATTCCGACGCTCCTGATGCCCCTCATCATGTTCGGCATCGGCACGGTCATGTCGAAGGTCATCAAGCAGGCCCAGGAGGAGGCCACCAGCCTGGTCATCCTCGGCGGGACCGATTCGCCGGGCATCGTGTCGGCCCTCAAGGCCGATCCGAAATTCCGGGTGGTCGAGACGAAGGAGGATTACAAGAAGCTCGTCTCGGAAAAGCGCATCCGCCTGGCGGTGGAAATTCCCGCCGGGTTCGAGGCGGCCCTCAAGGGCAGCGAGCCCAAGACGGTCATGCTCTACCATTACGAGGGCGAGATGAAGTCCGGCATGGGGGTGGGCGAGGTGGAGAAGTTCTTCCGCACCCTGCGCGACAAGACGGTCGAGACCCGGCTGATCGCGCGCGGCCTCTCGGCCGACCTGATCAAGCCCTTCGAGACCAAGCGCCAGAACGTCGCCCCGCCCGAGAAGGTCGGGGGCAACATCCTCGGCGGCCTCATTCCCTATGTGATCATCATCCTCTGTTTCACCGGTGCCATGTATCCGGCGATCGACCTGACGGCCGGCGAGAAGGAGCGCGGCACCATGGAGACCCTGCTGTGCAGCCCGGTGCACCGGGTGAACATCGTGCTCGGCAAGTTCCTCATGGTGATGACCGCTTCCGTCGCCACGATCGCGATCACCCTGGTCTCCTCCTGCGTGAGCATCTTCATCGGCGGTCCCTTGATGATGCCCGGCAACCCGGCGAAGGCGGGTTCGGTCGGCGGCAGCGGCTTCATCCCGCTCATCGATCCGGCGGGCATCCTTGGCGTGTTCGCCCTGATCGCCCCGGTGGCCATGATGTTCGCGGCCCTGCTGCTCACCATCTCGCTTTTCGCCAAGAGCTACAAGGAGGCGCAAAGCTACGTCTCGCCGCTGATCATCGTGATCATCATGCCGGCGATTATGGGCACGCTGCCCGGGGTGGAACTCACGGCCAAGACCGCGCTGATTCCCATCCTCAACGTCAGCCTCGCTTGCAAGGAGATGCTGTCCGGGGTCTGGCACTGGAACTATCTTGCTTTGATTTTTGGTTCCACCGGCCTTTACGCCGCCGTGGCCGTCCTCCTTTGCGTGAAGATGTTCAACCGCGAGGATGTGATGTTCCGGGCGTAAGACCAGTAGGGTGATTTTCACCTTGGTCTTCGAGGTGATTTAGACCGAGGGCGCCGTAGCCTTGGCGAAGGAGGCCGGGCGTGATTTTTCGGTGGGTGGGCGAAAGCTGCGCGGGCCACCGCGTGGCCTTCATATTACCGTAAAAGCCGGCCACGGCGGGGTAAAGGGCGGGTAAATAGCCCCGGCGCCTTTAGGCGGCCGGGAACTACTGCTGCTATCGTCCCGTCATACCCGCCATGAACACATCCACACCCGATACGCAGGAAGCCGCGCACCTTGAGAAACTGCGCACGCAAATTTCCACCGATATCGAGGCCATGCAGCAGAAGGAGGCGAGCCTCAAGGAATACGAGCAACGCCTCCGCTTGCTCGTCGAGCACGCCCAGCACAGTCCCCCGCCGCAGAACGCCAGCCAGTTCTACGTCACGACCGGGCCGAGCCAGGCCAGCCTTGATTCCGAGTGGGAGAAATACGAACGGGCCCATGCCCTGCTGGAGGCCGCGCGGCGCGGCCTGTGCGATGACCGCATGGTGGTCAAGGAACGGGAGGAGAAAGTGAACCTCCGCGAGGTGGAAGTGGCCCGCCGCGAGGCCTGGGTCAAGGTGCACGAACAGGAAATTGCCGCCCACGCGCAAGCCGCCCAAGCGGCCGCGGCCGCCCTCAAGGCCAGGCCCTCGTTCACCACCGCGCCCTTCCGCGCCGCCAAAAATCTGTTCATGCCGGGCAAGTCCAACTGAGCCCTGGCGGAGTGGTGATCGACACCCGGGTCCCGCGGCGGGCCCGGGTTTCTTTTTTTGGCCGCCTGGCGGCGGCGGAAAATTATTGCTTGCACCGCTGCCGACCAGTCCGCATCAACGCCCCCGTGAACCAGCTCTCCAATCTGCGCCTTGCCAAACCCGTTGCCGTCATGGCCTCGGGTAAACGCGCCTGGTGGATTACCACGGCTCGGCAAATGGGGACTCATTCAGCTCACGCATAGTCACAGAAAATTATACTCCCTCTCACTGCCGAGCCCGACTCATCCGAGTCGGGTTTTTTATTTTTCCCACCCCAACCACCTCATGCCATGCCCACGCTCGCCCCACCACCATCCGATGTAGCCACCTGCCAGCCTCCGCCCACGCAGAGGCAGAAGGCCCAGCCTTACCCCGCCACACCGCGAGTGAAGGCGTCGCCGTCCGGCAAGTCCGTCCTGGATCTGCCGGCCGTGTCATTCTTCGGGCGCACGCTCGAGGAATACTGCCGGTTCTTCGCCCTCGACCCTGCTGCCCTGCGCGGCCGGGCCGTGCTCGACGTGGCCGCCGGCCCGGCCTCCTTCACCGCCGAGGCTTACCGGCGCGGCATCGATGCCGTGGCGGTGGACCCGCTCTATGACCGGCCGCACGCCGCACTCGCGGCACAGGTGCGCGAGGACTACGCCCGGATGTTCTTTCAGATGCGGGCCAAGCCGCGGCTCTTCCGCCTGAAGTCATTCGCCAGCTTCGACGCAGCCGAGGCCGACCGGCGTGCCGCGGCGTCGCGGTTCCTCGCAGATTACGAGGGCAACGTCCGGCATGGCCGCTACGTGCGGGCCGCGCTGCCTTTGTTGCCGTTCCTCGACGGGGCCTTCGATCTCGTGCTCTGCGCGCACCTGCTCTTCATCTATGCCGCCCGGTTTGATTTCGACTGGCACGTCGCCGCGTGCGCCGAGCTGGCGCGCGTGAGCCACGGCGAAGTCCGCATCCATCCCGTGTGCGGCCCGGACGGCAAGCCCTACGCCGAGCTCGACCGGCTCAGGTCCGAGCTGGGCTCCCTCAGCATCACCAGCGCCGTGGTGCGGGTGAACTACGAGTTCTTCGCCGGCAGCAGTTCCATGCTGGTGCTAAATTCCGCATCACCATGAGCACGCCTACTGGCCTCGCGCGTACGCCCGAACCGCCTTACTACGCGGTCATCTTCACCTCGGAACGAACCGAAGGTGATCGCGGCTACGGCGCCATGTCCGACCGCATGGTCGAGCTCGCTGCGCAACAACCCGGCTATCTCGGCGTGGAGAGTGCCCGTGGCCCGGGCGGGCTGGGCATTACCGTTTCCTACTGGCGCGATGAAGCGTCGATCAGGGCGTGGAAACGCAACACCGAGCACCAACAGGCGCAGCAAGGCGGCCAGCAGACGTGGTATGCCGATTATCAAGTGCGCGTGGCCAAGGTGGAACGCGCCTATGGCAAGCCCTAGGCCTGCTCCAGCTCCGACAACCGGTTGGCCGCCTTCTCCCACTCGGCGGTGGCGGCGGTGAGGAGATCGGTCATGGCGCTGAGCTCGCGGTTGAGGTGCTGCGCACAACCGGGCTGGGTGTAGGTCTCGGGCTTTTCCATCTCGGTCGTGACTTCGGCCTGCTTGGTCTCGAGTTCGCTGACCTTTTGTTCGAGGTGGCCGACCTCGATCCGGAGTTTCTTCAGATCGGCCGGATTGGTTTTCTTCGCGACCGGGGCCGGGCCGGCGGCCGGTTTGTCCTGCTTGGGGCGGGCATCCGTGAACCCGGCGGTGAGCGCGGCGCGCGCGTCGCCGGCCTTGGATTTTTCCAGGTAATAATCGTAGTCGCCGGCGTAGGGCGTCAGCCGGCCGGAGTGGACGTGCAGCACCGTCTTCGCCAGCTGCCGGATGAAATAGACGTCGTGGCTGATGAAGATAAAAGTGCCCTCGTAGCTTTTGAGCGCGTGGACGAGCGCGTCGATCGACGCGATGTCGAGGTGGGTCGTCGGCTCGTCCATCAGCAGCAGGTTGGGCGGGTTGACGAGCAGGCGGGCGAGGGCGAGGCGCGATTTCTCGCCGCCGGAGAGGACCGAGACCTTCTTGTGGACGTCGTCCTTGCGGAACAGGAATCCGCCGAGCACGGCCCGCGCCTGCTGCTCGGTGAGCTGGTTTTCGTTGGTGCGCAGCTCCATCACGTTCTCGAACACCGTGAGGTCGAGCTTGAGGTTGTCGGCGCGGTTCTGGGCGAAGTAGCCGGGGATGACGTTGCTGCCGAGATCGCACACGCCGCCCTGGATGGGAATGACGCTGGCGAGGATCTTGAGCAGGGTGGATTTGCCCGCGCCGTTGGGGCCGACGAGTACAATTTTATTGCCGCGCTCGGCCTCGAAGTTCAGGTCGCGGTAGACGATGTGGTCACCATAGGCCTGCTGGACTTTCTTCAGGTTGACGACTTTCAGGCCGGAGCGGAGCGGCTGCGGGAAGCGGAAATTGATGCGGGCGAGATCCTCCCAGGGCTCCTCGACGGCGACATCCTTGAGGCGTTCGATCTGCTTCTCCTTGGACTTGGCCCGCGAGGCCATGGAGGCCTTGGCGCCGAACCGGTCCACAAACTTCTGCAGGTGGGCGATCTCTCGCTGCTGGTTCTTGAACTGCGAGGCCTGCTGCTCCTTGCGGGCCTCCTTTTCGTTTAGATAGTCGTCGTAGTTGCCGGTGTAACGGTTGAGCCGGCAGCTGCGCAGCTCAAGGATGCCGGTGCAGAGCGAGTTGAGGAATTCGCGGTCGTGCGAGACGATAAGCAGTCCGCCCGGATAGCGCGCCAGGTAATCCTGGAACCAGAGCAGCGCCTCGAGATCAAGGTGGTTGGTCGGCTCGTCGAGCAGCAGCAACGCCGGCTCGCTGACGAGGAGGCGGGCGAGGTGGGCGCGCATCACCCAGCCGCCTGAAAATGACTTGGCCTGTTTCTCGTGGTCGGTCTCGCGAAAGCCGAGGCCGGCGAGGATTTTCTTGGCGCGCGGCTCGAGCGTCCAGTCGATGTCGTAATCGTCGTCGTTTTCCGGCACGAGCTTCTTGCCGCTGGTGGCGATCTGCAGGACGGTCTCCTCGCCCACGGGCGCGCTTTCCTGAGGCAAAAAACCGAAGTCCGCGCCGCGCTCCCACTCAATGGTGCCCTCGTCCGCCTGTTCCTCGCCGAGGATGAGGTTGAAAAGGGTGGATTTGCCGGCGCCGTTGGGGCCCACCAGGCCGTAGCGGTCGGTGCGCGCGACGAAAAGCGACACCTCGGCGAACAGTTCGCGGGTGCCGTAGGACTTGGAAACGTCGGCCAGAGTCAACATGGGAACCGGCGAATGAGCCAGTTCGCCCCGCCGCCGTCAACTGCCAGTTTTCAACTTCTACAGGCGCCCTCTCACGCCGGGAAAAAATGCTTTTGCCTCCAACCGAGGAGCTTCTTGATCCGGGAGTTGGAGATGAGGGCTTGGCGGCCGGTGATCGGACGCTTGAACTCCTTCACTCCCGGCAGGAATTTCTTGATCAGCTTCTGCGAGGGAATGTTCGAGGAGGTATCATCGGCGGCGATGATGACGGGTTCGCAGCCGAGGCCATTCTTCTCGATGGCGAGGCGGCAGCCGATGGCCAGATCGCGCGAGTCGATATAGGACCACAGGATGCGCAGGCGGTCCTCGGGGTGGGCGAAGCGGGCCTTGATGCCGGCGTAATCCTCGGGGCACACGACATTGCCGATGCGGAAAGAGATGATCTGCGTGCCGTCACGCCGGTGGAACATGGCGGCCGTGACCTCGTTGACGACCTTGGTCAGTCCGTAGGTGTCCTCGGGCAGTTGCGGGTGGGCCTCGTCGATCGGCAGGTAGTGCGGCTCGAAAAATTTGTCGGCGAAGCAAATGCCGTAGGACGATTCGCTGGAGGCGATGACCGCCTTTTTGATGCCGAGCAGGCCGCAGGCTTCGAGGACGTTGTAGGTCGTGAGGCTGTTGACGCGGAAGATTTCGTCGTTGGGGTTTTCGTGCGCGCGTGGGATCGCGGCCATGTGGACGACGCCGTCGAAGGGCGTGCGGTTGCCCGTGCCGTGCGGCGAGAAGGCGGCGACGACCTGGCCGAGCTGGGTGAGGTCGGCGACGATGGTGCGGCACTGGGCGACGGCCGGGCGGCGCGTGTCCACGTTAATGACGTCGTAGCCTTGCTCGACGAAGTGCCTGACGATCCAGTGGCCGGCCTTGCCGCTGCCGCCGGTGATGATGATGCGTTTAGTGGGCATGGGGTGGAAGCGCGCAAACTATGCCCGGAGCCTGTTGACTGCAAGCGGCGCGGCGATGAGATTGCCCCGATGCCCAACCGTCTCGCCGCCGAGAAATCGCCCTACCTGCGCCAGCATGCGGATAATCCCGTGGATTGGATGCCGTGGGGCGAGGAGGCGCTGGCCCGGGCGAAAGAGTCGGGTCGGCCCATCTTTCTGAGCATCGGTTACTCCACCTGTCACTGGTGCCATGTGATGGCGCATGAGTCGTTTGAGGATGCAGCCGTGGCGGCGGTGCTGAACCGCGATTTCGTGCCGGTGAAGGTGGATCGCGAGGAGCGGCCCGATCTTGACCGGGTTTACATGGCCTACGTGCAGCAAACGACCGGCCATGGCGGCTGGCCGATGAGTGTGTGGCTGACCCCGGAGGGGAAGCCATTTTACGGCGGAACATATTTTCCGAAGGAGGACCGGCAAGGCCGGCCCGGATTCATCACCCTGCTGAACACCATCACCGGGCACTGGCGCGAACAGCGCGATAAGATCGAGCACGGCGCCGAAGAGGTCGTGCAGCGGTTGAAGCGCTATGCGGCCGAAGGACCGGCCAGGGAAGTCGCGACCAAGGCCGCTCCACCAGTCCCGTTGCACGAGGCGGCGGGCGAGGCGTTCGAGCAGGGATTCCAGTATTTCTCCGGGTCGCACGATGCGCGCTGGGGCGGATTCGGCGGGGCGCCGAAGTTTCCCCGCGCCTCGATCATCGATTTTCTTTTCCGCACGGCCGCCCTGCAGGGCGGGGCAACGGATCTCGGGCAGTCGGCCATCGGCATGGCGGCGACGACACTGCAACGGATGGCGGAGGGCGGCCTGCATGATCACATCGGCGGCGGCTTCCACCGCTACTCGGTCGATGAACAGTGGCACGTGCCGCACTTCGAGAAGATGCTCTACGACCAGGCGCTCATCGCGATCAATTATCTCGAAGCGCAGCAGGCGACCAAGCTGCCGGTCTTTGGCTGGGTAGCCCAGGGGATTTTCGACTATGTCGCGCGCGACCTGACCAGCCCGCAGGGTGCATTCTACTCGGCCGAAGATGCGGACAGCCTGCTGGCTCACGGCCAGCCCGAGCATGCTGAGGGTGCGTTCTATGTGTGGACGAAGGAGGAGCTGGTTTCGCTGCTGGACGATGATGCGGAGTTTTTCTGCACGCACTTTGAGGTGAAGCCGGAAGGCAATGTGGCAAGTGATCCGCACGGCGAATTCGGTGGCAAGAACGTGCTGCGGCAGCTGCGTTCGCTGGCGCAGACCGCCGGTCGGTTCAAGCTGGAGCTGCCGGTGGCGGAGGAAACATTGCTCACGGGCCTGGAAAAACTGCGAAGCGCCCGGGCCCGGCGTCCGCGGCCGCATCTCGACGACAAGATCATCACGGCCTGGAACGGCCTGATGATCTCGGCGCTGGCGAAGGGAGCGCAAATTCTCGGAGGCACAGCCGACGAGGGTAGGGACGGACCGCTGGGCCGTCCGCGTGAAACGGCGCGCCCAGCGGTCGCGCCCTACCTCAAGTCAGTCACCCGCGCAGCGGAATTCATCGAGCGTGAACTATTCGACCCGGCCACCCATACACTCTACCGCAGTTGGCGGGAGGGCCGGAGTTCGATTCTGGGTTTCGCCGAGGATTACGCCTACCTGATCCAGGGCCTGCTCGATCTCTACGAAACCGGGTTCGACATCCGTTGGCTGCAATGGGCGGAGAAATTACAGGCGAAGCAGGACGGGCTTTTCTGGGACGGAGAGCGCGGCGGCTATTTCAACTCCCGGGCCGATGACCCGACGGTGATTGTGCGGTTGAAGGAGGATTACGACGGCGCGGAGCCCGCGCCGAATTCCGTCGCGGCGATGAACCTGATCCGCCTCGATTGGATGCTGGGCCTGACCGGAGCCCGCGGGAAGGCCTTGGGAACCATCGCGGCGCTGCAACCACAGTGGAGCCGGCAGCCGCAGGCCCTGCCGCAAATGCTCTGCGCCGTGGAGCTGGCGCTGGCCGCGCCGCGCACCGTAGTACTGGCCGGCGATCCGCAGACGGCGGATTTCCGCGCGCTGGCGACGGTGGTGCATGAGCGGCTCGGTCCGCGTCGCGCGATTCTGTGCGCCGATGGAGGTGCGGGCCAAGCGTGGCTCGCCACCCGCCGACCCTATCTGGCGGAGATGAAACCGGTCGGTGGCCGGGCCGCCGCGTATGTCTGCGAGAATTTCACCTGTCAGGCGCCCGTGACAGCGGTAGCGGATTTTCAGGCCGTATTGGGGGCCTGATCCGGCCTGGGCCGGGGATTATTTCCCGGAGGAACTTGGCCTAAAGCCGGCCCCGGTCCGGCCGATTGAACGGGCATGGTTCTGCTGCCCCCAACTGCGGACGCGTCGTCGCGCGGCCTGATGTTATGAAGATCCTGGTCGTCGAGGATGATCGGGTGGCCGGAGCGGTGCTTGTCGCCGCACTCCGTTCGCTGGGCCATGAACCGCTGCTGGCCCCGGATGGGCGGGCGGGATGGAATCAATTCCTGGACACCCCGATGCGGGTGGTGATCAGTGACTGGATGATGCCGGGGCTGGACGGGCTGGAGCTGTGCCGGCGCATTCGCGAACAGGGCGGTGATTACACCTACTTCATCATGCTCTCAAGCATGGCCACCAGCGGGGAGAATCTCGACCAGGCGATGGCCGCCGAAGTGGATGATTTTCTGCCCAAGCCGGCCAAGACCGGCGAACTCAAGGCGCGCCGGCATGTGGCCGAGCGCATCCTCAGTTACGCGACCCAGGTGCGGCAGCTGCAGGAAATCATCCCCATGTGCGGTTACTGCAAAAAATGAGGGACGACAAAAACTATTGGAGCCAGGTGGAGGAATACCTGGGCAAACAGACGGGCACGAGTTTCAGCCATGGGGTGTGCCCCGACTGCTACGAGCGGGTGCTCGTGCCGCAAATGAAGGACATGGGCCTGAAGGCGCCGCCGTATCCCGAAACCAAGCGGGTGGTGCCGCAGTCCGCCTAGCGCCGCAGGGCCGTGTGGAGGGACACAAAGGTTACTTGTCCTCGGCCACCTTCAACTCAGCCAGTCCGGCTGTGCCGCCCGATTGCATGAGATCCTGGATGGACTCGATAACCGCAAGCATCTCGGGACGTTGAGCTGCGAAGCACAGCAGCCGGATCTGCCGTTCCGTCAACCGCGCCCGGCGCACGATTTCCACGAGTTGCTGGGTGGCCTGGCCGGTGGTCCGGTCGTAACCGGCCAATTTTTGGCGGGCCGGACCGAGGGTCGAGGGATCGGCCAGATCGAGACCGCTTACCGACTCCAACCAGAGCAGGGCGAGGCTGGCCATCTCGGGGGAGTTGGTGGCATAGCCCATCTTGCCCATCAGGCCGGCGATGGTCTTAAACTTAACGGGGCGCCCGCTCTCAGCGTTCAGAACCGTGTTTCGGTGGCAGTGCGCCAGCTTGGCCAAGGCCTCATGGCTGAGGCCCTTTTGCTCCCGCAGCCTGCGGAAAAGCCGGGTGTATTGCATCGGCAGGTGAATGAAGTCGGGCTCCCGTTTTGTCAACGCAGTGGGCAGGACGAGTGAGTTGAGAGTTGACAAAATATATGCGCACAAATCTCTTGTGTGTGCTCGATGGAAAAGAACCACCGCCAGGGCCGGACGGGGGCAGAGGAGCGTGCCTTGCGACGTGCCCATGCCCGGCGACTGATTTTGACCCTGGCCGACATCTGCCGGCACCTGTGCCGGGCGCAGTCTGATCCAGCCGGCAAAGCAGCCTATGCGGCGGTCGAACAGCATTTGCTCCTGCTCGCGGACCAGCCGCGCAAAAAGAGACGGGGGTGGGCAGCATCCGGAAAACCATGACCCAACTGCCGACAAGCAAACCTGGCGGGTGCCGGCTCCATCTGCTGGTGGTGGATGACAGCGAATCCGTGCGGTGCACACTAGCCGAGCTGCTGAACCGGGAGGGCTACGAAGTGGAGATCGCAGCGAGCGCAGAGGAAGCCTTGCAACTGGTTCGGCTGATACGATGGGACGGCTTGGTGCTGAATGTTGATTTGCCGGACTTGAACGGGGTGGAGTTGTATGCGCAGATCCTGCAAAACACCGGCTGTCGGCGGCTGCCGGTGCTCTTCTTCACCGGTCGTCCGGATCAGGCGCTGCAACTGGGCCTCGGCCACGCGCCCTGGGTCAGGCTCGTGCCAAAACCATGCAGCGGCCAAAAGTTACTGGCTGCGCTGGAACAGTGCCTGCGAACGGACGTGGAAGCGGGACCGGCGGGCGGAGGTTGATTCGGGCCTAGTGGCGCAAGGCCGCGCGCACCAGCCGCTGGTCGCCGTCGTTGGGCGCGGGGGTGAGGCCGAGCACGGCGCAGAGCAGATTGTAGACGTGGATGTTTTCCACGGCGGGCAGCTCGACGCCGCGCCGGAAGGCCGGGCCGCTGGCGATGAAGAGCGCCCCCATGTTCGGCGTCGCCGGATCCCAGCCGTGGTTGCCCTGGTCGAAGCGCGCCTTGAGCACCGGCCAGCCGGTCTTCTGTTCGATGCACCACTGGTCTGCCATCACGAAAACTATGGGAGGAATGCGCGGATTATCGCGGTAATGAAATCGCGCCGGCAGATCTTCGCGCCGGTAGACCTGCACCTGGGGCGGGGCCTTGGCACGAATGGCCGCCACGAGGGCGGCAGCATCCACGCCGGGCTTGGGCCGCACTCCGCCATGCGGACCGTTGGCCTCCACCGTGACCCGGGACAGGTCCAGCAGGTCGTCGAAAAACACCACGCGATCAGGACTGGTTTCTGACAACCCGTGGTCGGAGACGATGACGAGATTGGCGGTGTCGCGCAGGCCGAGCTTCGCCAGGCCGTCGAGCAAGTGCGCGAGGGCGTCGTCGATTTCCCGCACGGCGGCGGCGGTCTCGGGCGCCGCGGGGCCGTGGGCGTGGCCGGCCACATCCAGCTGGTCAAAGTAGAGCGTTAACAAACGCGGCCGTTGGGCGGCCGGCAAGGCGAGCCACTCCAACAGGCCGGCGACGCGCTGGGCCGAGAGGAATTTATTTTCAAAGGGTTTGAAATACGAGGGGCGCCGGCCCTGCAGCTCCGCTTCCGCGCCCGGCCAGAAGTAGCAGGCGCTGCGGAGCCCCTGCTTTTCCGCCGTGATCCAGATGGGTTCGCCGCCGTCCCACCAGAAGGTCTC
>JAYTUA010000208.1:0-17721 GCA_043745015.1 Opitutaceae bacterium | reverse complement strand
CTCTATCCGACAGGCGGACACGGCTACGGCCTGCGTCGTACCGCCGACAATGTCACCACGTGGCCCGACCGCGTCGCCGACTGGCTCAAGGCCGGCAGCTGGCTGAAGCCGGTCAAGTGATCCCATAAAAAGGCAGACCGCGCCAAGCGGTCTGCCGAAGGGGGGAGCTCAGCGACGGTCAGTCGTAGGATTCATCCATTTCCATCCATTGGGTGCCGTAGGAAAGCTGGTTATCGACCATCAGCAAGGCCGTGACCTGGAAGATAACGACATGCTTGAGCCGGTATTCCGGAATGATGACATCCGTGATGATGGGACTGCCCGAGCCGCTGAAGCCGATGAAGGCGGGCACCGTGGTCTGGTTGCTGGCGGTCTGGACAGTGTTCTCCTTGACCCGGCGCCGGTAGAGCCATTGCTCCACCTTGATGCGTCCGTCCGGCTGCTTCATGGGCCGGATTTCGCTGGGCTTGCCATAAGTGCTGCGGATGAAGTCCGCCTCCATGAACTGCTGCAGGGGCGGGAGTTTCCGGGCCTCGGCGGCCGCGGCTTCCCCGGCGAGCGGGAAGAGGGTCAGGACCGAAACGATGAGCGGAGTGATGAGGGATCGGGTGTTCATATACGGGATTAACACCGGCGAGCCGGAAAATACTTCAAATATCCAACGAATGCAAATGCATCGTCGGAAACCGGGGGAACTTTTTGTCATTCCGGGTCATCCGGTCAGGCCTTGAGGACGGCCAGCGCGTCGCGCCAAGCTTGGCGGGTGCCGAGCTCAAACCCGGCGCGCCGGCCGAAAACGAAACGGTTGAGCGCGAGCGCAAAGCCGATGCATACCCAGACGGTGAGTGCCATCGAGTGGAGGAAATGCCACGGTGCGGGCACCGCGGCATGGCGCTCGTGCAGCGCCGGCCAGCCAAACGCAAACAGGGCGTAGAAGCCGGAACCGAAGAGGATCGTCGCGATCACGGCGCGCGCGTCCACGTTGCGGAAGAGCAGGCCGATGATGAACGCGGCGAGGATCGGCATGGAGAACAGGCCGATGAGCGCCTGGATGGTCTGCATGATGCCCTGCGACCGGGCGTAGGCCGGGACCATCGCGATGGAGAACAGCGCAAAGCCGATCTGCAGCCACGTGCTTACGCGCCGGACATTGACGTCCGGGTTGAGGTATTTCTGGTGCAGGTCGCAGACATAGAGTGCGGCGGAAGAGTTGAGCGTCGCATTGTAGCTCGTCATCACTGCGCCAAACATCGCCGCGCCAAAGGCGCCGAGCAGCCAGGGCGGGAGCAACTGGCCGACGATGTGGCCGTAGGCCGCATCATGGTCGAGCCGGCCGTACAGCTTGTAGGCGCAGAGCCCGGGGATGACCACGATCGGCGGAATGATCAGGAGGCGCACGGCGGCGGCGGCGTAAACGCCCTTCTTCGCCTCGCGGATGGACGGCGCCGCCAGCGCGCGCTGGGTGATCGTCTGGTTGGTGCTCCAGTAGTAGAGCTGGGAAAAGATCATGCCGGTCAGCAGCGCCGGCCACGGGATCGCCGAGCCGGGGCCGCCCAACAGCGTCATCCGTTCCGGCGGGAGGCCCGACAGGTCCCAGTGTACGGCGTTGAGCGAGAGCACGGTCACCAGCAGCGCCATGCCGAGGACGACCACGCCGGTGTAGGTGTCGGAAATGGCGACGGCGCGCAGCCCGCCGCCGATGGCGTAGGCGGCGCCGACGGCCGCGACCCCGCACGACAGGACGATGAGCGGCACCTCCAGGCCGAACATGGTTTTGATCAGCAGCGAGCTCGTGTAGAGCATGATCGGCAGGAAGATCAGCACGTCACCGAGCAGGAAAATGGCCGAGACTGTCGCGCGGATGTGCTTGTTGTCATAGCGGCGCTCGAGCAGCTCGGTGACGGTCGTGCACTGGTACTTGTAGTAAAGCGGCACAAAAATCTTCGCGAGCAGGAGCAGGCCCACGAAGCCGGAGAGTTCCCACACCACCATGATCAGCGTTTGCGGGCCGTTCATGCCGACGAAGGTGTCGGTGTTGATGTTGGTCAGCGTGATGGAACCGGCGATGAAGGCCCAGTTGAGGGTGCCGCTGGCGAGAAAATATTCCCGGGTCTCGTTGCCGCTGCGGTCGGCCTTGCGGCAATGCAGCCAGGTGATGACGCCGACGGCGGCGTTGAGCGCGAGAAAGACGAGGAACTGGACCAAGGCGGCGGAAGACATGCGGGGTGGAACGAGCAGACCGTCCGGCTGGGTGCTGGCAAGGGCGGCGGGCCGGGACAGTCCGGATGGCGGCCAAACCAAAAAAAAGGCCGCCCGCCGGCGGCCTTGGAAGGTGCGACTGGCGGGTGGCTCAGTTCGTGATGTCGTGCGTGGTGCTCTGCCCGCGGATCGGCGTGTAGAGCTTGTACCACTCTTTTTGCGCGTCGCTGTCGGTGTAGTTCTTCAGCGCGGCCTCATCGGCGAATTCCATCACGATGACGTGGGTCCGGTTCACGGTCGTGCCGGGGGGATTCTGCACCTTGATGGCCCGGGTCCACACGTGGGTGATGCCCTTGTAGGCGGCGGGCAGGGCCTGCACTCCGTCGAGCGCGGCCTTGATCTGCTCGGGCGTGGTGCCTTCCTTCCAGGCCACCGTGACCACGTGGATCACGGACTTGGGGGCGGTGTCACTGGCGGTGGCGGTCACCGCGCCGAGGGTGAGGAGGGTGGTGGTGAGGACGGTGAGGATGAGCTTCTTCATGGGATGGATTGAGTTGATCTGGGTTGAACCGGGCAGCGGCCCGTCGGCTATTACAGGAACCGGCGAATGGAGTTCCGCAAGCGGCAACTGGCGGCACCGGGCTTGTCAGTCCGTCCGCCGTCTGTCATCTGGATGGCATGTTATCCCTGCTCCGGTCTGCGCCCGCCCGGCTTGTTGCCGGACTTTGTCTGCTGATCGGCGTTAGCGGGATGGGTGGCGCGGCGGATGTCGTGGCGCCGGGCGCCGGCAGCGGCTTGCCCGCGACGTCCGAGGCGCTGCGCCTCGGCCGCTGGCCCGCGCACTGGATCACGCATCCGGCCGCGCCTAAATCCGATTACGGTGTCTATCTTTTCCGCAAGCTGCTTGAGTTGCCGGCCAAACCCGCCCGGTTTGTCGTGCACGTGACCGGCGATGCGCGCTACCGGTTCTGGGTCAACGGCCGGTCCGTCTGCTTCGGTCCGCAATGGAGCGACTCGGCCTCGTGGCGCTACGAGAGCATCGATCTCGCCCCGTTCCTCTCGGCCGGGGCGAATGTGATCGCGGCGCAGGTGCGGGGTTACGGCGACCTCGCGCCTTACGCCAGCATGGGCCAGCGCACGGGCTTCCTGCTGCAGGGCGACACGGCGGCCGAGCAGGCCGTCAACACCGGGACGGGTTGGAAGGTTTTTTCGGCCGCGGGCTACCGGCCGTTTGCGGCGGATCGCGACAACCTGCACACGTTCGTCGTGGTCGGCCCGGGCGACCGGCTCGATGCTTCGCTGCATCCCTGGGGCTGGGAGCAACCCGGGTTCGACGACCACGACTGGATCGCGCCGCGCGTGCTCGGCTACGGCCAGCCGCAGGGCTGGGGCACCGATGTGAACACGTGGCTCACGCGGCGCTCGACCCCGCTGATGGAGGAAACCCCGGAGCGGCTGGCGCGAGTGGTGCGCGCCACGGGCCTCGCGGTCACCGATGATTTTCCGGCCGGCCGCGGCGCGCTGAACGTGCCGGCCAACACCCACGCGAGCGTCCTGCTCGACCAGGGGCATCTCACCAACGCCTTTCCCCAGCTCACGGTCAGCGGCGGGCGCGGAGCCACCGTGACCCTGCGTTACGCGGAGGGGCTTTTCGATGCGAAGAAACGAAAAGGGAACCGCGACGCCACCGAGGGCCGGGAAATCCTCGGGCTGGGGGACCAGTTCCTGCCCGACGGCGGTGCCCGGCGGTTGTTCGCGCCGATGGATTTCCGCACCTACCGCTACCTGCAGCTCGACATCGTGACCGGCGACCAGCCGCTGGTCATCGACGACCTGCACGGGGTGTTCACGGGTTATCCGTTCAAGGAGAACGCCCGGTTCGCGAGCGACGATCCCGCACTGGCCCGCATCTGGACCGTCGGTTGGCGCACGGCCCGGCTCTGCGCCCTCGAGACCTACGTGGACTGTCCCTATTACGAGCAGCTCCAATATATCGGCGACACGCGCATCCAGGCTTTGATTTCGCTCTACGTGTCCGGGGACGACCGCCTCGTGCGCAACGCGCTCGAGCTCTTCGACAACTCGCGCATCCCCGAGGGACTCACGCAGAGCCGCTATCCCTCGCTCAGCCCGCAAATCATCAACACCTTCTCCCTGTTCTGGGTGGACATGCTGCACGATTACTGGCGCCACCGCACCGACGACGCGTTTCTGAAGGCGCGTCTGACCGGACTCCAGGCCGTGCTCGCCTGGTTTGAGGCCAAGATCGATCCGGCGAGCGGCCTGCTCGGACCGCTGCCTTATTGGACCTATGTTGATTGGGCGGATGAATGGCCCTGGGACAGCGGGCTCGGCATCGGGGGCGAGGCGCCCGGGGCGCACACTGGCGGCTCAAGCATCGTCTCGCTCCAATACGCCGGCACGTTGCGCCACGCCGCGGAGATTTGCCGGGCGCTCGGCCGGGCGGACCTTGCCGCCCATTATGAGCAGGTGGCCACCGGGCTGTGCACCGCGGTCAACCGCCTCTGCTGGGATGCCGGCCGCCGCGTTTACGCCGACACGCCCGAGCGCAAGACCTACAGCCAGCACGCCAATGTCATGGCCGTCCTCGCCGGCGCGGTGACGGGCGATGCCGCCCGCGACCTGATCCAGCGCGTCGCCGACGATAAGTCGCTCGTCCAGGCGACCACGTATTTCCGGTTCTACCTGCTGCGCGCGATGAAGTCGGCCGGACTGGGCGACCAATACCTGTCCCGGCTCGGGCCCTGGCATGCGATGCTCGATCTCGGACTCACCACCTTTGCGGAGAAGCCCGATCCGACCCGGTCCGACTGCCACGCGTGGAGCGCCTCGCCCGTTTATGAACTACTGGCCACGGTCTGCGGCATCGAGCCCGCCTCACCGGGTTTCGCCACCGTCCGCATCGAACCGCACCTCGGCCACCTCAAGAAAGCCTCGGCGAAAATGCCGCATCCGCGGGGCGAGATTGCCGTGTTGCTGCGACGCGAAGGCACGGGCGTGGCGGCGGAGATCAGCCTGCCCGAGGGTGTCACCGGCACTTTCGTGTGGGCGGGGAAAAGCACGGAGCTTCACCCCGGCGCGCAGACCGTGCGGGCGCCCTGAACGCGCTTTCCGGGTTTACTTTGCGCGGGCGGTCACCGGGTCGGGGGTCTTGACCGTGAGAATGGCCGCGCCGGTCCGGGCTGCGCCGACCGGGCGGAAGAGCAGGGTGGCGAGGTTGCAGTTGCCGCCGGTGACGATCCGCACGGTGAGCACGCGCAGGCCCTTCGAAAGCTCCAGGGTGACAGCGTCCGGTATCACGTTCCAGTGGTGCCATTGCCGCCACGGGATCGTCTCGGCGGCATCGAAGGTGGAGGTGAGGGCGACGGTCGAGGGGGCGCGGCCGTTCACCTCGATCGAGACCGTCGCGTCGCGCTGCGCCGTGTAGAGCAGGTCGGCCACGTAGGCGCCGGCCTCGGCGGTCTCGACCGTGAGATTGAACCAATCGCCGGGATTGTTCCAACCGACATAGAGCAGGCCGAGGGGCGGGACGACCTTGTTGCAGGGTGATTCCAGATCGGGGACCTGCTTGGTATAGGAGATGTCGAGGGCCTCGAGGTGGCGGAATTCATTAAGATAAGTGCCATTGAGCGGGTTCAGCTTGCCGCTGCCCTGGTTGGCGTCGGTGTCGTGATAGGCGACGCCCTCTCCGCCCTGATCGTAATAGGCGAAGAAGACCGCGCCGGGGATCCGCTGCGCGCCGCCGTGATAAAGCGTGTCCTGATACGGCTGGCCGGCGAAGGCGGCCGGCAGGAGGACGCCGGCGAGCAGGGTGGCGCGAAGGAGCTTTTGAGGCATGACGGGGGATTGATCAGTGTTCGGCGGGTTTTTCGTTTGCTGAGCGGAAGGTGAGGGCGCGGCGGAACCTTATAATCCGGGAGTGCCTTCATGCGGCCAACATTTCCGAAGCGAACCGCGGGGCAAGGAAGCACTCCGCTGGTGCATAAGCTTCGAGGCAACCCGCCTCTCAGAAGTGCCGGTGCAGGCTCGAGCCGCTGCCATCAAAGGCGGGCTGGTGGGAAAAATCCGTCTGCGAAAAACCGACGTCGATGACGAAGTTCGGCCGCGTCCAGAACAGGTTGACATCGTAGGCGGACCGCCGGCCGCCGAGGAGCCGGCCGGCGCGGCCATCGTAATAGCCGTACGGATTGTAGCCGAAGTCATAGGACCCATCACCGGAAAAACGGGAGAAGGCCACCGCCAGGCCCAGGCCGGTTTCGGGATCGAAGTAGCTCACCCATGCGCCGGCTTCGCGGAAGTTTCTGCCGCCGCTGGCCCAGCCGTAGGTGAACGACATGCCGCCATGGACCTCGAGGCGGCGCTTCAGGCTGACCACCTCGTTGTCCTGCAGGCGCGGGTGCTCCTTGGGGACCACTTGGTCGGCGGGGCGGACACCCTCGCCGGCGTTGTCCTCGGCGGGCATCGGCAGCTGGCTGGCGACACCGAGCACCAAGGCGGCGATCAAACGAGACGTACGGGGCAGTACCATGGGGTGAAGTGACCCGCTGACTTTGCGGGTGTTCCGTTGCGAACGCCAGCTTGGAGTGGGGGGAGTTGACCCCGGCGGCAAGGCCCGGCCTGCTCGCGGCATGGCGAGAAGCGTCATCCTGCAAAAAACCGTGCGCTGCGAGCGCTGCCGGTTCGTCCCGCGCTGGTGCATCTGCGCCGGGTTCCGGGCGATCACGTGCCCGCTGCAGGTGGACGTGCTCATCCATCACCGTGAATTCTGGCGACCCACCAGCACGGGCCGGTTGATCAACCGTGTCATGCCCGCTTCGCGGCATCACTTGTTCCAGGGTGAGAAGCCTCCGGTGCGGGCGGACATCGTCTCGCCCGGCCGCACGCTTTGGATTCTGCATCCGCGTGGCGAACCCCTCCCGGCCGGTGCGGATCCGGCCGCCCTACAGGTGTTGCTGCTCGACGGGAGCTGGCGGGAGGCGGCGCGAATGGCGCAGACGGTCGGATCGTGGGGCCGCTTGATCCGTTTGCCGGTGGCGGGAGCGAGCCGCTACCAGCTGCGCCAGCAGGAGCAGGCGGGGAATTACTCCACGATCGAGTCGCTGATGTTTCTGCTCGCCGCTCTCGGCCTGACCGAGGCGGAGGCCCAGCTCCGCCTGCAATTCGAGCTGCACGTCTACGCCGGCTTGCGCACGCGCGGGGCCAAGACGCAGGCGGATGAATTCCTCGCCGCCTCGCCGATCCGCGAAGCATTCCCGGAGTTGTTGTCCAGTCTCGGGCAACGCCGGCCCAACCCGCTGAGCCGGCGCCGGGCGTGAAGCACCCGGCCGCCGGCGCTCACCGCCAGTCCGCCGCGTCCCGCCGGCGCAACAGGTACATCGCCGTGTTTTCGAAATTCTTCGCGGTGGTGAGGTGCCCGACATACTCGGAGGTCACGTCGCATTCCGGCTCGTGCCGCAGCAACGCCGCGAACGCGGCGGTCACATAGACCTCGCCGATGGGCGTGCGCGGCTCGATCCGGGCGGCCCGGGTGAGGCCGCGGCCCATCAGCGTGGGCGCCTTCACCACCGGGTCATACACGGGAATCACCGGCGCCGCGTGGCCGCCGAGACGCAGGCCCATGTCGGCGGGCAGCCCCGCGGCGGCGAGGTCGATCGTGTGCAGCCGCTCCTGCAGGGCCAGCGCGCAGCGCGCGCCCTGCACGACGTCGGTCATCACCAGGAACAGCCCGTCGCCCCAAGTGTTGCGCACCATGACGTGCCCGGCGAACTGGTCGAGCACCTCGGCGACCGGCTTCATCACCGTGGCGAGAAAGTTTTCGATGTGCTCGTCCCGCAGCCGGCTGAAGCCCTTGAAGTCGCCGAAGAGCACGGTGCGGATCTCGCGCTTCGAGGCGCGGAGGAAGGGCGGGGTGGTCTGGCCGCGGGTGGAGGTCACGCTGATGATCTCGGTCGTGCCGCCGGCGCGCGCCCACTGGCGCATGTCGTGCGCGGTGCCGGCCGTGTCCGGTCCTTCCCCACCGTCGAACACCGCGAGCTGCCAGGCGCGGGCATCGATGCTGGAGGCGCGGTTCAGCGCCTGGCCCATCGCAATGCGGGTGGCGTAGGCGAGCAGCACATCGTCGCCGTTGTAGGCGCTGTCGCTGGCGACCGTCACCGAGGTCGCTGCGGCGAGACAGGTCTGGAACCGCCCGGGCCAGTCCGGCCCGCCCGGTGCCACGCTGACCGCGATGAATTCCGTCGTGTCGAACGGCAGCACGAGATGTAGTTCCGCCCCTAGTTCCAGCGCCGTCTCGGCGATCAGGATGTCGGCCCCCGACGCGAGCGAGCCGTAAACAAAGCCGACCCGTCGCGCGCGCAGGCGCTCGCGGATCTGCGCCGCCACCGCGGCCTGCTGCTCGTGCGGAAACCGGGCCGTGGAACCCGCCGGCGCCGTCATGTGCCCGCAGTAATGCACCACCTCGGGCTGGGCCAGGACATCGACCACCGGGCCGGGCTCAATCCCGAGGACGTTGCACAAAAACCTGAGCTGGCGGCGGGTGGTGGCGTGGGCGCCGAGATCATCCTGCGCCCCGATGGCCGCCGTCGTGAGCGCCGCAATCGCCCCGATCTTCTCGCCCAGCACCAGCAGCGCCTCGGCCCGGGTGACCCAGGCCCAGTAGTGGCCCGCATCGGTCGGCCCGGTGAGGGCGGCGGTTTCGCGGGTGACAATTTCCAGCACCTCGCGGGCAAGTTGGTGGGCGTGGTCGCGTCGGCCCGCGATCAGCCACAGGGTCGCGGCGTTCACCCCGGCATACGAGCGGCCGAGGCGCCGGTAAACATCCTCATACGCCTTGGCGGCGGCGGCGGCCAGGGCCGGCCGTTCCGCCGGGCTGGCCTGCAGGGCGTGGTCCTTGGCAATCCGGGCCGAGAGCGCCGCGATGTCCTCGGCCAGCGCCGGGGGCAGCTGGTCGGCGGGCAGGCTGGCCGCCAGGTGAGCGGCCTCGGCCATCGCACGGTGCGAGCTGCCCGAACGCGCCAGCGCCAGCACGCGCAGGTATCTGATTTCCGCGAGGGCGACCGGCGACAGTCCCGACTGGAGGTCGGGCGCGAGGGCTTCCTCCGTGGCATCGTAGGCCGCGAGGTATTCCCCCCGCCGGATCAGGTTGCGAATGGCGCTGATGGTCTTGGCCCCGCTTGAAGTCGGCATCAGGGGTGGGCGGCGGCGGCAATTCTCACGGCGGATGGGGCGGGCCGGGCTCTCATGGATTAAGGCGTGGCACGGGGTGGATTCTTTTGCCGGTGGCGTCAGGGGGCGTCAATCCGATTGGTCCACCGATAATGGGTTGGCTTGGTTTTCCATCACCGATCCGTTCGTTTGTAGGTCGGGGTTTATCCCCGACAGATTGCGCTTGGGTGTCGGGCATAAAGCCCGACCTACATCTGACCCACTGTAGGAATTTCAGAATTCGCGTCGCACAGGCTTGGAACCTGCTAGAACTGTTCCCAACCCCGTTTCACGCCAATGGATTTATCCCAGCTGCAAACCCTGCCCTTGGTCACCTGTCCCGCCGGTCACACCCTGATCACCGAGGGCCAGCCGGTCCGGGGGATCTTCTTTCTCGAGAGCGGCGAGGTGGAGGTGCTCAAAAACGGCATCTCGATTGCCGAGGTCTATGAGGCGGGGGCGGTCTTCGGCGACATGGCCCACCTGCTGGACACGGCGCCGACCGCCACAGTACGGACCCTGACTCCCTGCACTTTCCGCCAGGTCGCGGAGCCGGTGGAATATTTCCGGCAAAATCCCGACGCGGCCCTGCATATGGCGCGGGTGCTGGCGCGCCGGCTCGATTCACTCAACCGTTACCTGGTGGACATCAAGCACCAGTTCAAGGACCGGGCTGACCATCTCGGCATCATTGATGAGGTGCTCGATGCGCTGATGCACAAGCACCCGCGCCACCTCCCGCGGCGGGAAGCGGGGGATTAGGCGTGTTTGTAACCAACACACCCCGGCGCTGCGCGCCACCCCCTCCAAGAGGGGAACCAACCACTGCTCAGGAAAAATCCCCTCTGGAGAGGGGTACCCGGAGGGCGGGGTGTGTCGGGATAGGCGAAACATTAACAGACACGCCCTATGCTCCAGCCGGGGCATCGAGCTGGATCAGCTCGTCCCCGGCCTGCGAAACCCAGCGGGCCGTCCGTTGGTCGAGATCGAGTTCGATATAGGCCGGGGGCACACCGAGTTGCTGGCCGGCGTTAAAGGTCCACGCCTTGCCCAGACGCGAGGCCCACGCGCCGCCCGTGCGGAACGGGGAATTGTGGATGTGCCCGGAGAAGACGAAGTCCGGGCCGAGTTCCCCGATGATGCCCACGAGGAAGGCGTCGCCCGCATGCTTGCTGCCGGTCCAGCTGACGCCCACGCCGTCGGGCGGGGCATGATGCACCCACAGCCAGGTCTGGGGCGCGGGCACCGCCTCGGTGCGCAGGAACTGCTGCATCGCCGCGCGGGAGGCCGGGCCGTCCCACCACGGGCAGACCGAGAGCCGGACTCCGTGCAGTTCCGTGCCGCCTCCGTCCACCGTGAGGCCGGCGGTCCGCACGCGTTGCAGCCAACGCGCGATGTATTCCTCGGCCGCGTTTTTTTCGTCGCCATCATGGTTGCCCGAGCAGACGAGCAGGCGGGTCTTCTCGCTGATCATCCTCAGGTATTTCACGACGACGGTGATTTGCGTGTCGATATCGAGATGGCCGCCGAGATCGAGCAGGTCCCCGGCGATGATGACGAGGTCGTAGCGTTCCGCCTGTTGCGCGACCCAGTCGAACTGCTTCAGTCCGAAATGCAGGTCGGAGACGGCAAGGATCTTCATCGGGGGGCACGACCGGGTAGCTGCTTTCATGCCACAGGGCGTCAGGTCCTGAATCGCGGGGATTTTGTAGTTTATTGGACTACAAAGTGGCGGGGTGGAAACTCCCGCAGCCAAGGCTTGTGCGCCACGCGGGGAGGCTTATGACATGCCAATCCCCGTCGAACTGCTGCGCTGAGCGCCCGGCAGAACCCCTATCATCCCTGTCGCATGTCCGCTTCGCCTGTCAGCTCCGGTCCGGAAATTTCTCCCGCCGCCACCGTGAGCGAACGCGAGGCCGAGTGGCTGGCCCGCACCTACCGGCCCAACGAGGCCAATCTCACGGTGCGCGCGGTCGTCGTCGGCATGCTGATCGGCGCGGCCATGTGTCTGTCCAACATCTATGTGTTCTTCAAGACCGGCTGGAGCATGGGGGTGACGCTGACCGCGTGCATCCTCGCCTTCGGTTCGTTTCAACTCCTGCAGGCCCTCCGTCTCGTCAAAAAGCCCCTCGGCGTGCTGGAGAACAATGCCCTGACGACGGTCGCTTCCGGCGCAGGGTACATGACGGGCGGCGGGAACATGGCGGCGTTCGGGGCGCTGCTCATGGTCACCACGGTGCGGCCGGATTCCACCGCGATGATCGCGTGGTTCGGCGTCATCGCCGCCATGGGTGTCTTCGCCGCCATTCCGATCAAGCGCCAGCTCATCAACCAGGAGGGGCTGGCCTTTCCCACGGGGACCGCCACGGCCGAGACCATCCGGTCGATCCACGATGCCGCTGCGGGCGGTGGGGCGGGCAAGGCCGCGTGGCTCGCCGGCTCGGCCATATTTGCCGCGGTGCTGACCTGGTTCCGCGACGCCTGGCACTGGATCCCCGCTACCATCGGTCTCCCCGTGACGCTCGCCGGCCGGGCGCTCGCGGAGTGGACCCTGGCATTCAAAGCGGAAGTCGTGTTGCTCGGCGGCGGCGCGCTCATGAGTTTCCGCACCGGCTGGTCGCTGTTGCTCGGCGGACTGCTGACCTATGGGGTGCTGGGACCTGCGCTCATCGCCCATGGCATTATCACCACGGTCAGCTACAAGGCCATCGTGGCTTGGACGCTCTGGCCGGGCGCGGCGATCCTCGTCGCCTCGGGGCTGACCTCGTTCGCCCTCGATTACCGGAGCATCGCCCGCTCTTTCACCGGCCTGACCCGCCTCTTTCGTAAGAAGTCCGGAACGGAGGCCGACACAGGCATCGCCGCTGTCGAGTGTCCCGAGTGGTGGTTTCCCCTCGGCTTCGTCGTGCTCGCGCCCGTGGTTACCGGTTTGATGGTATGGCTGTTTCAAATTCCCTTCTGGGCGGGACTCGTCGCCGTGCCCTTGGCCGTCGTCATGGGCTTCGTCGCCGCGCGCGTCACCGGCGAGACCGACGTCACACCCACCAAGGCCCTCGGGCCCGTCACCCAGATGATCTATGGCATCATCACGCCCGGCAACGTGGCCGGGAACATCATGTCGGCCAATGTCACGGGTGGCATCGGCCTGCATGCCGCCGATCTGCTCACGACGCTCAAGTCCGGCTGGCTGCTCGGCGCCAAACCCCGGCACCAGCTCTACGCGCAACTCTTCGGCGTCGCCGTGGGCGCCATCGTGGTCGTGCCCGCCTTCAACCTGATTTTGCCCGATCCCAGTGTGTTGGGCGGCGAGGCCTGGCCCGCGCCCTCCTGTGTCGTGTGGGCCGGTGTTTCGGAGGTGTTCTCCCATGGCATCGGTGCGCTGCATCCCACGTCGAAAACGGCCATCCTGGTCGGGCTCACGCTGGGCGTTGCCTTGGCCCTGCTCGAGAAATTCGCCCCGAAGAAACTCCGGCCGCTGCTCCCGTCACCGTCCGGTCTCGGCATCGCCCTGGTCATCCCCGGTAGCAACTGCATTGCCATGTTTTTGGGTGCCGCCGTCGCCGAGCTCATGCGCCGCAAGGCACCGGAGCTGGCCGAGAAAACCGTTGTGCCCGTCGCCTCCGGCCTGATCGCGGGCGAGAGTCTCATGGGAATCCTCATCGCCATTATGATCGTCGCCGGCCTCATCCCCAAATGAGGGTTGGCTGCGCCGAACGGGAGTTTGTCATCCATTAATTGACAAACCCGGGAGGGCGTGAGGCGCTTAGAATTCATTATTGAAGGGATGGACACACGCCAAGTGGCGGGGGCGGTGCCGGCCGGCGCTTTGTCCGCGGTCACTTCTCCTGCGCTGGCGGAAGGCTCGGGCGGAGGCTGGACCCCAAGGCGCCGTAGGCCGGTCCGGTTCGCCGGCAGCAACTTTCGCATCCGAGACGCTACAGTCTCCCTCGGGATTTCCTTGATGGGCCGGGCGCCTTGCCCAGTATTCCGGTCAGCGCCCTACCATGCCGGAGCCTGCGCCATACTCATCCTATGAAAATCTTCTCTTGGCGGCAAACCGGACTTCGCCTTGGGCTGCTGCTGGCGGCCGCTCTTTCCCTTGGCCCATTTCTCAGAGCCGCTGAGGTGCCAAGATCTGCTGCGACCACCATCTCGTTCTCGGTCGATGGCATAGCAGTCCCGGTGGAGTCGTGGGAGGGTGGAGACCCGCGCGGGCGGACCAATGCCGACAATCAGCCCGTCGGGGCCGAACGGTTCAACGCCGGCAAACAGCTCACCGGGGTCGTGGTCGCGCCGCTCACCTTGGAGTTTTCCGTCCCGCTGCCGGCGGCGATCCAGAATTGGATCAGCGATTTTTTCGCCAATCAGCTGACCCCGCACAACCTGGTGCTCACGGAGAGCACCATCAGCCAGACTGTCGGGACCGGCGTCGCGTTGAATAACTGCGTGCTCACGGAAGTGCGCTTCAGCAGTCTGGATGCCGGAGCTCTGCGATCGATGCGGGTGGCGGTGGTCATCCAGGCCGGGAATTGGCAGAAGTTGACCACGGCCGGACCGGCCCCGGCCCAGATCAACCGGAGTATTCGTCCCGCGACCAGCTTTCGCCTGCAAATCGCCGGACTGGGAACCGAAATGGTCGGCAAAATTGAAGCCTTCACCGTCAGGCGGCCCGCAGGCGGGGGCGTGGAGTTTCCCAATATCCTGGTCACCATGGCTGCTGGCCGGGCCGCGGATTGGATCGCCTGGCGCGACACGTCGCTGGGCCTGGGCACCGCCGGCGCGATCACCCCGCAGAAGAAGGATGCTTCGCTTCAATTCCTCGATTCAGCGCAGAGCCCGGGGCCATTTGGCCTGAGACTGGAGGGTCTGCAAATCATCCGGACCACGCGGATAGCCGATGCCGGGAGTGAGCTGAACAAGGTTCTGGCCGAGATGCTCTGCGATCGCATCACGGTGGCGTCAGGGGCCGCGACCGCGCCGGCTACCACGACCGCGCCGGCGGCCCAGCCTCCGGCCGAACCCACCACGCCCGACGATAAGCCCGCCACTCCAGCAGCCTCCGCGACCAGCAGCGCTGACCAGGGCGAGCGTGATCCGGCGGATTTTCCGCGGCCGGAAGGCATGGAGCGGCAGACTTTCGTCGCCAGCAGCTCGCAGACCCAACAGCGGGAATACGCCACCTACTCGGCGAAGGCCGGCTACGACGACATGCTGGCCCGTTACGACCGGCTCGTGGAAAAGGCGGGTTGGAAACCGGCTTATCGCACCGCGTCGGGCGATTCGCCCGAAAAACGGATGATCATCATCGAATGGCATCGGGCGGGGAGTGAGTCGGTGGCCGAGGTTCGGATCTACAGTGCCAAGAGCGGTTCGACCGTCTCGGTGACCGTTACGACCTACAAACCGGCCGCGGGGAAGTGATTCAGCCCCGCGCGATCGGCGCGGGGCATTCCCGGATCGGTTGCAACCGCTGGACCGGCGCCGCCCCGGCTGGGCCGTTTCGCCGGCAGCAATTCCGCGGCCCAACCCTTTGCTCGGGTCCGACCCGGTCCGGACTTGGGGCCTGACTTGAGGGGGAAAATGATTTTGCTTCCGGCTATGTTCCGCCTTCCACGCTGGGTTGTCCTCTTGTTTGTCGTGTGCGCCGCATGGGCGGCGGATCCCGCGCCGGCCGCCGGCCCGCGCGTCAAGTCACTCAAGATCACGGTCCTCTCGACCATGCTCGCCGACGGCTCCGAACTCGGCGAATGGGGCTTCGCCGCCCTCGTGGAAGTCGACGGTCACCGCATCCTCTTCGATACCGGGGCGCATACCGACGTCGTGCTCAAGAACACGCAGTCGCTCCGCGTCGACCTCACCGCGGTGCCCGAAATTGTGCTCAGCCACTCGCATTGGGACCACACGGGCGGACTCCTCACGCTGCGGCAGTCGGTTCTGCCCGGAACACCGGGTGCGCTGGCACGCGTGCATGTGGGGGAGGGGATCTTTTACCCGCGGACCGAGGGTGGGATGCAGGTGGAAACCAATCCGATGATTTTGCTCAGACCGCAGTATGAACAGACGGGCGGGACCTTTGTGGTCCATGACAAGCCGGTGCAGCTTTATCCCGGCGTGTGGTTGACCGGACCCGTCCCGCGGAAATATCCCGAGCGCAACTGGAGCGGCAACCGCACGGTGAAAACACCCACAGGCACGGTGGAGGATAACCTGCCCGAGGACATGGTGCTTATCTTCGACACGGAGCAGGGCCTGGTCGTGCTCACCGGCTGCGGGCACGCGGGGGTGGTCAACATCATCGAGTATGCGCAGGCCATTGTGCGGCCGGCGCGGGTCCACGCTCTCATCGGGGGCATCCATCTCTTCAACGCCAGCGACAAAACCCTCGTTTGGACCGCTGGCAAGCTGCAGGAGTTTGGCACGGACAATCTCATCGGCGCGCACTGCACGGGCATTGAAACGGTCTACCGGTTGCGGCAAGAACTCGAACTCGATCGCGCGCACGCCGTGGTCGGCGCCGTTGGGGCGTCCTTTGAACTCGGGACCGGCATCCATCCGCGCAACATCGCGAAGTAAGGCCCGGCCCGTTCAGCTGATCAACAGCAGGCGCGGGGGCTGGCCGGGGAGTTGCGTCGGGGCGCGATGGACGCAGGGCGGCACGGCGCTGCCGGGCCAGTCCACGGCGATGCACCAGAGGTGGCCAAGGCCGAAGGAAAACGGCTGCGCGTTCGGCGCGGGCGCGTAGTGTAGGTCGTAGCAATTATCCCGCAGGAATTCGCGGAAACCGGCGTCATCGGCTCCGCCGTATTCCTTGAGCAGTGCGGCTCGGGTGGCGGAGACGTCGACGCGGCGTTGAGCGTCCTCGTTCCGCAGGCCCTCGGACGCCGCTCCGTGGTAAGTGCAAAGGAAGGTGGCGGTTTCCACCGGGGCGCTGTCGGCGTGAAAGGAATAGACATCGGTCGGCACGGTCGCGGTTTCGTCGTCACGTGGGTAGGCGTGGATGCAGTTGAGTTCGGGGGCCAGGCCGAGGGCGCGGAGCAGGTGCAGCTCGGCGAGGAGAATGTCCCGGGCGGTCCGTCCCGCGACGCTCAACACGAGCGCGTTGAGGCGGGTCTCGTCGAGCGGCATGATGCCTTCGCCGGTGCCGAGCTGGGCCACGACTTCGCTGAAATCGCCCGGCAGCGTGCGCGGCCAGCAGAGGGCATTGACTCCATTTGCGAAGGGCGTCGCGACCAGTTCCGCGAAACTGCCCACCACCTTGATGCGAGGACTGCCGACGCCGTTGATTCCTGCTGGAATCCCGGTGTTTGTCCCGGAAACTCCGAGCTCCGCCGGATTCCCGGGCAAAGGTGTGGTGAATGATGTCATGCACGCTTTCAGCTATTGCGCTCGCGCCCATTCGGCTTGCAGGCCGAGGCGGGCAATCCAGTCCGCAAGGACGGTGCGGTCGATGGCGTCGCCACTCACGTCGAGCATGGCGCGGATGTCGGTCAGGTGCTTGGTGGAGCCGCCCTCGCGGAAATACTCCAGCTTGCGCAGGATGACGTATTCCGGCGGGGCAAAGCTGATGGTCTGCCCGCCGTGCGGCACCGGGCGGCGTTTCGGGAAGGACCATTGATGCAGGGCGTCATGGCCCATCGGATAAAGGTCGGCCTTGAAGCCGGTATCGTGGTGCAGCGCATTAAGGTGGCCGCGCAACGCCCGCCTGATTTCCACTTCGATCACCTCGTCCGGTGGGAGATAGTAGTCAGCTTCAGGGAACGCCAGGCGCAGGCGGGGCAGATCGGCGGCTTTGAGCTCGATCACCACATCAAGGTCGTTGGTCGTGCGGGGCTGGCCGTAGAGGATGGCGGCCGTGGCACCGGTGACCATGTAGGGCAGGCCGGCTTTTCCCAACGGGACGGCAAACAGGCTGATCAGGTCAGCCTCGGGCATGGCGGATGCGCCGGGCGATTTCCTGACTTCGCTCGACGGAGGAAAATTGCGGATGGGTGGCGCGCAAGCCAGAGTCCATCAGCTCGCGCATCTGTCCGTTCATCTGCATCGCCTGCTCCAGCCGCTGCGATGGCGTCATGCGCCGGTAGATTTCCACTTGGCGGGCGTCGACGGAGGGGAAGTCGTCGAGAAACTCGTCGAGGGTCGAGCCGCCCTCAAGATAGTCGGTGAGGTTTTTCACGGGCACGCGCGTCCCGGCGAACACGGGGGTGCCGCTCAGGATATCGGGGTTGCTGACCACCACGGACTTCATGCCGGCAACCTAGCCGGGTAACCTGTCGGCGCAAGCCCGGGGTTGGCCCTTGC
>JAYTUA010000207.1:0-4509 GCA_043745015.1 Opitutaceae bacterium | reverse complement strand
CCGGCTGGACCTGGGGCGTGGTGACCGCCGTCGTGGTCGGCGTGGCCGTCGCGCTGTTCACGACGCGCAAACCCGAGCCCGATGCACCGGCTCCCGCTCCCCTCCCTGCTCCCTCCTCCTTGCTCCCTGTTCCCGCGAATCTGCCGCAGGCGGATTCGAAGTCCATCGCCGTGCTCCCATTTGCCAACATGAGCCCGGAGGCGGAGAATGCCTTCTTCGCTGACGGCATCCACGAGGACGTGATCACCAGTCTCGCCAAGATCCGCGACCTCAAGGTCATCTCCCGCACCTCCGTGCTGGCCTATCGAGACGCGGCCTCCCGCAATTTGAAAAAAATCGCCCAGGAACTCGGCGTCGCCGTCGTGCTCGAGGGCAGCGTGCGCCGCGCCGGCAACAAGGTGCGTGTCACCGCCCAGTTGATCGACGCCCGCACCGACGAGCATCTCTGGGCCGAGACTTACGACGGCGACACCAGCGACATCTTCGCCGTCCAGGCCAAGCTGGCGCAGCAGATCGCCACCGCCCTCAAGGCCACGCTGACCGGCAGCGAGCGCGCCCTGATCGAGCGCCGGCCGACGCAGGACCCGGTGGCCTACGATCTTTTCCTGCAGGCCCGGGTGCTGAAACAGGGGTTGAGCTCGACCGCCACGCGGGAGCTATATGAACCGATCATCGACCTTTATCAGCGGGCGATCGACCGGGACCCGGCCTTTGCCTACGCGCAGGCCCAGCTGTCCATCCTGCACGGCACGATGTATTGGTTCGGCGCGGTTGATCCCTCGCCGGAACGCCGCGCCCGGGCGCAGGGGGCGATGGAGGCCGCCCGGCGCATCGCCCCGGATGCGCCCGAGACCCGTTACGCCCAGGGGGCCTTCGCCTACCTCTGCGAGAACAACTGGGAGAAGGCGTTCCAGGAACTCTCGGCCGCCGAGGCCGCCCTGCCCAACGATGCCGAACTGCAATACCGGATCGGCATCACCCTGCGCCGGCTGGGCCGCTGGCCGGAGGCGCTCGGCCGGATCGAAAAGTGCGTCGCCCTGAACCCGCTGGACCGGAGCTTTGTCACGAGTCTCCTGGAGACCCATTCCGCCATGCGGCACTACGCGGCGCTGCCCGCCCTGGCGGCCCGCTATGTACCGCTTTTCCCGGGGGACGGTTGGTTGCGGGCCTTCGGGATCAAGGGGCAGTTCGCCCTCGATGGCGACCGCACCACCTATCTCCGGGAGATGGGCATGGTACCACCGCTGCCCGCTGACAAACATGGCTTGCAATGGGAGTATCAGGAGGCCCTGCGGGCGGGTGACCTTAATGCGGCCGAGCAGGCGCTGGCGGATCCGCGCCTCAAGACCCTCACGAATTCCTCCGGCGGGGTCATCGCCCTGCCCACGTCCTACCTGCGCGCGATGGTCGCGATGCTGCGGAAGGATGAAGCCGGCGCCAAGGCCCGCGCTGCGGAGGCGCGGGCCGTCTTCGAAGCCGGCCCGTGGTCCCCCCGTCAGCAGCGCCTGGCCAACCTCGACCTGGCCCTGTTGCGGACCTACACCGGCGACGCCAACCTGCCGGGCATCATGGCGCAGCTCGACGAGCTGGCCCGGTACGACGCCCTGATGATGGCGGCCGTCTGGGGTGAGACAGCCCGGGTTCTCGCCCTGACCGGCCATCGCGAGGAGGCGCTGACCTGCCTGCGCCGCCTGCTGGCCGGACCCAGCATCGAATCACCGAACGAACTGCGCGATGATCCCTGCTTCGCGGCGCTGAAATCCGACCCGCGCTTCGAGGAAATCCTCCGCTCCGCCAAGCCGTAGTGAGCGGGCCATTCAATTTAACCACGGATGACACGGATGATCACGGATACATTTTCGAATCCTGAAGCCTGCCTTATTGTAGGAGCGGCTTTACGCCGCGATTCCGGCAAGCCATCGCGGCATAAAGCCGCTCCTACAGTTCGAGCCGTTGCTGGATTTGCTTTATGCTCATTCGCTGCCGTGCAGGGACTGGCGGCCGCGCCCGAGCTACGCGAGGCGGTCAAGGCCCGCGTGGACGCCGAGTATGCATCGCTTGAGACGATTTACCGGGATCTCCACGCCAACCCGGAGCTGTCCTTCATGGAGGTGAAGACGGCCGCGCTCATCGCCCGCGAGCTGCGCGGCCTCGGCTTTGAGGTGACGGAGAAAATCGGCAACACCGGCGTCGTCGCCGTGTTGAAAAACGGCCCCGGCCCGACCGTCCTCGTGCGCGCCGACATGGACGCCCTGCCGCTCAAGGAAACCTCGGGCGTGCCTTACGCGAGCACCGCCATCGTGAAAGACCTTTCCGGCAAGGATCAGCCCGCGATGCACGCCTGCGCGCACGACACCCACGTGACCGGACTCATCGGCACGGCCCGCGTGCTCGTGGCGCTCAAGGATCGCTGGAGCGGCACGCTGGTGATGATCGGGCAGCCCGCGGAGGAAATCGTCGCCGGCGCGCGCGCCATGCTGGCCGACGGGCTCTACACGCGGTTTCCCAAGCCCGACTATGCGCTGGCCCTGCACACGAGCGCCTATGAACCCGCCGGGTTGATCGGCTACGGTACTGGGGCCTTCATGTCCGGCGTCAATTCCATGGATATCGTGGTGCGGGGCGTCAGCGGCCACGGCTCCTCCCCGCATACGACCAAGGATCCGGTGGTGCTGGCGGCGCAGATCGTGGTGACGCTGCAGACGATCGTCAGCCGGGAGATCAAGCCCGGCACGCCGGCGGTCGTCACGGTGGGCACGATCCACGGCGGCCTGAAGCGCAACATCATTCCCGACGAGGTGAAGCTGGAGCTCACGATCCGGGCGTTCGATGACGCGGTGATGCAACAGGAGGTGGCGGCGATCCGGCGCATCTGCGAGGGCACGGCCCGGGCCTTTGGCGTGCCGGAGGACCGCCTGCCGTTGATCACGCTGACGTCTGAAAGTTCCGATCCGATGATCAACGACGTCACGCTCACGCGGCGGCTGGCGGGGGTCTTCACGGAATGGTTGGGCGCGGACGGAGTAAAGGAGCTGCCTCCGCTCACCGCCGCGGAGGATTTCACCTACTATGGCCGGACGCTGGATCGCGTACCGATCTGCCTGTGGCGCGTGGGTGGCACGGCGCCGGAGAAATTCGAGGAGAGCAAACGCACCGGCGTGCCGGTGCCGTCAAACCACAATTCCGGCTTTGCGCCCGTGCCCGAGCCGACACTCAAGGCCGCCGTCATCTCGATGTCCGCCGCCGTGCTGGACCTGCTCGCCAAGAAATAGCCCGCGCCAAACCCCGAGACCGACCAAGGCCTTTCACCACGGATTACACGGATGAACACGGATACCAAGCAAACCCACGGCACCTGTCATCCTGATCCCGCAGTCGCTGGAGAAGGATCCAGTATCGTCCGCGTTGGCGTGTATCAACATCCGTGCCCATCAGCGCAATCCGCGGTAAATGTATTTCTGCATGTCTGACTCCCCCAAAGCCGTCTTCCTTTCCTACGCCTCCGAGGATGTGGAGGCGGCGAAGAGCATCGCCGAGTCGCTCCGGGCGAGCGGTGTGGAGGTGTGGTTCAACCAGGGCGGGTGGCGGGTGGGGACGCTTGACCCGTCCGCCGGTCACACATAAATATGCTTTTATGAGAACCACCATCGATCTGCCCGATCCCTTGTTCCGCGAAGCCAAGGCCGTCGCCGCCCTGCGCGACCAATCGTTGAAAGATGTCGTCGTCAGCGCACTCCGGCGCGAACTGCGCGACGGACGTGCCACCACGACCTCCCGCCGGCGCAAGCGCCCGGCGGCCTTCCCCACGCTCGCCTGCAAGGGCGATTTCGTGATCCAGCCCACCAAGGAACAACTGGACGATGTCGTCTGAGGCCACGTTGCCCGACGCCAACCTCTGGCTGGCGCTGTTTTTGGACGGTCATGTCCATAATGCGGCCGCCCGGCGGTGGTTGGTGGCGCATCCCCGGGAGACGCTGGTCTTCTGCCGGCTCACCCAGCTGGCCTTCCTGCGCCACACGACCAACCCGGCCATCATGGGTCCGAACGTGCTGACGCAGGCCCGGGCCTGGCGGGAATATGAGCGCCTGATCGACCGGGAGGAGATAATCTTCCTGCCCGAGCCCAATGGTATCGAGATCCGCTGGCGGGATTACAGCCGGAGCAATCAACCCGCGCACCAAACCTGGACGGATGCCTATCTGGCCGCCTTTGCCCGCGGGCACGGACTGCGGCTGGTCACCTTCGACCGGGCCATGCGGAAATACGAGGGCACCGATGTGCTGGTGCTTGGAAGCTCACGATGAGCGAATCCAGCAAAGCCGTTTTCCTCAGCTACGCGTCGCAAGACGCGGAGGCGGCGCGGCGCATCGCGGACGCGCTGCGCTCATCGGGCGTCGAGGTGTGGTTCGACCAGAGCGAGCTCGTGGGCGGGGACCAGTGGGATGCAAAGATCCGCGGGCAGATCGGGTCATGCGGGTTGTTTCTCCCGGTGATCTCGACGGCGACGCA